>NZ_SGUA01000004.1:0-323422 GCF_005435135.1 Halorubrum sp. ASP1 | reverse complement strand
AATGTTCCACCAGGTGACCAGCTGGCAAGTGTGACACACGTGCTGGAACGATCCGCTCGACCGGTCACCGACAATCTCCGTCGTTCGCTTCTTCGAGGTCTTCTCGCAACCGGTACAGCGGGCCACGAGGAGCGGCCCAACGTGGCCGACGCCCGGAGCCGAGCGCACCTCACTCGACATCGTCCACCTCCTCGTCGCTCTCCTTCAGGTCGTCCTCGCCGGGAAGGTTCCCGTTCTCCTCAGCAACTCGGAGCTGTTCCGAGACCGAACTCGCGTGACCGAGATCGTCGTCGCTCACGCGGACGCACCCCCGTCGGTGTCGGCGTCCGTGTCGTCGGGCGTGTACTTGTACGAGCCGTCCGCGGTGCCTGTCGTGAACTGGTCGGGACGGTGCGGACACCCGACGAGGTGACCGTACTCGAGGTCGGCGTTGATACTCCGAGTACAGCGGGCGCCGCAGGTGTCACAGAAGAACTCGCGGTCCTTCTCGGCGGTGAACGAGCCGGTGTAACCGAGGCTCACGCGAGAACACCTCCAGCGACGGAGGTGTTTTTAGTCGAATATATACCTCTCGGAAGTGATAAGATAGAGTGAAGACCGCTATGGGGCCGGAGGGATTTGAACCCCCGATCGACTGATATCTCCGGTGCGCCTCGGAACTCCAGAGGGTCGTCAACACGACCGATGATCAGTCGGCCGCTCGGTATATCAGTCTGGAGTGTCGTCCCGGGCGCAAGCCTCTGGAGTCAGTCGCCATGCCTGGCTTGGCCACAGCCCCGCGTGATCTCGCATCAACAGTTTGCTGAAACGCAGATAAAGGGGTTTCGATCGAGAGCGATCGAGGGACGGCGGGGAGCTTCCGCTCCGGACGCCCTCGGCCCGTCCCGCCGCTCGTCGGGTGGGTCGGGTCGAGCGTTTCAGTCGCGGTCGTCGGCGCTCCAGTCGCAGTCCTGGCACTTGTAGCCGGTGACGAACTCCGTCACGCTCGGCATGTATCCGACCGAGATGACGTCGCCGCCGCAGTCCGGGCAGTCGCGGTCGGCGTCGGTGATCGACTCGGCCTCCAGCACCGGCTCCCCTTCGACCAGCTCTGCGAGCTTTTCAGGCGTCACCATCCGCCCCTGAACGACGCGGTTCGACATACCGGTCGTTCGGGGCCGAGTGCCTAAACCCCGGCGACACGCGCGGCGATCGGAGCGACGGGAGAAGCGCTCAGGCGGGCGGCCGTCCGCGGGCGGCTACCCGCCGGTCACAGCCACGGCGCGCGGGAGTCGTCGTCCGCGAACGGGTCCGCGCCGTCGTCGTCGGTCTCTCGCCCGTCGCCCCCGTTCGCGAGGACGGCGACGTCGTCGTCGACGATGGTCGATGGGCCCTCCGGCGGGGCGTCGAGCGGCGGATCGCTCGGGGCCTCCGCGTCCGACTCCCCGCCGACGTCGGCCGCGTCGCCCTCGTCCGACTCGGAGGGGTCGCTCGTCGGCGCGTCGTCGTCGGGCGCGTCGTCGCCGGCGACGCTCGCCTCGCCGTCCGCACTCGGGTCGTACGCGAACAGGGTCGTCACCGCCAGCACCGCGAGCGCGATGGGCGCGTCCGTCTGCATGAGGTCGAACGGGCCGAGCAGGATCGGTAGGGCGAGCACGCCCAGCGCGACCGCGGAGCCGAACCGGAACCGGTCGATGTCGACGCGGCCGCGGAGGTGCGGCGAGAGCAGCGCGATCGACAGCGCGAACGCCACGCCCACGGCGGCGGCCGCGGTGCCGTTGACCACGTACTCGGTCGAGGTCTCGACGGCGAATCCGGACGGGTCGAAGCTCGCGACGAGACCCAGACCGATGATGACGCCGGGGCTCGGCAGGAACTCGCCGACCTCCGAACTGGCGGTCTTGGCGGCGATGGTCAGGATGACGAGCCCCGCGAACCGCTCGAAGACGGACAGGTCGAGGAGCCCCTGGAGGGTCGGCGCGAGGGCGGCCTCGACGGCTGCGACCGGGATGATGACCGCGCCGATCAGCAGCACGGAGGTCGCCATCTCCCGCCGCGAGCCGTCCATCTCGGCGAGGATCACCGCGGCGGTCGCGGAGCCGCCGAAGATGAGGATGCCGGTCTCGACGACGCCGGTGGCTGATCCGAGGACGCCGGCGACGACGAGCGCGGGGAAGATGCCGTCGACGAGCGGCAGGGCCATGACCGTCGCGAGCAGCTTCGTCGCGCTCCCGACCTGCTGTTCGAGCCGCAGGGCGACCGGGTGGCGTGAGGTGCTCATTTAGGGACGATAGCCCTGACCGACGGGGTGGCGGTGGGACGCGTGCGACTCGCGATGGTCTGAGGACCAGCACGCGGAGTCCACGCCGCGAAGGGTCCGACGAGCCCATGTAAAGGATTTGCGCGGATTGCCGGCTGTAAAGCGGGCGCCGAGAGCGGCGTTCGGCTGGCCGGCGATGCGCGCGTTCACGGGACTGTCGGAGTCCATACCTAATATATGAGTTTTGGTCGCGTTAAAGGTTGTGTGAGACGTGTCCGCACGACACGATGATTCGACGGCGATGGTAGCGCTTCGATGACGATACGTCGACGTTCCCCGATCATCACCGATCATCTCTCGGTTCCCGAACCGTGGCTGTCGGGCGGACCGAACGATCGCGGTCACCGCCTCCGATCCGACAGCGGTCGCAGCCGAATCCACCGAAATAGGCACGATTCTGTATATAACGTGGATTTGATTGTGAGCAACCACCACGTCCGTGCCGTCTCGCAACGCTTTTCATCGGGCGCTTGTGACGGATTATATGGCGACAGATTCTGGCCGGTTCTCGGCGAAGCTCGATGTTCCGGAAGCGCTGACGTTCGACGACGTGCTGCTCCGACCGAAGGAGAGCCGCGTCGAGCCCGACGACGCGGACCTCTCCACCCGCGTGTCGAAGAACGTCGAACTCACCGTTCCCGTCCTGTCTGCGGCGATGGACACCGTCACGGAGAGCGACCTCGCCATCGCGATGGCCCGCGAGGGGGGGCTCGGCGTCCTCCACCGCAACATGACCGTCGAGGAGACCGCCGCGGAGGTCGAGCGCGTCAAGCGCGCCCACGAGCTCGTCATCCGCCGTGAGAACGTCGTCACCGTCTCGCCCGACGACACCGTCCGCGAGGCCGACGCGGTGATGGAGCGGCAGGGCGTCTCGGGCGCGCCCGTCGTCGCCGAGGACGACACCGTCCTCGGGATCATCTCCGGCACCGACATCCGCCCGTACCTGGAGGTCGGCGAGGACGACGCCGTCCGCGAGGCGATGACCGACGAAGTCATCACCGCGCCGGAGGACGTGGACGCGCGAGAGGCGCTCGAACTGATGTACGACCACAAGATCGAGCGCGTCCCCATCGTCGACGGCGACGAGCGGCTCGTCGGCCTGGTGACGATGCAGGGAATCTTACAGCGCCGCGAACACGAGGAGGCCGCCCGCGACGAGCGCGGCCGCCTGCTCGCCGGCGTCGCCGTCGGCCCCTTCGAGGAGGAGCGCGCCGTCGCGGCCGACGAGGCCGGCGTCGACGTCATCTTCATCGACTGCGCCCACGCGCACAACCTCAACGTCTTGGACTCCGCGGAGGCGATCAAAGCGACCGTCGACGCCGACGTGGTCGTCGGCAACGTCGGGACGCGCGAGGCCGCCGAGGCGGCGGTCGACTTCGCCGACGGCCTGAAGGTGGGAATCGGCCCCGGGTCGATCTGTACCACGCGCGTCGTCAGCGGCGCGGGGATGCCGCAGATGACCGCGGTCGCGGAGGTCGCGGACGTCGCGGCCGAGCACGACGTGCCCGTCATCGCGGACGGGGGCATCCGCTACTCCGGCGACGCGATCAAGGCCATCGCGGCGGGCGCGGACGCGGTGATGCTCGGCTCGTACTTCGCCGGCACCGACGAGGCGCCCGGCCGCGTCATCACGATGCAGGGGAAGAAGTACAAGCAGTACCGCGGGATGGGCTCCGTCGGCGCCATGAAGTCGGGCGGCGGCGACCGCTACCTCAAGGAGGAGGACGAGGACGAGGAGTTCGTCCCGGAGGGCGTCGAGGCCGCGACGCCGTACAAGGGGAGCCTCGCCTCCGAGCTCCACCAGCTCACCGGCGGGATGCGCTCCGGGATGGGGTACGTCGGCGCCGCGACCGTCCCCGACCTCCACGAGCGCGCGGAGTTCGTCCGCGTCTCCTCGGCGGGACAGAGCGAGAGCCATCCGCACGACGTGATGATCACCGACGAGGCGCCCAACTACAGCCCGGGCGAGTAACCGCGGAGGCCGCGCGGCGGGCGAGACCGGCTCCGAGGCCGGACCGGACGGAGTCGCGACCGGCCGCGCCGCCGATCGACCCCAGCGTCGAAGAGGTATTTTAATATAGCCAGCGGCGAGACGAAACGTGTGAGCGAACACCCCCTCGCTCCCGTCACCCATGAGTGAGCAACCGCCGCTGGTCCTCGTGGTCGAGGACGAACCCGACTTGGCCGACCTGTACGCCGCCTGGCTCGGCGACGAGTACCGCGTCCGAACCGCGTACGGCGGCCGCGAGGCGCTCGATCAGCTCGACGAGGCCGACAACGAGGTCGACGCGATCCTCCTCGACCGCCGGATGCCCGGCCTCTCGGGCGACGAGGTCCTCACCGCCGTCCGCGACCGCGGCATCGACTGCCGGGTCGCGATGGTCACCGCCGTCGAGCCCGACTTCGACATCCTGGAGATGGGGTTCGACGACTACCTCGTCAAGCCCGTCACGAGCGACACGCTCCGCGAGACCGTCGAGGGGCTCCTGCGGCGCGGAGAGTACGACTCGGAGGTCCAGGAGCTGTTCTCGTTGACCTCGAAGAAAGCGATGCTGGAGTCCGAGAAGAGCGCCAACGACCTCGCCGACAACGAGGAGTACCAGCGCCTCACCGACCGGATCGAGGAGCTGCGCGAGCGGGCCGACGAGTCGCGCGACGCGGTCGCGAGCGACGACGAGGACTACGAGAAGCTCTTTCAGGACTTCGACGCCGACGCGTAACCCGCGGCGGCCGAGGGGGATTCCGCCGACTCTTTATCACCGGTCCCGCCGAACGAGCGGTACATGCGCGTCCGGGACCTGCCGCTGTCTCAGCCCGTCGTCGACCACTTCGCCGATCGGGGCGTGCGCGAGCTGTACCCGCCCCAGCGCGCGGCGGTCGACGCGGGCGTCTGCGAGGGGGCCGATGTCGTCGCGGCGGTACCGACCGCGTCGGGCAAGACGTTCGTCGCCCAGCTCGCGCTGTTGACGGCCGGCGGCCCCGGCCTGTACGTCTGTCCGCTCCGCGCGCTCGCCCGCGAGAAGTACGAGACGTTCGCGGCGCTGCCCGGCGTCGACGTGGGCATCTCCACCGGCGACTTCGACGCGACCGGCGAGGCGCTCGCCGGCAACGACGTGGTGGTCGCCACGAGCGAGAAGGTCGACTCCGCGATCCGCAACGGCGCCTCCTGGGTCGACGAGCTCGCCTGCGTCGTCGTCGACGAGGTCCACCTCCTCGGCGCGAAGCGGCGCGGCCCGACGCTCGAAGTGACGCTGGCGACCCTCCGCCGCCGGAACCCCGACCTTCAGACGGTGGCGCTGTCGGCGACCGTCGACAACCCCGACGCCATCGCGGACTGGCTCGACGCCGCCCTCGTCGAGTCCGAGTGGCGCCCGGTCGACCTGCGGACCGGCGTCGCGGTCGGCGGCGAGGTCGGGTTCGACGACGGCACGAGCCTCTCGGTCGACGTCGGCCCCGACGAGACCGCCGGCGACGGTGACGGCGGCGAGGCCCGGGACGGGGATGCCGACGACACCGACGACCCCGACGCGACCGAGGTCACCGCCGCGCTCGTCGCCGACGCGGTCGCGGACGGGGGCCAGTGCCTCGCGTTCGTCCGCTCCCGGCGCGAGGCGGTCGACCTCGCGGAGCGGCTCGCGGAGGAGGGCCTCGCCGCGGCGCTGGGCGTCGAGGACGCGGCCGCGGCGGCGGCCGAAGAGGCGACCGGCGTGGACGGCACCATGACCGGCCGACAGCTCGCGGACTGCCTGCGCGCCGGCGTCGCGTTCCACCACGCCGGGCTCCGCTCGGGCCACCGCGCGGTCGTCGAGTCGGCGTTCCGCGAGCGGGACGTGGCCTGTATCTGCGCCACGCCCACGCTGGCGGCCGGGGTCAACGTCCCCGCCCGCCGCGTCGTCGTCCGCGACCAGCGCCGCTACGGGGAGGGCGGCATGTCGTGGATCCCGACGCTCGAGGTCCACCAGATGTGCGGCCGCGCGGGCCGGCCGGGGCTCGACCCTCACGGCGAGGCGGTCCTCGTCGCCGACGCCGACACGCGCGAGGCGGTCCGCGAGCGCTACGTCGGGGGCGATCCTGAGGCCGTCGAGTCGCAGCTCGCCGACCCCGGCGCGCTCCGCACGCACGTCCTCGCCGCGGTAGCGACGGACTTCGCGGCGACCGAGACGGAGATCCTCGACGTGTTCGAGGGGACGTTCTACGCGCGGGAGACCGGGGCGGGCGGCCTCGCCGACGCGGTCGCCGTCGCGGTCGACGACCTCGTCTCGGCCGGGATGGTCGCCCGGGAGACGGGCGGCGTCGAGGACTACCGGCTCGTCGCGACGGCCGTCGGGGAGACGACCTCGAAGCAGTACGTCCGCCCTGAGACCGGCGAGCGGATCGTCGCCGGGCTCCGCGCCGCCGCCGACCTCCCGGAGGCGACCACGCTCACCGCCTTCGAGGTGATCTGCGACACGCCCGACATGCAGGACACCTACCTCGGCAACGCCGAGCGCGCCGACGTCTACCGGTTCGCGCGGCGGAACGCCGCCCGCCTCACCACGGACATGACCGACCCGGACGACTTCGAGGGGTGGCTGGAGTCGGTGAAGACGGCGCGGATCCTCGACGAGTGGATCGGCGGCGCGACGGTCGAGGAGCTCGTCGACCGCTACCGGATCGGTCCCGGCGACCTCGACTCGCGCGTCGAGCGCGCGGAGTGGCTGCTGAGCGCGGCCGAGGCCCTCGGAGAGACCATCGGGGTTCGCGTCCCGGCGGTGTCGCGGGCGCGGTCGCGCCTGTGAGTGCGGGACGATAACGAGACGACGACCCCCGTTCGGCGACGGCCCGGGGGAGTTCAGTCCGCCGACCCGACCGCGCGGTGGAAGGGAGTCCGCGCGATGGTCTGTCGCAGCTCCGCCAGCGAGTCGCGACCGACGCCGCTCGCGGCCGACATCACCGCGAACACCTCCTGTCTGGACACCTTCACGCCGGTCTCGGTGAGCGCGTCCTCCGGGCGGCTCCCCAGCTCGCGGAGGGTGCCGACCGCGAGCAGGTACGGGACGGTCCACGCCTCCATCGTGTTGCCGTTCGAGAGGGGCATCGTCTCCAAGTACGCCTGCGCGTCGTCGAGGAACGAGCGGGCGTAGTCGGCGGTGCGGTCGACGACGCGCGCGGACGACTCGCGGTTCTCGGGGTGGACGACCCGCTCCTGGTCGACGCCCTCCGCCTCCAGCCACTCGGCAGGGAGGTAGACGTTGTTCTCCTCGGTGTAGTCGTCGTACACGTCCTTCGAGACGTTCACTAACTGGAGGAGGAGGCCGAACTCCTCGGCGGTCTCCCGCAGCCGCTTCGCGCGCTCCTCGGCGACGTCGCCGCGGGTGAGCAGGTTCGTGATGAGGTTGCCGACCGTGCCGGCCGCGTAGTAGCAGTACTGCTCTAACTCGTCGCGGTCGTCGATGCGGAGCCCGCCCTCGGTGGCGTGGCGGTCGACGAACATCGCCATCCCATCGACCATCTCCAGCACCGGCGGGACGATGGCCGCCTGCGCCTCCGGGTCGAGCTCCTCGAACGTCGCGGCGATCGTGGGCGCCTCGGCGACGACGGTCCAGTCGTCGTCGCGCTCCGCGGGCAGCCACTCGTCGACCGTCTCGCGGAACTCGGCGATGTCGGTCTCGTCGTCCGGGTCGATCGCTCGCCGGTACGTCCGCAGCACGTGGCTCTGGGCGTCCGGCGGGATGTGCCCGGCGTCCTCGACCGTGTCGGCGACGCGACAGAGGAGGTATCCGACGCAGATCTGCGACGCCATCGGTTCCTCTAACACGTCGACCGTCAGCGCGAAGGTCCGCGAGACCCCCTGGACCGCCTCGTGACACCACGCGAGGTCGGCCTCGGCGGGGGCGTGTTCTCGTCCGCTCATTCAGTTGCCAGTGTTTACGGCACAACGCATAAAAACCCTCGTGGAACGGCAGCCGTGCGCCGATCGCCGCTCGGGGCGCCGAAACCGCACGACTCGGTCCCCGTCCGCGCCGACGAACCGCCGACCCGTGTACAACCGTGTGGAAACGGCTAAGTCCGCCCGGCCGAACGCTCCGACATGGAGTTCACGCTCACCGAAGAGCAGCGTCAGATCCGCGACACCGTCGCGGAGTTCGTCGACGAGGAGGTCGTCCCGCGCGCGGCCGAGATCGACGAGACAGACGAGTTCCCCGCGGACCTGGTCCAGGAGATGGCCGACCTCGGGCTGATGGGCATGCCGTTCCCCGTCGAGTACGAGGGCGCCGGCCTCGACTACCACAGCTACGCCATCGGGCTCGAAGAGATCTCCCGCGGCTCCGGCGGGCTCGGCACCGTCGTCGCGGCCCACACGTCGCTGGCCGGGAACATGCTCTACGAGTTCGGCGACGAGGCCCAGAAGGAGGAGTACCTCACCGCCCTGAACACCGCCGAGGACATCGGCGCGTTCGCGCTCTCGGAGGCCGAGGCCGGGTCGGACGTGCCCGCGATGTCGACGACCGCGGAGCGCGACGGGGACGGCTACCTCGTCAACGGCGGGAAGCTCTGGATCTCGAACGGCTCCGTCGCCGACACGGTCACGCTGTTCGCCAAGACCGATCCCGACGCGGGTCGGAAGGGCATCTCGTCGTTCATCGTGCGTCCGGAGGAGGACGACGGGTTCGTCGTCGAGGGGACGGAAGACAAGCTCGGCGACAAGGGGTGTCCGACCGCGGAGCTGCGGTTCGACGACATGTGGATCCCGGAGGAGCGCCGGCTCGGCGAGGAGGGCGAGGGGTTCGTCCACGCGCTGAAGACGCTCAACGGCGGGCGGATCACCATCGCCGCTCGGTCGGTCGGGATCGCGCGCGCCGCGCTCGACGAAGCGAAGTCGTACGCCCAGCAGCGCGAGCAGTTCGACCGCCCGATCAGCGACTTCCAGGCCATCCAGCACAAGCTCGCGGACATGGACACGAAGGCCCGCGCCGCGGAGCTGCTGATGCACGAGGCGGCCGACCTGAAGATGCGCGACGACGACTACATCAAGGAGGCCGCGCAGGCGAAGCTGTACGCCTCGGAGATCGCCCGCGAGGTCGCCAACGAGGGGATCCAGATCCACGGCGGCTACGGCTACACCAAGGACTTCCCCGCCGAGCGCTTCTACCGCGACGCGAAGCTCTCGGAGATCTACGAGGGGACGAGCGAAGTGCTGCGCAACACGATCGCCCAGCAGCTGCTCGACGAGTAGGACCGCGAATCGGTCCCGTCGGTCAGGTCCGCGAATCGGCGCCGTCGCCCTCGGGGTCGTCCCCATCACCCTCAGGATCGTCGCCGTTGGCGTCCCTCCGACCGACCTCCGTGTCGTCGCGGTCTCTTTTCCCATCCCCGTCGCGGTCGTCGTCCGCCTTCGTCCCGTCGCGACCGCCGTCCGCGTTCGGCCCGTGAGCCACGTCGGCGTCCGACGGGTTCTGGTCGACCGCGTACTCGCCGGTGTCGATGCGCTCCGCGGGCTCCGAGTAGTCGCGGTCGCTCGGCGAGAAGTCCGGGCGGACGACGCCGTCTTCGGGGACGTCGTGCGCGTCGCCGTCCGTCGTCTCGTCGGCGTCCGGTACCGCCGTCGTCGGGTCGGACGCCGCCTCGTCGACGTCCGCGTCGGGCCCGTCGGCGCCGGGCTCGGCGGGGCCGTCGATGCCCGCGTTGCGCTCGCCGGCGTTCCCGTCGAGGCCGCCGTCGCCGTCGCCGCTCTCGTCGGCGTCGACGTTTCCGTCGACCCACTCGAAGCGGTCGGTCCCGGCGCCGCGCCGCTCCGCGACGGCGGTCGCGAGGCGCTCGGTGAGCGTCTCCTCTAACGCCTCGGCCTCGGCCACCTCGAAGTCGACAGCGGCGGCGTCGCTGCCGGTCAGCGAACCGGTCCCCGCCGTGTCGGCGACGACCGTCGCGACGCCCCACCGGCGCTGGAACACGGTCCGGCTGTCGATCACGTTCTGGATCCGGTAGTACGGGACGACGGCGACGGTCCGGCTCCAGAAGCCGTTCCGCGTGAGCAGGTGGTCCTCGCCGACCCAGTAGCCGCGGTGCTTCCACTTCAGGTGCGCCGCGGGGGGCGCGACGAGGAGCAGCGCGGCGACCGCGTACCACGGCAGCGCCGCCGAGGCGTACCAGTTCACGCCGTACGCGATCCCCGTGAGGACGCCGACGATCAGCGCGTACCGGATGACGTACCGCCACCGGATCCGCTTCGGCGGCCGCTCGAACTCGGGGGTGCCGAACGACTCGATCTCGTGTGCGAGCCGGTAGACGCGGTCGGTCGCGGCGATCGGCACCGCGGACTGGTTGCCGGACTCCGCGCTCTGTCCGGGGGCGTACCCCGCGGTCTCGATCGAGAGGCTCGCGTAGCCGAGCGCGCGCTTGGCGGGGTTGTCCGTGATCCGCAGCGTCTGGACCTTCTCGGTCGGGATCGACCCGCTGTACCGCCGGAACAGTCCGCGCTCGTACCGGAGTTCGTCGCCGGCGCGCGAGAGCCGGAAGCCGTAGTAGTTCGAGAAGGCGACGCCCGCGCCGATGAGCCACGACGCGACGAACAGCGCCGCCACGCCGACGAACGCCGTCGCGGTGAGCGCGGCGGCCGACGCCTCCGGCAGGAAGCTCGACAGCACCGGGAACGACCCGGAGCTCAGGAACGCCAGGAGCCCGATCAGGCGCCCGTCGAACGAGAGCGCCCCGACAAGGGCCAGCTCGCCCGGCGTGATGGCGAACAGCTCCTCCTCGTCGGGCGCGAACGCGTCCTCGCGGCCGGCCTCGACCGCGTCGACGTCGGCCGCCGCTTCCTCTCCGGCCTCCTCGGGCCGCGCGCCTCCGGCCTTTCGACGCTGGACCTCGCGCCGGAGCCGGGTCGCCTCGTCGGGCGTGACGAACCGGATCGACCCCTCGGTGCTGGAGCCGCCGGCGGTCTCTAAGTCGACCGCGGCGACGCCGATTGCGCGCTGGATCACGCTCCGGCTCACGTCGACGTTCTGGATCCGTCGGTACGGGATCTCTCGCTCGCGGCGGGAGATGACGCCGGAAGAGATGTCGAGCGTGTCCTCGGTGAGGACGTACTCGAACCGGCGGTAGTACGCGACCTCGTAGGCGAACATCGCGAGGAGGATGGCGGCCCCGCCGCCGACCGCGAGCGGGAGGCCGAACCCGCCGCTGTTCACGATCACGAACAGCGCGACGGCGGTTCCGGCCGCCTTCTGGAGCGCGCGGTACGGGACCGACTGCGGCGCCAGCTTCACACCGCGTCCTCCCCGTCGGCGCGGATGGCCAGCCGCTTCAGCTCCTCGCGGAGGTCGCTCGCGCCGTCCGGCGTCAGCCCGGGGATCCGCACGTCGGCGCCGCGCGACCCGGCGGTGTACACCACGCAGGAGGCGAGCCCGACGGTCCGCTCGATCGGCCCGCGACGCGAGTCGACGTGCTGGATGCGCACCAGCGGCACCGTCGTCCGTACCTGCGTGAGCACGCCGCGGTCGAGGTAGATGGCGTCCTCGCGGATCTCGTAGCTCCAGCGACGGTACCGGAGCAGCGCGTGTCCGACGGTCAGCGTCAGGACGACGGCGCCGACGGCGACCGGCGCCCATCGCGGGAGGTACTCGAGGTACGCGCCGCCGGCGAACGGGGCGGTCACGAGCGCCGAGAGCAGCACCGCGCGGAGGACCCACACGATCTGGATTCGGGGGTGGAGCGTCTGTGCCGTCATCGACGGTCCCCCGTCGCACGTCCGTGTGTCATGGGAGGCGATTGCGGGGCCCGACGTATAAGTCCGGTCGGAACCGCCCGGTGGAACTCGGCCCGACGACCATGCGAGAGGATCTCTTCCGAAGGCGATACTTGCCGAAACCGATATCACGGGCGACGGAGTCGTGCCGGCCATGGCCGACGACCCGTTCCAGAACATGCTCGCCCAGATGGACCGCGCCGAGGAGTACGCAGACGTGGACCACGGGGTGTTCGAGCGGCTCAAGCACCCGGAGCGCACGCTGAAGGTGACGCTCCCCGTGGAACTGGAGTCCGGCGAAGTCGAGGTGTTCGAGGGGTACCGCTGTCAGTTCGACAGCGCCCGCGGCCCGTTCAAGGGCGGCGTCCGGTTCCACCCGTCGGTCACCCAGCGCGAGGTCGAGGCGCTCGCCGGCTGGATGACGTGGAAGACGGCGCTCGTCGACCTCCCCTACGGCGGCGCGAAGGGCGGCGTGATCTGCGAGCCGAAGGACCTCACCGACCGCGACCTCGAACGGCTCACCCGGCGGTACACCGAGGGGATCCGCCGGATGATCGGCCCCGAGATCGACGTGCCCGCGCCCGACATGAACACGAACCCGCAGACGATGGCGTGGATGATGGACACCTACTCGATGTACGAGGGGTACTCCGTCCCCCAGGTCGTCACCGGGAAGCCGCTGGAGATCGGCGGGACGCCGGGCCGCGTGGAGGCGACCGGCCGCGGCGTCTCGCTCGTCACCGAGCGGCTCTTCGAGTACCTCGACCGCGACCTCTCCGACGCCTCCGTCGCCATCCAGGGGTTCGGCAACGTCGGGTCGAACGCGGCCCGGCTCCTCGACGAGGCCGGCGCCAACGTGGTCGCGACCTCGGACGTCTCCGCCGCGGCCTACGACCCGGACGGCCTCGACGTGGCGGCGCTCGGCGCGCACGTCGACGCCGGCGGCCTGATCGAGGAGTACGTCGCGGGCGAGTACCGGGGGAACGCGGACGGCTCGAGCTGGGACGACCCCGACCGGATCACCAACGCGGAGCTGCTCACCCTCGACGTCGACGTGCTCATCCCGGCCGCCGTCGAGGGCGTGATCACCGCCGACAACGTCGACGACCTCCGGGCCTCGGCGGTCGTCGAGGCCGCGAACGGGCCGACGACGGTCGCCGCCGACGAGGTCCTCACCGAGCGCGACATCCAGGTCGTCCCGGACATCCTCGCGAACGCGGGCGGCGTCATCGTCTCGTACCTGGAGTGGGTCCAGAACGCCCAGGAGTTCTCGTGGCCGCTGGAGACCGTCAACGCCGAGCTCGAGCGCCGCATCGGGAGCGCGTTCGACAAGACGATCGACCAGTACGACGAGAAGGATCTGCCCGACCTGCGGACCGCGGCGTACACGCTCGCCTTGGAGCGCACGGCGAAGGCGCACGAGTACCGCGGGCTCTTCCCGTAGCGAGTCGCGCGCGGCCGAGGCGGACGCCCCGCGACCCTCAGACCCGGCGGATCCGGTCCGCGGCGACCGCGATCGGCTCGGCGTAGTGGAGCAGCGGCTCGCCGTCCGGTTCGTCGAACCCGTTGGCCGCGAACAGCGTGTTCGCTCGTATCTCCGCCGCGGCCGGGCGCAGCGTCCACGGCTCGTGTTCGATCTCGCCGACGTACAGCCGCCCGCCGGAGCCGGCGGTGTAGAAGCGGTAGTTCTCCGTGAGGAACGCCGGCAGCGACCCCGGTTCCGGCGTGAACGCCTCGCCGGCCGGCGCGTACGTCGCGTCGAACCGCGCGTGCGGGGCGCCGTCGTGGACGCGCCGGCTCGCGAACCGCACGGCGCGGTCCGCGTCCGCGCCCCCGCCGCCGACCCCGTCCCACGCCCCCGGGCGTCGAACGTCCGTCTCGGCGCGGTAGTAGGGGAGCCGGAACAGCCCGCGGGCGACCGCCACGCCGAGCCGGTCGTCCGCGTCGAGGCTGTGGAAGTAGACGCCGGGCCCGTTCGGGCCCTCCACGTAGGTCCGGAGGTTGAGTTCGGGGAACGACAGGCCGACCGGCACCCCCCGCGGGCGGATGTCGTCCATCACGAACGGGACGACCCCGAGGTAGGCGTCGCCGTCGCGGGTCGCGACCGACAGCCCGTCGGGCAGCGCCGCGGCGACGGTCGACGGGTCGACGGCCCAGTGCGCGAACAGTCCGTCCCGCCACGTCATCTCCAGCCAGCGGCGTTCCAGCATATCCGATCGTAGGGGACGAACGGGCAAAACCCGCACGCCCCCGGCGCCCCGGGGCTCCAGACCGACCACGCGGTCGGCCCGCGTCACTCCGCCGGCGCGTCCGGCTCCCCCGACGCGTGCGACCCGTCCGCCGCGTCCTCCCACTCCGGCGCGTCCTTCCACTCCCCGAGCCCGGACGGGTCGAGGTGGACGTGGACGTCCCCGACGTCCTCCAGCGCGCGGAGGCTCGTGACGAGCTCCGTCTCCACGTCGTGGGCCGCCCGGAGCGTCATCTCCCCGTCGACCTCCACGTGGACCTCGACCTCCAGGTCGGTCCCGTCGTAGTAGACGGTGAGGTCGTGGACCCCCTCGACGGCCGGGTGGTCGCGGAGCGCGGCGACGACGCGCTCGCGGTCGCCGGAAGGCGGCGCCGCCCCGACGAGGTACGTGACGTTCTCGCGGCCGATCTCGACACCCTGATACACGACGAGGAGGCTGACGAGCGCGCCGGCGACCGGGTCGAGAATCGGGACGTTCAGGAACACGCCGAACACGCCGACGAGCGCCGCGATCGTCGTGTAGATGTCGTTGAGGCAGTCGACGGCGAGCGCGTCGAGCGCGGTCGAGCCCAGGTCGGCGTTCACCAGCTCCGTGTACCGGTACAGCAGGTACATGTCGGCCATCGCGAACAGCAGCGCGCCGACGAGGAGCGGGCTCGCCGTCACCTCGGCCGACCCGACCAGCCCGCGGACCGACTCGCGCAGCAGTAGCAGCCCGAGGATCGCGACCGTCGCGCCGACGAAAAGCGCCGTCAGCGGCTCGATCCGCTGGTGGCCGTGCGGGTGCGTCTCGTCCGCGCTCTCGTACCGCGAGCCCCCCCAGACGAACACGACCGCGCTCGCGACGAGGTCGGCGACCGAGTGGGCGGCGTCGGCGACCAGCGCGACGCTGCCGAACGCGAGCCCCGCCGCGCCCTCGACCGCGATCTTCACGGCGTTGCCGGCGACGTTCACCGCCGCCGCCCGCTGGAACCGAGCGCGGTCGTCGTTCCCGAAGGGACTCAGCATAGACGCCGGTGCGCCCCCGACCCTGTTAAGCGTCCCGCGTCGCGCCGCCGCCGCCCGCCCGGGGCGCCGCCGCGACCGATCGGTCGTCGCGTCAGCGGCCGGATACTCCGTCGTAACGCCTAAGACCGAAACGCTCCTCGGTGACGGTAATGAATCACGAGTTTTTCGCCCGAGGTGGTCCCGGTGGGCGTCGAAATTAAGGAAACGGAGGTGAGCGACGAGGACTTCGAGGAGATGAAGGGGTTCGTTCGCGACTACCTCGCGGCCAGCGTCGAGAGCGAGGACGACGGCGGACGGATGCGCTGGTACCCCTGGCACTCCGCGTCGTACCGCTTCAACCACATCCTCAACGTCGTCGACCTCGCGACCGAGATCGCCGAGGCCGAGGGCGCCGACGTGGACGTCGTGCGGGTCGCGGCCGTCTTCCACGACGTCGCGAAGCTGGAGGCCGAACAGGACGTCCACGCGGAGGCCGGCGCGCGCGTCACCCGAGAGTACCTCCAGAGCCGCGGCAACTACCCCGAGTCGTTCATCGAAGAGGTGTGCGGCGCGGTCGTCGACCACTCGTACACGGGCGACCTCGACGATGTCCCCCTAGAGAGCCGGTGCCTGATCGAGGCCGACGTGCTCGACAAGGTCGGGGCCAACGGCGCCGTCCTGATGCTGTTGCGCATGGGGTACGAGTCGCGGACGCACATGGACGCCGCGAAGATGGTCGACCGCGTGCTCCAGCGCGCCCGCGACCACACCGACCGCGTCGTCTCCGACACCGCCGAGAGCATCGCGCACCAGCGGATCAAGCGCGTGAAGTGGCTCCGCGAGTGGCTCGAAGAGGAGGTCTCGCGGATGGACGCCGAGGGCGTTACGGACCGCTGAGAGCGGCTCCGGCCGCTATTCTCCCGCACCGCTCGCGTCGACGAGCGGGAGCATCGCCTCCAGGTAGCGGTCGATCCCGGCGCGCGAGCCCGCGACCCAGGAGCCGCCGTTCGCCGTCGCCCAGCGGAACATCCCGCCCGTCGCGAACGTCTGGAGCGTCACGGCCACCTCGGCGGCGTCGACGCGGTCGGGATCGTGCCCGGGTGAGTCGTCCGCGGCGCCCGGTGACCCGTCGTCGTCGGTCTCGGCCGCGGCCTCGCGGACGAGTCGTTCGAGATACTCGCCGAAGACGCGGTCGCTGCGGTCGAAGTGGTCGCGGTACGCCTCGTCGCTCGCGGCCTGCGCGCGGAGCTCCGTCATCACCGTGACGAACCGCTCGTCGGGGGCGTACGGGTCGTCGAGCGACGCGGGGTCGACGACCGCCGTGAGGTAGTCGTCGAGCTGGTCCCGGGCCGAGCGATCGAAGGCCTCGGGGGGCATCTCCGGCACCTCGTCGGCCGCGGCCGCCGCGGCGTCGTCCGCCGGCTCCGCGAGGGACCCGTCCGCGACGGACGCCTCGAACTGGTCGAGCAGGAAACCGAGGAGGTCGAGCAGCAGGTCGTCTTTCCCGTCGTAGTGGTGGTACACGAGCGACGGGCTCTTGTCGAACTCGTCGCCGATCCGCTGGATCGTGACGTTCGCGTACCCGTGTTCGCAGAGCGCACGGAACGCCGCGCCGAGGATGGCCTGCCGGGTGTTCGAGGGCTCCGCGAACGGGTCGTCCATACCCGACGTATTCGCCCCCGGTATATACAGCTCTTGATTGAACGTTCATTCAACACGCTTATGTCGCGGGGCTCGCTCGGGGACGTATGACTCGTTCCGACGCGTCACGGTACGACCGGCCGCTCCGCGCGGCCAGACCCTCGCGCGGCCCCGCCGGAGGGGACCGATGAGCCGACCGGCGCGACTCGCCACCGCCGCGCTCGCCCTCGCCGCGGCGAGCGCCCTCCTGGTCGGCGTCTCGCTCGCCGGCGCCGCGGCGCCGAGCGGGGGCGGATCGCCGGCGGACTCGGCCGCCCTGTCCGGGGCCCCGACCGCCGACGGCGTCGTCGCGCAGACGAGCGATCCGACCCCGCGACAGGTCCGCGGGTCGCCGGTGCTGGAGGTCTTCGCGTCGCAGCGAACGGTGCCGGCGGGCACGGAGTCCTCAATCACGCTCGACATCGTCAACACCGGCGAGATGGAGATCGGTAACCAGCTCGACTCCCGGGTGACGACCGCGCGCGGGCTCACCGTCGAGGTCGACGACGGCGGCGTGCCGATCGACGTCGAGGACGGCGAGATCCCGGTCGGCGACGTCTCGACCGCCGCGAGCCCGGTCGCCGTGCCGCTCGACGTGACCGTGCCCGAGGACGTGCCGGACGGGCGATATGAGGTGGAGGCGACCCTCCGTTACCGCTACACCTTCGAGATCATCCCAGAGTTCAACGACCACAAGGACCGCCGCGGCATCGACGACTTCGACGTCACCATCGTCGTCGACGACGGCGCGCGGTTCGCGGTCTTGGAGACCGACACCGACGCGCAGGTCGGCGGGGGCGGCGACGTGACCGTCACGCTGGCGAACGTCGGCGACGAGACCGCCCGCGACGCGGTCGTCTCCGGGAGCACGACCGCGCCCGGCGTCACCCTCGGGCAGGGCGGCGGACAGTCGTTCGTCGGCGACTGGGCGCCCGGCGAGAACCGGACGGTGACCTTCGACTCGACCGTCGGGCAGTCGTTCGCCGGCGGCGCCTACGCGCTCTCCTCGACAGTCGACTACCGCGACCCGAACGGCCTCGACGAGACGACGGCGCCCGCCCGCGCCGGGGTCGTCCCGCTTCGCGAGCAGTCGTTCTCCTTAGACGACGTCTCCGGCACGCTCGAAGTCGGCTACTCCGGGACGGTCACCGGCACGATCACGAACGAGGGGCCGCGTACCGTCGAGAACGCGGTCTTGGTCGCCGACTCCGGGAGCAACCGCGTGAGCCTCGGCGAGAGCCGGTACGCGCTCCCGCGGATCCCGCCCGGGGAGTCGGCGGAGTTCACCTTCGACGCGGACGTGAGCGGGAGCGCCGACCCCGGGCCGCGGCAGTTCCGGTTCACCACGGAGTACGAGAGCGGCGACGCGACCCTCACGGCCGAGCAGACCCGGCGCGTCGAGGTCGCGCCGCGACAGCCCGAGTTCGAGTTAGCCGTCGAGAACGCGACCGTCCAGGCGGGCGACACCCGCCGGATCAACGCCACGATCACGAACCAGCGGCCCGAGACCCTCTCGTCGATCAACGCCGGACTCTACGCCGACAGCCCGTTGACGGCCGTCAACGACGAGGCGTTCGTCGACGAGCTCGAACCCGGCGAGTCCGCGCGGATCTGGTTCGAGGTGGCCGCCGCGGGGAGCGCGAGCGTCGAGGACCACCCGGTCGAGCTCGACTTCCGCTACGAGGACGCCCGCGGGAACGACCGCATCTCGGACATCACCCAGGTCCCGGTGACCGTGACCGAATCGGTCGACGACGGCGGGCCGCCGCTCGGCCTCGTCGCCGTCGCCGCCCTGCTCGTCGCCGCCGCGGTCGGCGGCGCCGTCTGGTACCGACGACGGTGATCGGATGAGCGGACGCACCACCGCGCCGGGTCGCCCGCCGAGGGGCCGCCCGCCGACCGACCGTGGGACAGCGGGGCACCGGTGACCGCGGCCGACCGGCTGATCGAGGAGATCGACCGCGTCGTCACGCAGCGGCCGCTGGCGGTCGTCGCGGTGTTCCTCGTCGTGACGGCCGGCTTTGCCGGCGGGCTGACGGGCATCGAGACCAGCGCCGGCGCGGACCAGTTCACGCAGGACATTCCCGCCCAGCGCGCGCTCGACGACATCGACGAGGAGTTCGAGACCTCGATCGGCGGCTCCGCGACGTCGGCGCAGGTGATCGTCTCAGACGACAACGTCCTCTCCCGCGACGCGCTCGTGCGGACCTTGGAGACGCAACACCGCCTGGAGTCGCGCTCGACGCTCCGGGTCGCGTCGACGTCGAGCCACGCGGACGCGGTCGCGCGGCGGTTGGACCCGAGCGCTTCGACCGCGGCCGAGCGGCGCGACGCCGTGACCGAGGCGACGCCCGCCGAACTGCGAACGGCCATCGCCGACGCCGACGCGACGGGCGCGATCGCGGCCCAGGTGTCGGTCGACTACAACCCCACCGCGCAGGCGGCCGACACCGCCATCGTCGGGATCACCTACGACCTGCCCGACGCGGCGACGACGGCGCGGGTGACCGAGCTACAGACCCGAAGCGTCGAGGTCGTCGACTCCGTTCCGGGTAACGAGGCGGGCGAGAACGTCATCCTCTTCGGGGACGGCGTCCTCCAGTCGGAGATCACGGCGCTGTTGACCGACACCGCGATCATCGTCTTCCCGGCGGCGCTGATCCTGATCGTCGGGTTCCTGATCTTCTCGTACCGCGACCCGTTCGACATGGCGATCGGGATCGCCGCGCTGCTCCTGTCGCTCCTCTGGACGTTCGGCTTCATGGGGTACGCCGGGATCCCGTTCTCGGACTCGCTCGTGACCGTGTTCCCGCTGTTGCTCGCGGTCGGGATCGACTTCGGGATCCACATCGTCAACCGCTACCGCGAGGAACGGGCGACGGGGACCGGCATCGAGGCGTCGATGCGGACCACCACCGACCAGCTGCTCATCGCCTTCCTGCTGGTGACGATCACCACGGTGTTCGGGCTCGTCTCCAACGTCGTGAGCCCGTTCGATCCGAACCGCGACTTCGGGATCGTGGCGGCCGCGGGGATCACGTTCACGCTCGTGATATTCGGCGTCTTCCTCCCCGCGGCGAAGGTGCTCGTCGACCGGCTGCGCGAGCGGTTCCCGATCCCGACGTTCGGGACGAGCGCCCTCGGCGCCGGCGGCTCGCGGCTCGCGCGCGTCCTCCACGTCGGCGTCGACCTCTCGCGGATCGCCCCGGTCGCGGTCGTCGCGCTCCTCCTCGTCGGCGGCGCGGTCGGCGGCGCCTACGGGACCGGCGTGAACACGGAGTTTTCCGAGGAGGCGTTCTTCCCGGACCAGGACCGGCTGGAGACGTACGCGGACCTCCCGGAGCCGTTCGCGCCGACGGAGTACACGTTCCTCGACGTGTTGACCCTCTTCGAGGAGGAGTTCGAGCAGGACTTCGTGGGGTCGGTGACGCTGTACATCGACCAGTCGATCAGGGACGACGACTCCCTGGAGCTGATCCACCGCACGACGCGGAACCCCCCGGACACCTTCGCGACGACCGACGAGCGCCGCGCGCAGGCGACGAGCGTCGTCACCGTGATCGGGGACCGCGCGTCGCGCGATCCCGAGTTCGCGGCGCTCGTCGAGCGCAACGACCGCCTCGGCAACGGCGTGCCCGACCGCAACGTCGACGAGGTGTACGACGCGCTCCTCGACTCCTCCGCGGACGGCCGAGCCCGCGGGTACGTCGCCGCCGACCGCGGCAGCGCGCGGATCGACTACACGATCCGACCCGGCGTCGACAACTCCGAGGCGGTCGCCGACGTGCGCGAGCTCGCCGAGCGCACGCCGCTCAACGCGGTTCCGACCGGATCCCTCGTGGTCAACGAGGCGGTGATCGACCTGCTGACGGAGTCGGCGATCCGCAGCCTGTTCGCCGCCTTCGGGCTCACGGCGCTGTTCTTGGCGCTCTCGTACGCCTACCTCGAAGGGAAGGCGGTCTACGGCTTCCTCAATCTGGTCCCCGTGCTCGTCACCGTCGGCCTGCTCGTCGGGTCGATGCGGCTGTTCGACATCCCGCTGACGCCGATCAACGCGCCGATCCTCTCCGTCTCCATCGGGCTCGGCGTCGACTACACCGTCCACTTCGTCCACCGGTTCGTCGACGAGTACAAGGCGGGCCTGCCGATAGACGAGGCGCTCGACGTCACCATCGCGGGGACGGGCGGCGCGCTCACCGGCAGCATGCTCACCACGGTCTCCGGGCTCGGCGTGCTGTGGCTCGCGGTCATCCCCCTGTTGCGCGACTTCGGCGTCCTGCTCGCGCTCGGCGTGTTCTACGCCTACCTCTGCTCGATCCTGCTCGTCCCCTCGCTCGTCGTCGTGTGGGACCGGTACGGATCGCTCGTCGGCCTCGGGCTCGACGACGGGCTCCGCGGCGCCGGCGCCGAGCGCTGACGCTGCGTACCACGCGACTTTCGACCGGACGGCAGAGACAGAAGAGACCGAGTCAGCCGACCACGCCGACGACCAGCTGGACCGTGACGAGGACGAGGAACGCGGCGCCGGTGGCCAGGGTGCCCGCGGCGACGCCGTGCGCGTTCCCGAGTCCGCGGCTCCGGGTCGCGAAGTAGGCGCCGAGGAAGACGAAGCCGACGAGCAGCAGCCCGACGGCCAGGAAGGCGACGTTCACCAGCGTCCCGGCGAGGCCCTCGGGGATCCCGAAGCTCCCGACGCCGAGGAGGATGCTCCCGCCGACGAGGACGGTGATGCCGACGAACGAGACCGCCCACACGACCGGCGTCCGGACCACGTCGCCGAGCGTCTCGACGACGGCCTCGTAGCGTCCGCCCGTCTCGTCGCGGCCGGGAGCGACTCGCTTCGCCCCGATTTCGGCGACCGCGACGAACGTGGCGACGACGAGGAGGCCCATCAGCCCCGTACTCAAGAGGGTGAGTGATGTCATGGATTTCCGTTGTTAGGGGCTCCGTTCGCGCGTACAAATACCCTTCGACGCGCCTTTGACGCGGGGTCTCCGCACCGATCGGTCCCCTCGACCGCGGCACCGTTCGACCGGTCGGCGGGGTCCCGCTCGGGGGGCGAAACGGACCCGTTCACTCCCCGATGGCCCGCCCCGCTACACAAGAGATAAGTGTACCATCGCTAAGGGTGGTACAAGAGCAGACAGACGAACATGATAGATCCAGTTATCCTACAACAAGGGGGCGACTGGCGCGCACAGGCGGAGGTCTTCGACGAGATCTTCTTCGTCTTCCTCGCGCTCGGCACCCTCGTCGGTACCATCGTCGTGGCGTACACGCTGTGGAACGTGTACAAGTACCGCGACGACGGGAACCGGTCGGACGAGGAGTTCGACGCGCCGGTCGTCGGCGAGCTCCCGACGGGACAGGGCGGTCCGAAAGCCAAGAAGCTCTTCCTCTCGTTCGGGTTGAGCGCGATCGTGGTCATCAGCCTCGTCGTGTACTCGTACGGGCTCCTCCTCTACGTTGAGGAAGGGCCGGACACCGATGAGGAAGGCGACATCGAGATCATGGTCGAAGGCTACCAGTACGGTTGGGAGTACGAGTATCCGAACGGGCACACCGAACGGGGTGAGCTGATCGTGCCCGCCGACCAGCGGATCGACATCAACGTGACGTCGAGGGACGTCTGGCACAACTTCGGATCGTCGGACTTACGCATAAAGACAGACGCCATTCCCGGGGACTACAACGATAACTGGTTCTCCGTGAGCTCGGCGGAGGTCGAGGCGCAAGGCGGCGAGGCGACGTACCCCGTCGAGTGCTTCGAACTGTGCGGCCCCGGTCACTCGCAGATGAAGGGTCAGATCACGGTCATTCCGCAAGACGAGTGGGAGGAGTGGTACGCTAACACCGGAAACAGCTCGGAGAGCGCCAGTATCGAGACCTCCGCGCACGAGTCCGGAGTACTCAGCGGGGTGAACGCATGAGCGAACTCCCGCCGACGACCTCGGTCAAGCGCTGGTTGGTCACGACCAACCACAAGGACATCGGTATCCTGTACACGATCACCGCGCTGTTCTTCCTGCTGTTCGGCGGCGTGATGGCGCTGCTCATCCGCCTCCAGCTGTGGGACCCGACGAGCCAGATCCTCTCGGGGTTGGCGTACAACGAGGCCGTCACCGCGCACGGCCTGATAATGGTGTTCTGGTTCCTCTCGCCGTTCGCGTTCGGGTTCGCGAACTACTTCGTGCCGCTCCAGATCGGCGCGGACGACCTCGCGTTCCCGCGGCTGAACGCCCTATCGTACTGGATGTACCTGTTCTCGGGCGTGCTGCTCGGGATCAGCTTCTTCCAGGGCGGCACGCTCACAGCCGGCTGGACGATGTACGCGCCGCTCAACGTGCCGATGTACACGCCCGGCATCGGGTCGACCGGCGCGATTCTCGCGCTCACGATGTTCATTATCGGCGTCACCGCGTCGACCGTGAACTTCCTCACGTCCATTCATCACTCCCGCGCCGAGGGGATGGGTATCATGGACATGCCGCTGTTCTCGTGGTCGATCCTCGCGACGGTGTGGATGATGCTGTTCGCGTTCGCGGCGCTGCTCGGTGCGCTGTTGATTCTCGGTTCCGATCGGGTGCTCGGGAGCGTCTACTTCTCCGCTACTGAGGGCGGTGCCCTGCTGTGGAGCCATCTTTGGTGGTTCTTCGGCCACCCGGAGGTGTATATCGTCTTCTTCCCGGCGCTCGGGGTCATGCTGGAACTGTTCCAGACGTTCTCCGGCCGCCGCCTCGTCGGTCGCAAGTGGGTCATCATCTCCATCTGCTTGATCGCCGTCCAGTCGTTCCTCGTGTGGATGCACCACATGTTCCTCACGACGATTAACCTGGAGATCAAGACGCTGATGATGGCGACGACGATCGGTATATCCCTCCCCTTCGACCTGATCGTCTTCTCGCTGATCTACACGCTGATCAAGGGGCGGATCCAGTTCACGACGCCGTTCCTGTTCGCGTTCGGGGCGCTGCTCCTGTTCATCCTCGGCGGTATCACCGGGGTCTTCCTCGGCGCAATCGTGCTCGACTACGAGTTCCGCGGCACCTACTGGGTGGTCGCGCACTTCCACTACGTGATGTTCGGCGGGGCGACGGCGCTCGTTGGCGCGATCTACTACTGGTTCCCGAAGGTGACCGGCAAGATGTACAACGAGTTCCTCGGGAAACTCCACTTCGTCACGTTCTTCCTCGGCTTCAACGCCGTCTACTTCTCGATGTTCCTCGCTTGGGAGACCCCGCGCCGGGTGTTCGAGTACAACCCCGAGTTCCAGATCTACCACCAGTTCGGGACGATCGGCGCGTTCGTGCTCGGACTCTCCTTCTTCATCATGTTCTACAACCTGGCGCAGTCCTACGTCTCCGGCGAGCCGGCCGGTGCCAACCCGTGGGACTACTCGCGGACGGCGGAGTGGGCGGTCTCCTCGCCCCCGCCGCTGGAGAACTGGCCGAACAGGCCGTCGTACGCCTCCGGAAAGCTGGAGTTCGTGAAAGACTACGTGCCGGACGGCGGGCCCGCGGTGAAGACGGACGAGGACGGTAACGTCGCCACCGACGGCGGCGACACCCACTCGTCGCACATCTCGAGCTACGCTCACTGGGACAAACATCCGAGTCACGCGAGCATCTGGCCGTTAGCACTGTCGCTCGCCCTCGGCGTCCTGCTGTTCGGCCTCTCCGGCTTCGCCAACTCCGTGACCGTCGAACTGGGCGAGACGGCGCTCCAGAGCGACGTCGTCATCTCCAACCTGCTTTACCCGACCGCGATCCTGGCCGGGATCGGCGGACTCCTATACACCGGCGTGAAGTGGGGGACGGAGGACTTCTACGCTCCGCCGACCGAGTTCGCCGAGCGGTGGCCGTTCAACGGCGTCGAGAAGGTGAAGCTGGGGATGTGGTTCTTCCTGGCGTCCGACGTGCTCGTCTTCGGCGCGCTGCTGTCTGCGGCCATCTTCATCCGGTACAACGCCGGCTGGATGACGTGGGAGCCGCTGACCGACCCGCTACCCGGACTGATCAACACCTTCGTGCTACTCACGTCCTCGTTCACCGTGATCTTAGCGCTGGTCGCGGCCCGCCGGAAGAGCCGGCAGGGCCTGCTGGCGTCGCTGGGGTCGACCATCCTGCTCGGGTTCGTCTTCATGGCGATCAAGATGTGGGAGTGGAACCACGAGGTCTTCGACAAGGGCGTGACCATCTCCGCGAACGCCCACGGCGACCCGATCCAGGCGTCGATCTACTACGTCACGACCGGGCTCCACGGGATCCACGTGCTGCTCGGTCTCGTGGTCGCTATCTTCCTGTTCGTCAGGGCGTACCAGGGTCACTACCTCGACGACGAGCGGCCGATCGAGTACTTCGGCCTCTACTGGCACTTCGTGGACATCGTCTGGGTGTTCGTGTTCCCGCTGTTCTACCTCTTCTGAGGCGGTTCGCGGCCCCGTTTTTTCGTCGTCACGCGTCGCCCTCACCGACCGGTTCGGCGCACCACTGACAGAAGTCGAACGTCGGGTCGGTCTCCCTTCCGCACTCGGGACAGCGGATCGTCTCGCCGGACTCCGGTTCCGCCTCGCCGCCCGCAACCTCCGCGGACGCGGCGCCGGGACCGGGTACCGTGTCCGGCGAGCCCGTCGCTCGGGACGCGTCGGAGTCCCGCTCTGACGTCCGGTTGTGTCGGACCGCCACGACGTACGCGTCGACCACGCTGGCGACCACGACCGCGGCGGCGGGCGCGACCTCCGAGACCGCCGGCGGGTCGCCCGCGAGCGCGCCCGAGATCGCTGACTCCGGGACGAACACGAACACCGCCGCGGCGACCGTCAGGTACCAGCCGAGCCCGCGGGCCCACCGGCGGAGGTACGCGTGACCCAGTCCCGAGACGACGAGCGCGAGCAATGCGGCGAGCCAGGGCCGCCGACGAGTGCGTTCCGACATGGGCGCCCGTACGACCTCCCGCCCCGAGAACCTACCTCTCTCGGAGCGTTTATGTTGCGGACGCGCCGAACTCCGGTATGTTCTGCGTTCCGCTCGGCGAGTTCCTCTCCGGGGCCGCGGTCGCGGTGTTCGGCGTCGGCACCTGGGGGATCGGCCTCGGCGTCGTGTACCTCCTCTACCGCCGGTGGCGCGGCGACGGCCCCCGCGGCGACGACGACTGAGCCGGACGGCTCGAATTCCGGTTCGGCCACGCTTTTCACGTCCCTCGTCCGATCTAGCGTATGACAGACACGGCGCTCGTCGTCGGCGGCACGCGGTTCATCGGCCGACACACCGTCGCGGAGCTGCTCGCGCACGACTACGAGGTCGCGATATTCAACCGCGGGAACCACGAGAACCCCTTCGCGGACGACGACCGGGTGACCCACGTCGAGGGCGACCGGAAAGACGAGACCGCGCTCCGGGCCGCGAAGCTGTCGGTCGAACCGGACGTCGTGATCGACTGCGTCGCGTACCACCCGGCCGACGTGGCGAGCGCGACCGACGTCTTCGCCGACGTCGACGGCTACGTCTACATCTCCTCGGGCTCCAGCTACGCCGCCGAGGAGATCCCCAAGCGGGAGGGCGAGACGCCGCTGGAGCCGTGTACCGACGCGCAGGCGGTCGACGACGGCCACGAGACGTACGGCAACCGGAAGGCTGAGGGCGACCGCGAGGTGTTCGCGGCCGCCGAGGCGGGCGTCAACGCGATGGCCGTCCGCCCGTGTATCGTCTACGGCCCGTACGACTACACCGAGCGGCTCGACTACTGGATCGACCGCGTGCTCACCCACGACCGCGTCGTCGTCCCCGGAGACGGACAGAACCTCTGGCACCGGGCGTACGTCGAGGACGTCGCGAGCGCGCTGCGGATCGTCGCCGAGCGCGGCGAACCGGGCGCGGCGTACAACGTCGGCGACCGGCGGGCGCTCACCCTGCGGGAGACGCTGGAGACCATCGCCGACGCGGCGGACACCGAGGTCGACGTCGTTCCCGCGAGCGCGGACGCGCTGGCGGCCGGCGGGCTCGACCCGGAGGAGTTCACCCTCTACCGCGAGTACCCGCACCTGCTCGACACGTGCGCGCTCGCCGATTTGGGCTGGGAGTCGACGCCGGTCGACGAGGCGATGTCGCGGACCGTCGAAGAGCACCGCGAGTCGGACCGCGACGGGAGCGAGTGGGACCCCGGCCGCGAGGCCGAGGAGCGCGTCATCGGCGTGAAGGAGACGCTCTGAGGCGGTCGCGCCGCTCCGGGCGGCGACGCCCCCTCAGTACGCCGCGTCCCACCGCGCGGGCTTCCGCCGGTTCCCGCAGTCGCGGCACTCCATCCGGTCCATCGTGTCGATGGCGATGTCCGTCCCCTCGCAGTTGCCACAGAGGTAGCCGTAGCGGCGCTCGTGGCCCGGGTCGACGTACGCGACGTAGAACGGGGCCTGTGAGCCGCGGTCGCTCTCGTCGAACGCGACGTGGACGGTCTCTCCGTCCTCCGTCTGGTACGTCGCCTCGGAGATGCCCCTGAGCCGCCCGACCTGCTTCCGGAACTCCCGTTCCGCGAACAGTTCGCCGCCGATGTCCACCTCGCGCTCGCCGGCGAGCTCGTACCCCTCGCGCTCGTAGAACTCCGTGCCCGCCTCGTTGTCGGCGAGGACGCGCGCCTCGATACGGTCGACGTCGGCCGAGCGGAGCGCCGACTCGACCCGCTCTAGCAGCGCCGAGCCGATGCCCGAGCCACGGTGGTCGGGGTGGACGTGGAGCCAGTCTATCTCGCCGACCCGCTCGCGGCGCCCGACGACGTAGCTCTCCGCGAACCCGACGACGACCCCGTCCACCACGGCGACCGGGAACACCGCGTCGTCGTCCTCGACGTCGTCGCCGAGGTCTCCGGCGTCGTACCACTCCTCGACGGCTTCGTCCAACAGCGCTTCGTCGACGGCGTGCCCGTACGACGCCACGAGCGACTCGCGGGCGACCGACCGGACCGCGTCGACGTCTTCGGCAGTTGCTTCGCGTAGGTCCATGCGTGTAGATACCACCCCGACTACTAAAAACTCGGTCGAGATTTCCGTCGCACGCAACGGGTCCCTCTATCCGACGTGAGCCGCGCGAGTACCCGTTCTGCGCCGACCGCGCCGTCGGTGCGACCGCTGGCCGGCGCGCTCCGTCGACACGCCGCGTCAGACGCGCCACTTCTCTTCGGTGTAACACATCTCCCAGAACGCGTGTTCGAGCCGCGCGCTCCGCAGGAACGCCGCCCGCATCGCGTCGCGCTCGCCGGGGTACGCCTCGGCGTGCCGGTCCACGAGGTCGCGCATCCAGGCGACCGTCTCGCGGAAGGCGTCGCTCGTGTACTTCTCGATGAACGGGGTGTAGCGGTGCTCCTCGGTCGCGCGGTCGGCCATGTGGTCGGCGACGTCGAGGTAGCCCTGCCCGCACGGGTAGACGGCGGCGACGGTCTCCGCGATCGACCCCTCGTGGGCCGTCCGGACGAGGAAGTCGGTGTAGGCCGCGCAGGTCGGCGCCTTCTCGACCGCCTCCAGATCCGCGGCCGAGAGGCCGTAGTCTGCGGCGAACGAGCGGTGGAGGTCCATCTCGTCGTCGAGCGTGGCGTGCGCGGCCGCCGTCAGCCGCCGGGTCGTCTCCTCGTCGTCCGCCTTCGTCCCCGCGATCGCGAAGACGCGCGCGTAGTCGAGCAGGTACCGGTAGTCCTGTCTCACCCAGTGTCTGAACGCCGCCTCGTCCAGTTCCCCGTCCGCCAGTTCGACGACGAACGGGTGCTCCTTCTGTGCGTCCCAGATGTCCGATCCGGCCTCAAGGAGTCGATCGCTGAACGCCATCTCGTCCGAGAGTCCGTTTCGGACTGTGTTATAACTAACTAATATTAGCAAGTAATATCGTGCGGCGGCAACGAGAACGGCGGCATCGCTCCGCGGAAAGCGAGAGGTGTCGAGAGGAGGTTCGGGAAGGAGAGTCCGCGGCCGTCGCGGGGACGTTACGAGATGGAGTACGTCGCGGCCGCCATCAGCAGCATGGTGAGCGCGAGCGCGAGGCCCATCAGGTAGGTCAGCGAGCGGTTCTCCCACCGGAGGTGCTGGAAGTACGCGACGATGAGCAGCGTCTTGACCGTCGCGATCACCAGCGTCCCGGCGATCGCCGTCGTGTACGAGAACTCGATGAACGACGTCTCGAAGAGCGCGAAGTTCAGCGTCGCCGCGACGAGGAGGGCGACGTATATCGCCGAATACAGTTTCACGGAGTCGTGCGCCATCTTACGCCCCACTTCGTCCCTGCGCTTAAAGAATTAACCATCCGGGGGTCCCGGATCCCGAAACGCCTATCCGCGCGACGACCGGACCTGCGGTCGGTCGCAGCATACGACCGGTGCTCCCGTGACTCCGCTGGAACCGACGGACGACCTGCTCGAATCGCTGTACGTCGTCAACAAGGTCGCAAAGCAGTTCGCCGACGAGGCCACCGCGGCCTACGAGCGCGGCGACGTCACCGAGAGCAACGTCCGCTCGGCCCGCAAGGACGCCCTCTACCGGCTCAAGACCGCCGTGCTCTCCCGTGTGGTCGCGTACGACGCCGACGGGGTCACCGGCGAGTACCACGCCATCAACGGTGACGTGTGGCTGTTCCTCACGGTCGGCGACTGGCACTTCCACCAGCCGCCGCACGCGATCGGCGGCGACCTCACCGACGCGATCGCGGTCTCGAACTCCCGGGCGAACCCGATCGACGCCCCCTACGAGCGCGACGCCGCCGTGCGACGCTCGGACCGCACGCTCGAAGAGGCGCTGTCGCGGCTCGCCGAGGTCGGCGCCAACGCCAACGACCACCTCGCGCGGCCGACGGTCACCAGCGAGCACGACCGGATCGTCGACGTCCGGTGGCCGTTCCTCTCTTGAGTTCCGCACGCCGCAGAAAAACCGCGTCTCTTCGGACCGCCTACCGGGCCCGCTTAGGCCTCGACGACTTCGATCGCGCCGAGCATCCCGTTCGCTTTGTGGGGCGTACACTGGTACAGCTGGATGCCCGTGTTGTCGAACGACTGCTCGAACGTGTATCCCTCCTCGGCGATGGTCTCCCCGTTGTCGAAGTCGGACTCGGACCCCTCGACCGAGGCCACGTTGTGTCCCCCACCGACGCCGGTCCACTCCCAGACGACGGTCGTGCTCGAGTCGATCCGGACCGCGGCGGGCGCGAAGGCGAACCCCACGTCGCCGGCGCCGACCTCGATGGTAATCTCGTCTTGGCCCGTGAGATCCGCCATGGTCCCGTCGTACATGCGGGCCTCCGACAGGTAGTCGTCGATCTCGCTCGGGACGTCTTCGATGACGTTCCCGCCGTCGCCGCCGTCGCCGCCGTCGCCGCCGTCGCCGCCGCCGGAACAGCCGGCGAGCGTTCCGATTGTCAGCGCTGCGCCGGTTCCGGCGAGATACCGCCGTCTGGACAAGTTATCAGGCATCACCTAACGTAGGGTTTCGAGCCATACAAACCCCGCGATACGTTTCGATTTTCGGGAACGCACGACGGTGTGTGGCTCACGTATTCCCCCGCCGAATCGGGTCACGAAGCCCGGCTTTATCGCGCTCCGACGCTTCCCGAGAGACATGCGCGAAGACGCGCTGGCGACGCGGCTCGTCGAACACTACGAGGCGACGGGCGACGACCCGGCGATCCGCCTCGAAGAGCCGTACGACGCCGACGGGCGCGAGGGCGTCGTCGACCTGTTCGTCCGGACGCGGACGCCGGAGCCGGTCGACCGCGTGATCGAGCTCAAGGCGGACGCCGCGGTCCGCCGCGCCACCGGCGCGAACGAGGTCCTCCGACAGTACCGGCGGATGGAGCGGTACTTCCACGCCGACGAGCGCCACGCGCTGCGTCCCAAGCTCGGGCGGACCGAGCCGGGCGCCCGCTACCTGCTCTGCTTCGCGCCGACGCCCACCTGCGTCCATCACGTCGCGACGAACCGCACGCTGTACGGCTCCGTCGACCGGGACGCGTACGCCGGCGACGTGCCGGCGGTCCGCACCGTCGCGTTCCTGACGGGGCTGGAGGGCGACCCGGCCGACCTCGGCCTCGTGTCGGTCAACGGCGACGCGGCGTTCGGGTCGGCGCCGTTCGTGCGAGCGGTGCCGGACGGGTCGCGGCTCGCCGAGAGCTTACGCGGCGTCGACGACGATCTGATCGAGTTCCCCTGAGACGGCCGGCGGGCGACTGAGGGCGGGAGACGGTCCCTTCAGAGGCCGAGTTCGCGCCCGATGACGACGTGTTGGATCTCGCTCGTCCCCTCGCCGATCTCCATCAGCTTCGCGTCGCGGTAGAAGCGCTGCGGCGCGAAGTCGGTGGTGTAGCCGTAGCCGCCGAGCGTCTGGACCGCCTCCTCGGCCACCTCGCGGGCGGCCTCGCTGGCGTCGAGCTTGGCGAGCGCCGACTCGCGCGTGACCGACTCGCCGGCGTCGTACTTCGACGCGGCCCGGTGGGTCAGCAGGCGGGCGCGCTCGATCTGCCGGTGCATGTGGACCACCTTGTCGCGGACGGCGTCGAACTTCGATATCGGCTTGCCGAACTGCTCGCGCTCGCCCGCGTACCCCTTCGCGGCCTCGTAGGCGCCCTGCGCGAGCCCGACCGAGAGCGCGGCGATGGAGATCCGCCCGCCGTCGAGCGTCTTCATCGTCTGCGTCCAGCCGTCGCCCTCCTCGCCGAGCAGCCGGTCCGCCGGGATCCGCACGTCGTCGAAGGCTATCTCGCAGGTCGGCGAGCTGTTCAGGCCCATCTTGTCCCAGACGGTCGTCACCTCGAACCCGTCGTCGGCGTCGGGGTCGACGATGAACGTCGAGATGCCGTCGTACCCGGCCTCGGGGTCCGTCACCGCCTTCACGAGGATCGAGTCGGCGACGTTCGCGTTCGTGATGAACTGCTTGGTGCCGTTCAGCACGTACTCGTCCGCGTCGGCGTCATACTCGGCGGTCGTGTCCATGTCGGAGGCGTCCGAGCCGCTGCCGGGCTCGGTGAGCGCCCACGCGCCGAGCCCCTCCCCCTCCGCGAGCGGGCGGAGCCACCGCTCCTTCTGTTCGTCGGTCCCGAACAGGTCGATCGGCTTCGCGCCCAGCGAGGTGTGGGCCGCGTACGAGAGCCCGATCCCGCCGGAGACGCGGCCGAGCTCCTCCGTGACCAGCGCGTACATCAGCTGATCGCCGCCGAGACCGCCGTACTCCTCCGAGACCGGGACGCCCATCATGTCCAGGTCCGCGAGCGACTCGAACACCTCCTCGGGGAAGCGGTGTTCGTCCTCGATCTCCTGTGCGATGGGCGCGATCTCCTCCTCGCAGAACTCCCGGACGGTGTCGCGTATCATCCGGTGCTCGCCGGGTACCTCGAAGTCCATGGGCAAGGATTGCGACCCGCGGACATAAACGATGCGAACGACCGTGATAAACCGCGGCGCCGGACGGTCCGCGAGCCGACGACTTATGCCGCGTCGCCGCGTTCCGACGGTATGGAGTTTCGGGAGCTCGTCCGCGGTCGCGTCGACTGGCCCGACATCGAGCGGGTCGCGCGCGAGCTGGCGGCCCGGTACGACCGCGACGAGATGCGGGTGCGCTTCCTCGACGCCGACAACTGGCTGTCGACGCCGATGGTCGTCGACGAGGACCTCTTCGTGAAGGTGATCACGCGACAGAACACGCTCGTCCACGCGCTGTTCACCACCGGGCGGAATCTCGGCGCGTTCTCGGCCGGCACCGAGGGGTTCTTCGAGCGCCACGAGACGCCCTACGAGATGGCGCGCCACGAGCTGGAGGCGACCCGGCGCGTCCGCGAGCTCGGGGTCAACGCGCCCGAGCCGGTCGAGGCGTTCGAGGTCGGCGACCTCGGCGTGCTCGTGTTGGAGTACCTGCCCGAGTTCCGCACCTTAGGCGAACTCGACGCGGCGGCCGTCGCCGAGCTCGCCCCCGAGCTGTTCGAGACGCTCCGGGCCATCCACGACGCCGGCCTCGCGCACGGCGACCTCCGCGCCGAGAACGTCCTCGTCGCCGACGGCGAGCTCCACGTCATCGACGCGACCCGCGTGAGCGAGGACGGCCGCGAGGCGGCGCGCGCCTACGACCTCGCGAGCGCGCTGGCGGCGCTGGAGCCGCTGGTCGGCGCCGCCGAGACGGTCTCGGCCGCGCTGACGAGCTACTCGACGGACGAGCTCCTCGCGGCGCGGCGGTTCCTCGACTTCGTCGCGATCCGGCCGGACCACGACTTCGACGCCGCGGAGCTGACCGGCGAACTCGAAAAGCGGACGACGTGACCCGGAGCCGCGCGGCCGAACCGCTCCTGTAGCTCCAGGAGGTTGCCGGCGCGGTCGGAGTCGCGGATCGCGTCGAGGAGCGCCTCGACCTCGTCCGTGGTGTCCGCGAAGGCGGTGAACAGCCCGTTCACCGAGTCGGGCGCGTCGGCGTCGGTCCGCGGCGAGTTGTAGATGGCGTGCGCGAGCACCCCGCCGTCCGTCCTGCCCGTCACCTCGATGGCCCAGCAGTTCGGATGCCACAGGTCGAGCGTCAGCCTGGTCCCGCCCCAGTCCTCCCGCCCCTCCGCGTCGGTCGTCGCCATTATCCGACACAGTTGGTAGCGCACCACAAAGACCCTGCCGCCCATGGTAGGGTGGGTTATTTGGACGTGCCGACGGTAACCGCCACACATGGCGCAGCCCTACCAGCACTACATCGACGGCGAGTGGGTCGACGGCGACGGGTCCGAGACCTTCGAGAGCGCGAACCCCGCGACGGGCGAGTCCTTAGGCGAGTTCCGACGCGGGACTCCCGAGGACGTCGAGCGCGCGGTCGACGCCGCGGACGCGGCGTTCGAGGAGTGGCGCGAGCTCTCGCGGATCCAGCGCGCGGAGTACCTGTGGGACGTCTACCACGAGCTCCGCGACCGGACGGACGAGCTCGGCGCGATCGTCTCGAAGGAGTGCGGCAAGGAGATCAGCGAGGGGAAAGCCGACGTGGTCGAGGCCGCGCACATGGTCGAGTGGGCCGCGGGCGACGCCCGCCACCCGAAGGGCGACATCGTCCCCTCGGAGATCCCCTCGAAGGACGCGTACATGCGCCGGAAGCCGCGCGGCGTCACCGGCTGTATCACGCCGTGGAACTTCCCGGTCGCGATCCCGTACTGGCACATGGCCATCGCGCTGGTCGAGGGGAACACCGTCGTGTTCAAGCCCGCCGAACAGACCCCGTGGTGCGCGCAGATCATCGCGGAGATGTTCGACGACGCCGGGATCCCGGACGGCGTGTTCAACATGGTCCAGGGGTTCGGCGACGCCGGTAACGCGATCGTCGAACACGAGGACGTCTCCACGGTGCTCTTCACCGGCTCCGCGGAGGTCGGCCACCACATCCAAGAGAAGCTCGGCGGCGTCGCCGGCAAGCGCGCGGCCTGCGAGATGGGCGGCAAGAACGCCGTCGTGGTCACCGAGGAGGCGGACCTCGACGTCGCGGTCCACTCCGCGGTGATGTCCTCGTTCAAGACGACGGGCCAGCGCTGCGTCTCCTCCGAGCGCCTGATCGTCCACACCGACGTGTACGACGAGTTCAAAGAGCGGTTCGTCGAGGTCGCGGAGTCGGTCGCGGTCGGCGACCCGCTCGACGAGGACACGTTCATGGGGCCGTTGATCGAGCCGGAGCACTTGGAGAAGGTCACCGAGTACAACGAGCTCGCCCGCGACGAGGACGTGAACGTCCTCGTCGACCGGACGGAACTCGACGCCGACGAGGTCCCCGACGGCCACGCGGACGGCAACTGGATCGGCCCGTTCGTCTACGAGGCGGACCCCGACGCCGACCTGCGGTGTACCCACGAGGAGGTGTTCGGGCCCCACGTCGCCCTGCTGGAGTACGAGGGCGGCGTCGAGCGCGCCGTGGAGATCCAGAACGACGTGGACTACGGGCTGGCCGGCGCGATCATCTCCGAAGACTACCGACAGATCAACTACTACCGCGACCGGGCCGAGCTGGGGCTGGCGTACGGGAACCTCCCGTGTATCGGCGCCGAGGTCCAGCTCCCCTTCGGCGGCGTGAAGAAGTCCGGTAACGGCTACCCCTCCGCCCGCGAGGCCATCGAGGCCGTCACCGACCGCACCGCGTGGACCCTGAACAACTCGAAGGAGATCGAGATGGCGCAGGGGCTCTCCGCGGACATCAAGACGACCGACGACTGACGAGCCGCGATCGGTTCCGCGGCCTCGTCGCTCGCACCGTTCTCATTCCGTCACGTCGCGGACCGCCGCGACCGTCTCTTCGGGGGTCTCGGCCGCGGCGAGCGCGCCGCGGGGCGCCAGCCGCTCCCGCGGTCGCCCGACCGGCTGCGGCTCGGCGACCGTCTCGATCAGGTCGGCCGCCCGCAGGAGCCGCTTTATCCGCGTGAACGTCGAGGGGCTCCCGAGCCCCGCGTCCTCGCAGGCCCGCCGGAGGGTGCGGTCGAGGACGCCCTCTCGCGCGCCGACCGCGTAGGCGCGGACGCGGGCCGCTTCCGGGTCGGGCCCGTCCGCGCTCGCGTCGCCCGAACCCCCCGGCGTGTCGCCCGCGCTGTCTACCGTATCGCCGGCGTCGTCCCCCGTGTCGCCGGCGTCGTCCGTTACGTCGAGCGCGCGGAGGACCGCCGCCGCGACCGACTCGTCGCACCGCGCGGCGATCCCCTCGTACACCCGCCGCCGACTGGGCGTCCGGAGCCCGTACGGCTCCGCCTCGGCGAACCGCGACCCGTACCGCTCGCGGAGCGAGGCGTCGTCGCCGACCGGGTACCACCCACCCGGTTCCGCGGCCGCCCCGGCGCGCTCGCTGCCGATCAGGGCGAATCCGGTCTCCTCGCCCGCCAGCACCGGGTTGGGCTGCGGCGCGTCGAGGACGCGGAGCTCGACGGCGTCGGCGTCGACGAGCGCCGCGAGCCGGCTCGCCGACCGGAACCCCGCCGTCGCGTCGTCGACCGCGCTCTCGCCCGCGAGCACCTTCAGCGTCGGGATCTCCGACGGGTCGGGGTCGTCCGCGCCCGTGTCGCCCGCGCCGCCCGACAGGTCCGCGACGCTCGGCTCGACGAGCGCCGGCGCGGCCTCGCGGTACCCCGCGACGACGGCGCGGAGCAGCCGCGGTCCGGGGTCGACGAGGACCGGGTCGGCGAACGCGCCGAGCCGGAGCGGCTCGGGGGTCGAGGGGAGCGCCGGGCCGGTCGGCATCAGGCCACCCTACGGCCGCGACGGATTAAGCGTGCGGGACGGAACGTTGGACGCGGCGGCACCGGCCGGGGCGTCGGATCGCCGCGTGCCGGCTCGCGCGCCTTTTTCACTCCGCGCCCGGAACCGTCTCGCGTGCCACCGCTCGACCTGTCGATCGGGCTCGGAACGTCCGGGCTCGACGACCCAGAGACCTGTACCGACACCGTCGCCGCGGCGCTGGACGCCGGCTACCGCCACGTCGACACCGCGCAGATGTACGACAACGAGGCCGCGGTCGGTGCGGGGATCGCCGCGAGCGACGTCGACCGCGACGACGTGGTCGTCGCCACGAAGGTCCACCCCGAGAACCTCGCCCCCGACGACGTGCGGGAGACGGCGCGCGAGAGCCTCGACCGCCTCGGACTCGACCGCGTCGACCTCCTGTACGTCCACTGGCCGATCCGCGCGTACGACGCCGAGGCGACGTTGCCGGCGTTCGACGACCTCCGCGACGCCGGCGTGACCGACCACGTCGGCGTCTCGAACTTCACCCCCGACCTGCTGCGCGAGGCGCGCGAGATCCTCGACGCGCCGATCGCGGCCCACCAAGTTGAGTGCCACCCGCGGTTCCGCCAGCCGGAGCTGCGCGGGCTCGCTGCCGAGTTCGACCACCGCCTCGTCGGCTACTCCCCGCTCGGTCGGGGCGAGATCCTCGACGACCCGGAGGTCGCCGCGATCGCGGAGCGGAACGACTGCTCGCCCGCGGTCGTCGCGCTCGCGTGGGCGCTCGACCGCGGCGTCGCCCCGATCCCGAAGGCGCGCGGCGACCACGTGCGCGAGAACCTGCGCGCGCTCGACGTCGACCTGCCCGACGCCGACCTCGACGCCATCGACGCGCTCGACCCGGGCGAGCGACGGATCGACCCGGACGACGCGGCGTGGAACCGCTGAGGCGGGCGGCCGAACCCCCGCCGCGGTCAGACGGCGTCGAGCCGCGCCCGTAACTCGGCGTCCGCGCGCTCGATCAGGGCGTCGACCGGCTCGTCGAGGTACGTCGCCCACTGGTCGACGAACCCCGACCGCCCGAGCATCCTGACGACCTCGTAGACCGGGCGGCGCCGCTCGAACCCCGCCGGGAGCCCCCCGGCCCGCTCGCGATACCCCTCGCGGAGGGCGGCGGCGAACCGCTCCGGGCCGGTCGAATCGAAGCCGTTGAGCAGTTGGTCCTCGGCGCGGACGAGGTCCCGCGCCGGGTCGCCCACGTGAGACAGCTCCCAGTCGATCGCCGCCACCGCGTCGGCGTCGACGAAGAGGTTCGGCTTCGTGATGTCGCCGTGGAGCAGCGCGGCCGGCGCCTCGTCGAGCGTCTCCCGGTTCGCGCGGACGCAGTCGATCACCGCGTCGTAGTGGCTCGCGAGCCGCTCGCTGGTGCCGATCTCGCGTGTCCGCTCGACCGTCGCGAGCAGCACGTCGGACCACGGCGCGAACGCTATCGAGAGCCCGGTCGGCCCGTCGGGTCCCGCGGACGTTTCTTTCTCCGCGGTCGCCGCGCGCTCCGCCGCGCTCCCGCGCTCCGTCCCCGCGCCGACGATCTCCCCGTGGTCCGGGAACCGGTCGGCGTGGAGCGCGGCGAGCGCGGCCCCGACGCGGCGGAGCAGTCGCTCGCGCTCGTCGCCGCTCGCCGCCTCGTAGGCGTCCAACAGCCCGCGACCGGGCGCCGGCGCCGTCGCGAGGTACGCCGGGTTGCCGTCGGGCTCGGCCGCCAGCACCTCGGGAACCGCGAGTGGCCCGTGTTCGGCGACGTAGCGGAGCACGGCGCGCTCGCGGGCGAGTCGGCGGCTCTCGTCGGCCAGCGCGACCTTGAGGAACGCCCGGCCGCCGTCGGCGAAGACGACGCCCACCGTCTCGTTGGCGCCGTTCCACGAGGGGCCGACGCCCGTCAATCGGTCCACGGCCCGGTCCGGAAACGCCGCCGCGAGTGCCCGTTCGATCGGCTCTGACCCGGCACCGTTCATACCCTTTTTCGGTGCGGGGGCGTGTTAATATTTTTGTCAGGACGGCATTTGTCGTGGTGCGTGAGCGCTCGGAATACGTTTCAGAATCCTGTTACCGCGTGATTATCGACACGCTCATACGTGTTGGCGAACCAGAATAAGCTCGTGAAAGACGGGGTTTCGGGCGAGCGCATCGGGTTCGAGGTCGACGGGACGACGCTCACGGTCCGCGACGTGATCGAGGGCGAAGAGATGGAGTTCCGCGCCGACCGCGAGCCGGAGCTCTCGCCGGCGCTTCCGGCCCTGTTCCCCTCCCCGGTCGACAACGCCGTCAGCTTCGAGGCGACGTCGCTCGCCGTCCCGGCGTACACGTCGATCGTCGTTCGCGACGCCGAGGGCGAGTTCGTCGAGCGCCCGAACGATCCAACGGAATTCCCGCGGGGATCGTACTGTGTCGAGACCACGGGCGCAGTGAAGTCGACCCTCAGAGTCGAAGACGCGGAGCTGTCGGTCAGCGGCGTCGAGGGACCGGAATCGGTCGAGATATCGCTGGACCGTCCCGCGACCGTCTCCCTCGGCGTCCGCTCGCTCCATACCCGGCCGGAGGCGACGATCACCGTCCCGGACGACCCGGAAGCCCTCGCGGAGGCGGTGTCGGTGCTGGGATCGTCCATCAGGGAGTTTTCCGCGGAGCGGTCCTGGCCGACGCTTCGGGGGTACCCGCCCCGCATCCACCGAGGGGAGTCGCTCGAAATCCCGAGCCCGCTGACCGTCCCGGACACGGGCGTCGAGGTGGTCGTCCGACCGACGTACGCCGACGTGTACCGCCTCTCGACGCTCGCCTACTACCTCGGGGCCCGGATGACGATCGGCGAGGCGCCGGCCGTCCGGCTCGACAACGGGTACACGGAGCGGCTTCCCACCGACGGCCACCGGCTCGAAGAGCGGGCAGCGGACCTGCTTCGCACGTGGTTCTTCCTCGACACGCTCGTGCGGACCGACGGCTACACGATCTCCGACAGGGCGGAGTACGACCTGGTCGGCCCGCAACTGCCGTTTTACCCGCCGAACCTAGCCGATCTCCCACTGAGCGAACGGCTGATAGAGTTCCTCGAGGTCGACGCGGAAACCGTTGAGCCGTACGCTCCCGAGTGGGCGGCGGAAGCGGTGCTTCGTCCCGGCCCCGAAGGGGCCGAGCTCCTGCCGCACCTGGCCAACATTCTCGCGCCGATTCGAGTCCGTGGCTCCGCCGAGGGGGTTCGCTCGGGAGATCCGGTCGGAGTCACGACGGCGGACTGGCCGACCGGCAGCCGATCGCTCTCCTCCTGCGAGGGCGACTCGGTTCCCGTCCCGGACTCGATACCGGAGTGGACCGCCGCGGCGCTCCCGGCGGCGTACGAACACGAGCTTCGGCGGACGCCCCCGGACGCCGGAGGCGCGAACGTCACCCTCCTCGTTCGGTCCGAAGAGCGAGCGCGGCGACTGCGCGAGGCGCTCACGAGCCCGTCGACGCCGGCCGGCGTCGGGTCGCTCTCGATTCTCGAAACGCCGACGACGGACTCAGTCGCGGACGCGCTGTCGGACCCGTCGATCGACCTGTTGTACTCCGATCTCTCCGTTCGCGAAGGCCTGCCGGTCGCGGACGACCTCCCTCGTTACCCGGCGGCCGACGACCGATCGGCTCCGGCCGTCAGCGTCTTCGAGGGAAGCTCACGTCCCGCCGTCGCCGTCGACACGGTCCGCCGCGGCGGCACCGGGGCCGCGGTGATCGACGGTCACATCCCGGCGGACCAGATTCGAACCGCGATCGAACTGCTCGCCGCGGAAGGCCTCCCGCTCGACACGGCCCTCGCGACGCTACGGCTTCCCAGTCACCCCCCGGTCCGCTTCGCGGGCAACTGCTCGACCAACGTGATGCCTCCGAACCCTCCGACGCCGAGGCTCATCTCCGTCGAGTCGGTCTCGGAGTCGCAACACCGAGTCACCTGGCGAACGGTGCTTTCCCCGGCTTCGTGGCTCGGGGCGGAGTATCAGATCGTCTACGACTGTTTCGACGAGAAGACCCGGCTCGTGGGACGCGACCCGACGGAGCGGCCGATTCTCTCCTCGGAAGTGGTGGCAGACTGGTCGACCGAGCCCGACACCACGCTGTTCCTCAACGGTCAGTTCGTGCCCCCGACAGTCGATCTCACCGTCGAGGACGTCGAAGCATCGGCTCGGAAGGCGCTCGCGACCGACGAGTCCGGCGCCGGCGATCCGACCGAACTCCGCAGCGAGTCCGAGTGACGCGACTGACGCTGCGCCGAGCGCCGCGAACCGAGTCCGCCTCGGCGACGCCGTCGCGGATCACGCCCGGCGACATTTTTTATCCCTCGGCCGACCAATCTCCGCGTATGCCCCAGATCCACCTCGACGAGGAGACGGTCGAGCGGCTCGACGCGCTCCGGGTCGACGACGAGGAGTACGACGAGATCGTGAGCGAACTGATCAACATCTACGAGGCGGAGGAGCTGACGCTGTTCCGCGGCAGCGACCTGAAGTAAGTCCGGCGTCGCCCCCGCGTCCCGGGCCGCCCCGCTACTCCTGATACGCGACGCGGACCTGTTCCCACTTGCCGACCTCCTCTAGGTGCGCCTGTAGCTCGTCGGCGTACTCCTGGACGAGCCGCTCGGCGGCCTCCAGTTCCTCGTCGGACGACCCGCCGCCACCGCCGAGCCCGAGCGCGCCCTTGATCGAGTCGACGACGCCGCCGCCGCCGGAGCCGCCCGAGTCGCCCCCGGGGGCGCCGCCCATCCCCGCCATCTGCGACCGGAGGTTCTCCAGTTCGGGCATGATCGCGGGCAGGCTCGACGTGTCCGCGACGACGCGGGCGGCCTCCGGGTCGTCGGCGTTCTCGATCTCGAACTCCGTGGCCGTCATGATCAGTCCCCACTCCTGGCTGGAGAAGCGCGACGCCGCGACGCGCTCGTTGAACTGGTTGTCGACGGTCATCCGCTCGCCGACGATGGCGTCGGTCCACTCGCTCATACCCCCCGTTCGCCGGTCGCGGTGAAAAGTCCGTCCCCCCGCGGCGAGCGCCGGGTCCGCCCCCGTCCCGCTACCGCCGCAGGTCGTCGAACGCGCCCCCTGCGAGACCGGGACCCGTCGGGACCGCGATCCGGCCGCCCTCGACCGGACAGGGGTCCGGCGCCAGGTCACCGTCGAGCAGCGACGCGGTCGCGAGGCCGCAGGGCGACACGTCTGGGACCGCGGCCGCGACGTGGACGGCGGCCGTCCGGGCGACCACCGCGTCGATCGTGGTGGTGACGACCGGGTCGACGCCGGACTCTCGCGCCTGCAGCGCGGCCGCGAGCGCGCGATCCGGCCCGCCGAGCGCCATCGGCTTGAGCACGACCGCGTCGGCCGCGCCCGCGTCGAGCACCGCGCCGATCCCGCGGGCCGCGACCGACTCGTCGGCGGCGATCGGGACGCCGCCGCCGTCGTCTCTCCCGTCGTCGCCCTCGCCTCCGCCGTCGCTCCCGTCGCCGTCGGCCGGGTCGCCCCGGCGAAGCGCCGCCAGGCCGTCGAGGTCGTCCGCCGGGAGCGGCTGTTCGACGTACGCGAGGTCGAAGGCGGCCAGCGCGTCCAGCGCGCGGGACGCCGTCTCGCGGTCCCACGCGCCGTTCGCGTCGGCGCGGAGCGCGACCGCGTCGCCGACGGCCTCTCGGACGGCGCGGACGCGCTCGATGTCGGCGCCGACGCCGCGGGCGCCGACCTTCACCTTCAGGCAGTCGAACCCCGCCTCGACCGCGCGCCTCGCGTCGGCGGCGGTCTCCACCGGAGAGCCGTCTCCGACGGTCGCGTTGACCGGGACCGCGTCCGCGGGGGCGACCCCGGCGCCGGCCGTGTCCGCGAGGTGAGCGGCGAGGCGCCGTCCGCGCTCGCGGGCCGCGGCGTCGGCGACCGCGAGGGAGACGCCGTGGCGCGCGGCCGGCGTCGACGCCGCGTCCAGCGCCTCCGCGGGCGAGTCGACTTCGCTCCGGTCGCCGAGGCCGTCGAGCGCGGCCTCGCAGGCCTCCCGCGACTCCGTCCAGCCCGGGAGCGGCGTCGCCTCGCCGAGGCCGGCCGCGCCGTCCTCTGCCGTCTCTCGTTCAACGGTGACCACGAACCCCTCCCGGCGGCCGATCTCCCCGCGGGCGGTGCCGAGCGGTCCGGTCAGGTCGAGCGCGAACGGCCGGTGTCGAACGGTCCGGGCCGGCCCCCCGCCGCGCGGGTCGTCGTGGGTCACACCGCCAGTCCGACCGCGAACGCGACGGCGTACGCGGCGAGCAGTTTGCCGGTCGATTCGAGCGCGGGGTTGAGGGCCTCGCCGGAGGTCTCGGTCAACACGGTCCGCGCGACGGTCGCCGCCAGCGGGAGCGTGACGAGCGGGAGCAGCGTCGCGAGGCCGTCCCCGCGCGCGACGAACCACAGCGGGGCGAGGTACGCGAGGGCGAGCATCGCGAGGTACTCGCCGCGGGCGAACCGGTAGCCGAAGCGGACGGCGAGCGTGCGCTTGCCGGTCGAGGCGTCCTCCTCGCGGTCGCGGAGGTTGTTGACGACGAGAATGTTCGTCGACAGCGCGGCGATCGGGAGGCTCGCGACCGCGGCCCCGACGGTGACGGCCTCACCGGGCACCCCGACCGGGAACCACCCGGCGAGGAGCGCCGCGGCCTGGACGTAGTACGTCCCCGTCACGGCGATCACGCCGAAGAAGACGAACACGAAGAGGTCGCCGAGCCCGTGGTAGCCGAGCGGGTACGGGCCGCCGGTGTACGCGATCCCGGCCGCGACGGAGGCGAGTCCGATCACGAGGATCGGGACGCCGCCGACGGCGACGAGGTAGGTGCCGACGCCGATGGCGGCCGCGAAGGTGAGCCACATCGCCCGCTTCACCTCGGCCGGTTCGATGAGGCCGCTGGCGACGACGCGGGTGAACCCCTCGCGGTCGTCGGTGTCGGCGCCCTGGATCGCGTCGTAGTAGTCGTTCGCGAAGTTCGTCCCGACCTGGATCAGCGCCGCGCCGACGAGCGCCGCCAGCGCGGGCAGCGGGGCGAACACCCCGTCCGCGAGCGCCAAGCCGACGCCGACGATCACCGGCGCGGCCGCGGCCGGGAGCGTCTGCGGCCGGGCGGCGATCAGCCACGCCCGCCGGCGGGTGACCTCGGTGCTCATTACCCTCGGTTGGTGCGTGGCGTCCCTTAAGGTTGCCATCGCGGATCGCCGCCGCGCCCCCGCGGCCGCTCGCGGCGAGCGATACCGAGTGGCACACACCTATGCTCCCCGAGCGCGACCGGGCGCCATGGCCCGCGTTCCCTACGCCGAGGCGTCGGACGTGCCGGACGAGCACGAGGACCTCCTGGAGTCGTCGCTCCAGGGAAAACCGCTCCGCGTGTACCAGTCGGTCGGCAACAACCCCGAGGTGTTGGCGGGGCTGCGGTCGTTCCTCGGGTCGCTGCGGACCGACAGCGGCCTCACGGAGCGGGAGCGCGAGCTCGTCATCCTGGCGGTCGCGAGCGAGGTCGGCAACCGCTACGAGTGGCACCAACACGTCAACATCGCCCGTGGGGCTGGGGTCGACGACGACGCGATCGCAGCGCTCGGGCGCGGTGACACCGGTCCCTTCGGCGACGGCGAGACGACCCTGATCGAGTACGCCCTCGCGGTCGTCCGCGGCGAGGTCGACGCGGTGGCGCACGACGAGGTCGCGGCGCTGTACGACGACGAGGCGATCGTCGGTATCGCCGCGACCGCGCGGGGGTACGACGCGCTCGGCGGGATGATCGACGCGTTCGACCTCGAACTGGAGCCCGGAACCGAGTTCCACGGGTGGGACCCCCGGTAACGACCGACAGGTTCGACAGGGTCCGGCCCGTATCGCGGGTATGACCGACACGGAGGCCGCGTCGGCGAACGGGATCGAGGCGCGGTACGAGGAGACGGACGGCGAACGACGGCTCACCTTCTCGCGGGACGGCCGCGAGGCGACCGTCGCGCAGAACGTCGAGGGGTACGCCATGCTGAAGGTCCGGCCCGGCCCCGACGGCGACGAGTTGGAGCGGTACTACGGGTTCGACATGGCGCTCGACCACGCCGCCGAACTCCTCGGCGTCGCCGTCCCCGACCTCCCGGTGCCGGACGCCGCCGCCGACATGGGGATGTAATCGCGGAGGAACTCGTTTCCTCAGTGGATGCTCTTCGCGGCCGAGACCGGACGCCGCGAGGACTCCGCAACATGATCCGGTACCCGGAACGCGAGCCGAACGCCTTCGAGCGGTCGAGCGACCGCGAGCGAACCGCGCGTCCGGGCGACAGCGCGAGCGACGCCGCGGTCTGTTCGCGTGTGAACCGTCGCCACTGATGAAAATAAATAACCATAGGGCATCATAGGCGTGGATGAATATTCTCAATAGCCATATCGGTTTATGAGCGGCACCGGTACGAGGAGTCACGATGGAGCGAAGACAGTTCTTGCGCGGTACCGGCGCGGCGATCGGCGGCTCGCTCGCCGCGGGCTGTGTCGGGGGCGGGAGCGGCTCGGGTACGGTGACGGTCGACTACGCGTACTACAACCCGGTCAGCCTCGTATTGCGCGAGAAAGGCTGGCTCGAGGCGACGTTCGCGGACACCGGCACCGACGTCGAGTGGGTGTTGAGCCTCGGCAGCAACCAGGCGAACGAGTACGCGCAGAGCGGCGAGGCCGACGTCTCCTCGACCGCCGGCATCGCGGCGCTGATGGCGCGCACGAACGGCGTGCCGATCACGACGCCGTACGTCTACTCGGAGCCGGAGTGGACGGCCCTCGTCACCTTCCGGGAGACCGGGATCGAGTCGGTCGCAGACCTGGAGGGGAAGCGGGTCGCCGCGACCCGCGGGACGGACCCGTACTTCTTCCTGCTCCAGGCGCTCGGTGACGCCGGGCTGAGCGAGGACGACGTCGAGGTCGTCAACCTCCAGCACCCGGAGGGGCAGTCCGCGCTGGTCCGGGGCGACGTGGACGCGTGGGCCGGGCTCGACCCGCACATGGCCGAGCTCGAGCTCGAACACGAGGGGGCCGAGCTGTTCTTCCGCGAGCCGCGGTACAACACCTACGGCTTCCTGAACTTCCTCGACGGGTTCCTCGCGGACCGCACGGAGCAGGCGCGCCGCGTCCTGGAAGCCTACGAGCGCGGCCGCCAGTGGGCGGTCGAGAACCCCGAGGCGACCGCGGGGATCCTCGCGGACGCCTCCGAGATGTCCGCGCCGGTCGCGGAGCGCGTGTTCACTCGGCGGACCGACCTCTCCGAGCCGATCCCGGGCGAACCGCACCGCGAACTGCTCTCTGACCTCTCGCCGGTCCTCGAACGCGAGGGGCTCGTGACCGACGACGCCGACCCGGCCGGGGCCGTCGACGAGCTGATCGACTCCGAGTTCGCGACCGAGGTCGCCTGAGATGGCCGCGGACACCCCTCACGAGTCCGAGGCCCGCCGCGGGTCGGACGGCGACGGGTCGGCCCGGAGCGCCGAGTCGCGCGGTCTCGGGCCGGTCCCGCTCTCCGCCGCGAGCCGGCTTCGGCCGCTGCTCGGCCTGCTCGTCCCCGCCGCGCTGGTCGTCGGCTGGCACGTCGCGGTCGCGACCGGGGTCTTCGCGGCCCACCAGCTGCCGGCGCCGCTGCGGGTGGCGGAGACGCTCCGGGGGATGGCCGCCTCCGGCGAGCTGTGGGGCCACGTCGCGATCACGGTTCAGCGCGTCGTTCTCGGCGCCGGCCTCGGAATCGCCGTCGGAATTCTGTTCGGGACCGCGACCGGGCTCTCGCGGACCGCGAGCGACCTCCTCGACCCGCTCTTACAGAGCCTCAAGAACATCCCGTCGCTGGCGTGGGTGCCGCTGTTCCTCCTCTGGTTCGGCATCGGCGAGACCGCGAAGGTGCTGCTCATCGCCGTCGGCGCGTTCTTCCCGGTGTACCTCAACCTCTCGACCGGTATCGCCGCGGTCGACGAGGAGCTGCTGGAAGTCGCCGAGGTGTACGACCTCGGCCGCCTCGAGTCGCTGCGGCGGGTCGTGTTCCCGGCCGCGCTCCCGGACCTGCTCGTCGGGGTCCGCGGCGGCGTCGGGCTGGCGTGGATGTTCGTGGTCGCCGCGGAGCTGATCGCGGCGAGCCAGGGGATCGGGTTCCTGCTGAGCGACGGGCGGACCCTCGCGCGGCCCGACGTCATCGTCGGGTCGATCCTGCTCTTCGCGTTCCTCGGCAACTGCTCGGACCTCGCGGTGAAGGGAGTGAGAGACCGTGTCGTCGGACGCTGACGCCGACCTCGCGCCGCCGACCGCCGACGCCGCGCCCCCGGACGCGGACCCCGTCCTCGCGGTCGACGGCCTCCGGGTGCGGTACGACGACACCGTCGCGCTCGGCGGCGTCGACCTCGCGGTCGCGGACGGGGAGTTCGTCGCCGTCGTCGGCCCGTCGGGCTGCGGCAAGTCGACGCTGCTCCGCGTGCTCTCGGGGCTCGAAGCCGAGTTCGGCGGGCGCGTCACGGTCGACGGGACGGACGTGCGCGACGGCGGCAGCGACGCGGTCGGGATGGTGTTCCAGGAGCCGCGGCTGCTCGACTGGGCGGACGTGCGCGAGAACGTCGCCGTCGGGCTCCCGGCCGACGTGGACCCGGATACCGAGGCGGCCCGCGAGCGCGTCGACGACCTGATCGAGACGGTCGGGCTCGACGGGTTCGCCGAGAGCCGCCCGGGCGAACTCTCCGGCGGCATGGCCCAGCGCGTCGCGCTCGCGCGCGGCCTCGCCTACGACCCGTCCGTGCTGCTGCTCGACGAGCCCTTCTCCGCGCTCGACCGCCTGACGAAGGCCGACCAGCAGGACCACCTGCTCGACGTGTGGGCGGAGCGGGGAACGACCGTCGTCCTCGTCACCCACGACGTCGAGGAGGCCGTCTACCTCGCGGACCGCGTCGCCGTCCTCGGCGGCCAGCCCGGCACGGTCGAGTCGGTCGTCGACGTGGACATCGACCGCCCCCGCGACCGGGCGGACGCCGACTTGGTCGCGCTCCGGCGCGAGGTGACGGCGGCGCTCGGTCGGTGAGGGCGCACCGCAGCGATCCCTGACGCGCACCGGCGGCGCCGCACGCCGATCCGCGGCGCCGCGCGCTGCCCGCCGCCTTCCGTCGCCTCGTGCCACCGCGTGTCGCGACGCGCGTTCCCACCGCGCGCCGGTTGCGGAGCGAAAGAAACGAACGTCGATCCGGCTTATTAATCGGCTTCCGGATCGGAATACGTCCCCGATCACCGGTGTGTGTATAATCTCCTTAAGGTGTAATGATGCCGGCGCTGTCCTGCGGTTCTTTCGGTTCCCCTCGCGGCGCGCCGAACTGCCGGTCCGCTCCGATTTTGCGATCGTCCAAACCGTTAAGTAGCCGACCGTCTTGTCGTGAGTCGATGACAGACATCACGGAGGCTTCGTCGGACACCCCGGCGGATCGAGTTCTTCCAGGGCACGATAGCTTCTAACGTCGACATAGGTCCGGTACGGATCTTCGACACGACCCTGCGAGACGGAGAACAGTCACCACGGACGTCGTTCAGCTACGACGAGAAACGCCGCATAGCGGCGACGCTGGACGACATGAACACCCACGTCATTGAGGCGGGGTTCCCGGTCAACTCGGACGCGGAGTTCGAGGCCGTCAGCGACATCGCCGCCGCGACGGACACCACCGTCTGCGGGCTGGCGCGGGTCGTCGAGGGCGACATCGACGCCGCGCTCGACTCCGGCGTCGAGATGGTCCACGTGTTCGTCTCCACCAGCGACGTCCAGCTGGAGGACTCGATGCACGCGACCCGCGAGGAGGCGAAGGGGCGCGCGGTCGACGCCGTCGAGCAGGTGAAAGACGCCGGCGTCGAGTGTATGTTCTCGCCGATGGACGCCACTCGGACGGACCCGGAGTACCTGATCGACATCGTCGAGGCCGTCTCCGACGCCGGCACCGACTGGATCAACATCCCCGACACCTGCGGCGTCGGGATGCCGACCAGCTTCGGCGAGACGGTGAAGGCCGTCGTGGAGGCAACCGACGCCCGCGTCGACGTCCACACCCACGACGACTTCGGGATGGCGGCGGCGAACGCCGTGGCGGGCTTCGAGAACGGCGCCGAGCAGGCGCAGGTGTCGGTCAACGGGATCGGCGAGCGCGCCGGCAACGCCGCCTACGAGGAAGTCGTCATGGCCGTCGAGTCGGTGTACGGCGTCGACACGGGCATCGACACGACCCGGATCACCAAGCTGGCCCGGATCGTCGAGGAGGCCTCGGACATCCCGGTGCCGGCGAACAAGCCGATCACCGGGCGGAACGCGTTCGCCCACGAGTCCGGCATCCACGCCGCGGGCGTCATCGAGAACGCCGACACGTTCGAGACCGGCGTGATGGCCCCGGAGATGGTGGGCGCGGAGCGCGAGTTCGTGCTGGGCAAACACACCGGCACGCACAGCGTGCGCAAGCACTTGGTGGAGGCCGGCTTCGACCCGACGGACAGCGAGGTCCGGAAGATAACCAAGCGGGTCAAGGAGTACGGCGCCGGCAAGCGGCAGGTGACCGCCGGCGACGTCGAGCGGTTCGCCGAAGAGGCGGGCGTCGCGCGCGAGGAGGAGGTCCGGGTCTGATGGACCCTGCCCCGGCCGGAGCGCCCCCCGAGCGACCGCGAGGACGGTCGCGGGAGCACCCGACCGAGGGGCCGCGCGCCGCCCGGCGCCGCGTCCCCCGACAGGAATTTATACCCCGGCCGCGTTGCCTCGGGCGAGATGCGACGGCGTTCCACGGCCGCGGCGCGCGCGAGCGTCCCGGGAGCCGTCGCGCCGATCATCGTAGGGGTCTGACCCCCTACACTACCCCTTCCTCACCGACGCGACGCACCGCCGAACGCCGGCGGCCGGACCGTTCCCGAACCCCGGAGTGCCGCGCTCGACGGGTCGAGGCCGCCCCCGGCCGCCCCGCGTTCGCAGCGACCGACACGACAACCCGCCAGATGCAACACCGCACACCACCACGACAATGAGCGACACAGCAGCACAGCCGCGATCCGACGTCGACGAGTCGGACGACGGCGCGACCGAGGAACCGACCGACCCGGACGACGGACCGGCCGCGGGCGCCGTCTCGACCGGCGCCGAGTCGGTCGTCGCCGCCCTCGAGGCCGCGGGCGCGAAGACCGCCTTCGGCGTTCAGGGCGGCGCGATCATGCCCGTCTACGACGCCCTGTACGACTCGTCGATCCGGCACGTGACGATGGCCCACGAGCAGGGCGCGGCCCACGCCGCCGACGCGTACGGCGTCGTCGCCGGCGAGCCGGGCCTCTGTATGGCCACGTCCGGCCCGGGCGCGACGAACCTCGTCACGGGCATCGCCGACGCCGACATGGACTCCGACGCGATGGTCGCGCTGACCGGCCAGGTCCCGACGGAGTTCGTCGGGAACGACGCGTTCCAGGAGACGGACACGATCGGGGTCACCCGCCCCATCACGAAGCACAACTACTTCGCGGGCGGGGCCGACACCGTCGGCGACACCGTCGGCGAGGCGTTCGAGCTGTCGCGGGCCGGACGCCCGGGGCCGACCCTCGTCGACCTCCCGAAGGACGTGACGCAGGACGAGACCGATCGGACGCCCGGGCCGGCGACGCCGCCCGCGGGGACCGACCCCGACCCGAACGCCGACGCCGACGCGGTCGAGGCGGCCGCGCGCGCCATCGAGGCCGCCGAGCGTCCCCTCTGTCTGTTCGGCGGCGGCGTCATCAAGGCCGACGCGAGCGACGAGGCGCGGACGTTCGCCCGGAGCTACGGGATCCCCGTGACCACGACGATGCCGGGGATCGGGTCGTTCCCCGAGGACGACGACCTCTCGCTCTCGTGGGCGGGGATGCACGGCACCGGCTACGCGAACCTCGCGATCACTCACACCGACTGCCTGATCGCGGTCGGGACGCGGTTCGACGACCGCCTCACGGGCGGCATCGACACGTTCGCGCCCGAGGCCGAGGTGATCCACGTCGACATAGACCCCGCGGAGATCAGCAAGAACGTCCACGCCGACTACCCGCTGATCGGCGACGCCGGGCGCGTGTTGGACCAGCTGACGGCGGCGGTCCGCGAGGCGCCCGACGCCGCCGCGTGGCGCGAGCGTTGCGAGGAGTGGAAGGAGACGTACCCGCTCACGTACGCGACGCCGGACGACGAGCCGCTGAAGCCGCAGTTCGTCGTCGAGGCGTTCGACGAGGCGACCGACGACGACACCATCGTGACGACCGGCGTCGGGCAACACCAGATGTGGGCCTCGCAGTTCTGGACGTACACGGAGCCTCGCACGTGGGTCTCCTCGCACGGGCTCGGCACGATGGGGTACGGCGTGCCCGCCGCGGTCGGCGCGCGCGTCGCCGCCGACACGATGGGCGAGGAGGACCGCGACGTCGTCTGCTTCGACGGCGACGGCTCCTTCCTAATGACGATGCAGGAGCTGTCGGTCGCGGTCCGGGAGGAGCTAGACGTCACCATCGCGGTGCTGAACAACGAGTACATCGGCATGGTGCGGCAGTGGCAGGACGCCTTCTACGAGGGGCGCCACATGGCGTCCGACTACACGTGGATGCCCGAGTTCGACAAGCTCGCGGAGGCGTTCGGCGCCCTCGGGCTGCGCGTCGACGACTACGACGAGGTCGCGCCCGCGGTCGAGGAAGCGCTCGACTACGAGGGGCCGGCCGTGGTCGACTTCCACGTCGACCCCGGGGAGAACGTCCTGCCGATGGTGCCGAGCGGCGGCGCGAACGGGAAGTTCGCGGCCGCGGAGGACCAGCTATGAGCGGCGACTCCCCGTCCGCCGGCGCGCCGGAGGCCGACTCGCGGCCCCTCCCCGACGAGCAGCCCGGGCCGGACGAGCGCGACCACCCCGAGGGGCGCCGGAATCTGGAGGGGATCCGGATCGACCCGGTCGTCGAGGCCGAACACGAGTCGCGGCGCGCGGTCATCTCGGCGCTCGTCGAGGACGAGCCCGGCGTGCTCGCGTGCGTCTCCGGACTCGTCTCCCGCCGGCAGTTCAACATCGAGAGCCTGACGGTCGGGCCGACGACCGTCGACGGCCACTCGCGGATCACGATGGTCGTCGAGGAGACGGACCCCGGCATCGACCAGATCGAAAAGCAGATGGCGAAGCTGAAGCCGGTCATCTCGGTCGGCGAGGTCGCGGGCGACGCGGTCACCTCGGAGCTCGTCCTGCTGAAGGTCGAGGCCGACGACCCCGCCGCGGTCCACGCCGTCTCCGAGATGTACGACGGCCGGACGGTCGACGCCGGCCCGGACACGATCACGGTCGAGCTCACCGGCGACAAGGCGAGCGTCGACAGCGCGATAAGCGCCTTCGACCGGTTCGGCATCGTCGAGATCGCGCGGACGGGCCCGACCGCCCTCGCGCGCGGCGACACCCCCACGGCGCCAGGAGAGAAACCCGGAACGGCCGGCGAGCCGACGACGCACGACGACTGACACGCGGACCCACGCGGACACAACACGATACACATGACCGAAGACGACACGCAGACGTTCGACTCGACAGTATACTACGACGACGACGCGGACGAGGAGGCCATCGCGCACAAGACGGTGGCCGTCCTCGGCTACGGCTCGCAGGGCCACGCCCACGCGCAGAACCTCGCCGACAGCGGGGTCGACGTGATCGTCGGCCTCCGGGAGGACAGCTCCTCGCGGGCCGCCGCCGAGAGCGACGGGCTCCGCGTCGAGACCCCCGCCGACGCGGCCGCCGAGGCCGACGTGGTGAGCGTCCTCGTCCCCGACACCGTCCAGCCGGACGTGTACGAGAACGCGATCGAACCGAACCTCGACGCGGGCGACACGCTGCAGTTCGCGCACGGGTTCAACATCCACTACAACCAGATCCAGCCGCCGGAGGACGTCGACGTGACGATGGTCGCGCCCAAGTCGCCCGGCCACCTCGTGCGCCGGAACTACGAGAACGACCAGGGGACGCCCGGCCTGCTCGCGGTGTATCAGGACGCGACCGGCGACGCCCGCGACGAGGGGCTCGCGTACGCGGCCGCCATCGGCTGTACGCGCGCCGGCGTCGTCGAGACGACGTTCCGCGAGGAGACCGAGACCGACCTGTTCGGCGAGCAGGCCGTCCTCTGTGGCGGCGTCACCTCGCTCGTCAAGCAGGGGTACGAGACGCTCGTCGACGCGGGCTACTCCCCCGAGATGGCGTACTTCGAGTGCCTCAACGAGCTGAAGCTCATCGTCGACCTGATGTACGAGGGCGGGCTCGGCGAGATGTGGGACTCCGTCTCCGACACGGCGGAGTACGGCGGGCTCACGCAGGGCGACGCGGTCGTCGACGAGCACGCCCGCGAGAACATGGAGGCGGTCTTAGAGAAGGTCCAGAACGGGCAGTTCGCCCGCGAGTGGATCGCCGAGAACCAGGCCGGGCGGCCCTCCTACACGCAGCTCCGGACCGCGGAGAAGAACCACGACATCGAGGCCGTCGGCGACGAGCTGCGCGGCCTGTTCGCGTGGGAGGAGTCGGCCGACGAGGACGAGGAGGAGTCGGCAGAGGTGACCGCCTGATGAGCGAGGGGACGCTGTACGACAAGGTGTGGGACCGACACAAGGTCACCGAACTCCCGAACGGGCAGGACCAGCTGTTCATCGGGCTCCACCTCGTCCACGAGGTGACGAGCCCGCAGGCGTTCGGCATGCTGCGCGAGCGCGATCTCGACGTCGCGTATCCCGACCGGACGTTCGCGACGACGGACCACATCGCGCCCACCGAGGCCGACAAGCGCGAGCGTCCCCTCGCCGACGACCAGGCCGAGGAGATGCTCTCCGCGCTCGAACGCAACGTGAGCGACAGCGGGATCACGTTCTTCGGCTTCGAGTCCGGCAAGCAGGGGATCACTCACGTCGTCGCCCCGGAACTCGGGCTCTCCCAGCCCGGGATGACCGTCGCCTGCGGCGACAGCCACACCGCGACCCACGGCGCGTTCGGCTCCATCGGCGTCGGCATCGGGACGAGCCAGATCCGCGACGTGCTCGCGACCGGCTGTATCGCCGCGGACAAGCAGAAGGTCCGCCGGGTCGACGTCGAGGGCGAGCTCGGCGAGGGCGTCTACGCGAAGGACGTGATCCTGAAAGTGATCCAGGACCTTGGCGTCGACGGCGGCGTCGGGCACGTGTACGAGTACGGCGGCCCCGCCATCGAGGCGCTCGACATGGAGGGCCGGCTCGCGGTGTGTAACATGTCCATCGAGGGCGGCGCCCGCGCCGGCTACATCAACCCGGACGAGACCACCTACGAGTACCTGAAGGGCCGCGAGTACGTCCCCGAGGGCGAGGCGTTCGAGGAGCGCAAGGCGTACTGGGAGTCGATCGCCTCCGACGACGACGCCGAGTACGACGACGTGGTCACCGTCGACGCCGACGGGCTCGACCCGCTCGTCACCTGGGGGATCAACCCCGGACAGGTGATCGAGATCTCGGAGCCGGTCCCGCACCCGGACGACTTCGAGGCCCGGACCGACCGCGAGGCCGCGGCGCAGGCGCTCGACCACATGGAGATCGAGCCCGGCCAGTCGATGCTCGGCTACGACGTCGACGTGGCGTTCCTCGGCACCTGTACCAACGGCCGCCTCTCCGACTTCGAGGAGGCGGCGAAGATCCTGGAGGGGAACACGGTCGACGAGGACGTCCGCGCGCTGGCCGTCCCCGGCTCCGAGACCGTCCGCCAGCAGTGCGAGGAGCGCGGCATCGACCAGACGTTCATCGAGGCCGGCTTCCAGTGGCGCCGCGCCGGCTGTTCGATGTGCCTGGCGATGAACGACGACGCCCTGGAGGGCGACGAGGTGTGCGCCTCCTCGTCGAACCGGAACTTCATCGGGCGGCAGGGGTCGAAGGACGGCCGCACCGTCCTGATGAGCCCCGCGATGGTCGCGGCCGCGGCCGTCGAGGGCGAGGTCGCCGACGCGCGCGAGTACCTCGACGACGGGCCGACCGGGGGCGCCGGCGGCGTCGAGGAGGTGGCCGACTGATGAGCGCGAACGACGCGGACGACTTCCGTCGCACGACGGAGTCGCGCGACGACGCCTTCGCCATCGGTCTCACCGGGGGTGAGACGCGATGAGCGAAGACCAGCACATCACCGAGGTGTCCGGCACGGGGGTCCCGATCCCCGGCGACGACGTCGACACCGACCAGATCCTGCCGGCGAAGTTCATGAAGGAGGTCACGTTCGACAACATGGCGGACTACCTCTTCTACGACGCCCGGCGGGACGACGACGGCGAGTTCAACGACCACCCCCTCAACCGCTTCGAGGGCGCGTCGATCGCGGTCGTCAACTCCAACTTCGGTTGCGGCTCCTCCCGGGAGCACGCGCCGCAGGCGATGATGCGGTGGGGGATCGACGGCGTCGTCGGCGAGTCGTACGCGGAGATCTTCCGCGACAACTGCAAGTCGCTGGGCATCCCGGCGGTCACGACGGACCACGAGACGGTCGTCGAACTCCAGGAGTGGATCGAGGCGAACCCCGACGGCGACATCGACGTGGACGTCGAGAACGAGACCGTCACCTACGGCGACACCGTCATCGACGTCGACGTCGACGACGCGATGCGCGAGGCCTTGGTCGAGGGGATCTGGGACACGACCGCGCTGATGTACTCGAACCGGAGCAAGGTCGACGAGACGGTCGCCGACCTGCCGTACGTCGAGGGGGACGACTGACCGGATGCCCGACGAGATAGTCGTCATCGAGGGCGACGGCATCGGCCGCGAGGTCGTGCCGGCCGCCGTCGAGGTGCTGGAGTCGCTCGACGTCGAGTTCGAGTTCGTCGCCGCCGACGCGGGCGACGCGACGAAGGCGGCGACCGGCGAGGCGCTCCCCGCCGAGACGTACGACCGCGTCGCCGGCGCGGACGCGACGCTGTTCGGCGCGGCCGGCGAGACGGCCGCCGACGTCATCCTCCCGCTGCGCGAGGCGGTCGACTCGTTCGTCAACGTCCGGCCCGCGAAGGCGTTCCCGGGCGTCGACGCCCTCCGCCCGGAGACGGACGTGGTGTTCCTCCGCGAGAACACCGAGGGCGTGTACTCGGGCCACGAGGACCGGCTCTCCGACGACCTCTCGACGCTGACGCGGGTCGTCACGTCGTCGGCCTCGCGCGAGCTAGCGGAGTACGCCTGCGAGTTCGTCCGCGACGGGCGCGGCCCCGCGGGCGACCCCGACGAGGGGTTCACGGTCGCGCACAAGGCGAACGTGATGCGCGAGACGGACGGCCGGTTCCGCGAGGAGGTGCTCGACGTGGCCGCCGACCGCGGCGTCGACGCGGACGAGGAGCTGATGGACGCGTTCGCGACGAAGCTCCCGCTCGACCCGAGCGGGTACGGCGTGGTCGTCTGTCCGAACCTCGCGGGCGACGTGCTCTCCGACCTGGCCGCGGGCCTCGTCGGCGGGCTGGGCCTGCTCCCCTCGGCGAACGTCGGCCACGACAACGCGCTGTTCGAGCCGGTCCACGGGACCGCGCCCGACATCGCCGGCGAGGGGGTCGCGAACCCCACGGCGGCGATCCTCTCGGCGGCCATGCTCCTGGAGTACCTCGGGCACGTCGAGGAGGGCCGGCGGGTGCGCGACGCGGTGGAGGGCGTCCTCTCCGACGGGCCTCGAACCGGCGACCTCGGCGGGTCGGCGACGACCGACGAGGTCACCGCGGCGGTCGTCGACCGCCTGTAAGGCGCGTTTCGCCGCCGATCGGTCCGGCTTCAGCGCTCGCGCCGCCGCGGGCGAACCACAAGACAAGAAACCCTGCGGCCCATCCGGCCGGATATGAGCAACTACGAAGTCGCGATGGAAGCCGCCTGGTTGGTCCGTGACGTCGAGGAGACCGACGACGCCATCGGCGTCGCGGTCAGCGAGGCCGGTAAGCGACTCAACGAGACGGACAAGCAGTACGTCGAGGTCGAGCCCGGCGTCACCGGCTGTCCGGCCTGCGGCGAGCCGTTCGACGCCGCGTTCCTCGCGGCCAACACGGCCCTCGTGGGACTCCTCTTGGAGATCGACATCTTCAACGCCGACAGCGAGGAGCACGCCGAGCGGATCGCGAAAAGCGAGGTCGGCGGCGCGCTCCGGGACGTGCCCCTCGAAGTCATCGACGTCTTCGAGACGGAGGCGGACGAGGACGAGGACGCGCCGGAGCGGTAAACGCGAGCGCGAGATCGGTCGGTGCCGAAAGCTTTTCTAATAACCTCGGGTAATTTAGCGGTATGGAACTGCCGACGCCCCAAGACCTCCGCGAGCGCCGGACCGCGCTGGAGCTGACCCAGAGCGAGCTCGCCGACGCCGCGGACGTCTCCCAGCCCCTCATCGCGCGGATCGAAGGCGGCGACGTCGACCCGCGGCTCTCGACGCTGCGCCGGATCGTCAACGCCCTCCAGGAGGCGGAAGGCGAGGTCGTCCGCGCGGCCGACCTGATGAACGAGACGGTGATCAGCGTCGCGCCGGACGACGCGGTGAGCGGGGCGGTCGAGCTGATGGAGGCGGAGGCGTACTCGCAGCTCCCCGTCCTCCAGAACGGCGTGCCCGTCGGGTCGATCAGCCAGGGCGACGTCGTCCACGCCGGCGAGAACGTCGGCGACCACCCCGTCAGCGAAGTGATGAGCGAGTCGTTCCCGACGGTCGCGCCGTCGGCGACCGTCGACGAGGTCCGGAACCTCCTCGACCACTACAAGGCCGTGATGGTCACCGACGGCGGCGAGACCGTCGGGATCATCACCGAGGCCGACATCGCCGCGCAGCTGTCGTAAGGCCCCGACCCGCGGCCGCGTTCACGACACCAGACGCGGGGCCGCGCTCACTCCTCCCGGCGCTCGGAGAGCCGCTCCCAGATCTCCGTACAGCCCGCGCCGTCTTCCACGTCGTCGAGGTGTCCCCGGTCCGGCTCCTCCTCGTCGCCGTCGCGCTCGTCGTCCCGTCGGGAGCCGCCGCTTCCGTCTCCTCCCGTCTCGTCGTCCGCGGCGCCCCCGTCGGTCATCGTCATGAACTACGCCGACGGCGGTGATAAGGCGTCATTCGGCGGCACGCGACGCCGCCGCTCCGGGGCGGCCGCAACGCTCGCCGGTACCTCGGACGCGACCGTTCAGAGCTCCAGCCCGCGGATCGCGACCGTCGCGTCGCCGTCCGGGGCGTCGACTCCGGCCTCGACGCGGCCGATCACGCGGCCGTCCGTCTCCGCCGCCAGCGACTCCGCCGCGTCCGGCTCGACGGCGGCGACGAAGCCGGTCCCCATGTTGAACGTGCGGTGCATCTCCTCGTCGGAGACGTTCCCCTCGCGCCGAACGAACTCGAAGACGGGTTGGGGGTCGAACGCGTCCTCGACGACGTAGCGGCGGTCGCCGAGGCGTTCGAGGTTCGTCCAGCCGCCGCCGGTCACGTGGGCCGCGCCGCGCACGCCGTGGGCGCGCATCGGGTCGAGGAGGTCGGTGTAGACGGCGGTCGGTTCGAGCAGCGCCTCGCCGAGCGTCTCGTAGCCGTCGAACGGGCAGGGGTCGGCGTACTCGTGGTCGCGCGTCACGGCTTCTCGGGCGAGCGTGAGCCCGTTCGAGTGGATCCCCGACGAGCGCCAGCCGACCAGGGCGTCGCCCGGCTCCGCTCGCCCGTCGAACACGCCGTCCTTCGCGGCGAGGCCGGCGCAGGTGCCCGCCAGGTCGAGCCCGCTGACCACCTCCGGCATCACGGCCGTCTCGCCGCCGACGAGTTCCATGTCCGCGAGCTCGGCGCCGCGGGCGAGCCCCTCGCCGACCTGCTCGGCGAACCGCTCGTCAGGCTCGTCGACCGCGAGGTAGTCGACGAACGCGACGGGGCGGACGCCGGCCGCGACGAGGTCGTTGACGTTCATCGCGACGCAGTCGATGCCGACCGTCGAGTAGTCGCCGAGCGCCTCCGCGACGAGCAGCTTCGTCCCGACCCCGTCGGTCGCCAGCGCGAGGTAGCGGTCGCCGATGTCGAGCAGGCCGGCGTACTCGCTCCCGGAGCCCTCCGCCTCGGTGTCCGCGCCGACCGCGCCGATCAGCGCCGCGGTCGCGGCCTCGCTCGCGTCGATGTCGACGCCCGCGTCCGCGTAGGTGAGTTCGTCGTCGGCGTCCGGTCCCCCGTCGTCGCTCCCGTCGCCCTCGGTCATGTCTGTGGGGGCACGCCCGCGGAGCAAAAACGCACCGTTCCGCTGGGCCCGTCGCGGGCCGGTCGCGTCGCCCGTCAGAACGGCCCGCCGAACCCGAGGCCGAGGACGAAGACGAGCCCGAACGCGAGCAGCGCGGAGGGGACGAAGACGGCGGCCCACACCGGCTTGCTCCACGACAGCACCGTTTTCCCGTCGAGCGGGCCGTACGGGACGAGGTTGAACGCCGCGAGGAACGCGTTGATCGCGATGCCGCGCGCGCCGAGGACCGTGACGATCTCGCTCCCGACGATCCCGCCGAGCGCGAACAGCGGGAAGAAGACGGCCATCAGCCCGAGGTTCACGACGGGGCCGGCCAGCGCGATGTGGCCGTGCTCGCGGGGCGTCAGCCGGCCGCGGTGGTGGACGGCGCCCGGCGCGGCGAAAATGAACCCGAGGAGCGAGCTCATCACGGCGAGGAACAGCATGCTGTTGTCCGCGCGGAACTCCGCGACCTGGTCGTAGTGGACGGCGACGACCTTGTGCGCGACCTCGTGGAGGAGGAAGGCGACCCCGGCCGTCGAGAGGGCGACGAACAGCGGCGGGACCACGCCCGCCGCGAGGATGCGACCGATCCCGCCCGAGCCGCCGACGAAGAACAGCGTGAACGCCACACCGAGGGCGAGCCACGCGACGAGCAGGTCGCGGAGCTCGGTCCCGCTGAAGTACAGGCCGGCGATCCGGCGCCCGGAGACCGCGCTCCCGCCGCTCATGCGATCCCCCCCACGGCGCCGCGGACGAGGTCCGCGCCGTTTATCGCCCCCTCGACGAGCAGCCGGCCGACGTCTTCGACGCCGCCGACCTCGGCGCCGAACATCGCCGGGATGACGTACGCCGCGAACAGGAAGCTGGCGACGATGCTCCCGACGTTCGTCATCGCGACGACGACGATGAGCCGGAACAGCGGCACGTCGAGCATCGCGGAGACCAGCTCGGCGGCCGACCGCGTCTCGTCGGCGAGCAGGTCGTTGAGCGCGCCGATGTCGGCGACGTTGACCGTCAGGCTGCGCAGCTCGACGTAGCCGGTGAACCAGCCGGGCGCGAGCAGCGGGTTGATCGAGGTCAGCCACGCGACCGCGCCGCCGACGCCGGCCGAGAGCCAGCGCGCGCCCGCGACCTTCGCGAACGCGAACGCGAAGACGCCGTTGATCAGGAACCACGCGCCGAACAGGCGGAGCAGGAAGGCGTTCCCGGCCCCGCCCAGCGCGAGCAGGAGGAAGAAGCCGACGAAGCCGACGGTGATCGCGTAGCCGATCGCCTTCTTCCACGGGAGCCCGCGCCCGGACTCCTGGCCGACCAGGCTCTCCATCGGCGGGAGCGTCGCGGGGTCGGCGAGGTAGCCCTCAATTCCCGCCTGATGGCCGGCGCCGACGACGGCCACCACGTCGTGGCCCGCCTCGCGGAGCGCGACGAGCCGGTGGGCGATGAACGCGTCGCGCTCGTCGATGAGCGCCTCCGCGCCGCCCGGGGAGAACTGCCGGAACTCCTCCATCATCATCGTCACCACGTCCGTGTCGGTGAGGTCGGCCTCGTCGAGCTCCTCGATCCCGCCGGCATCGGGGTCGACCTCGCCGCCGGCGAACGCGCCGACCGCAAGCGCGAGGACGGCCCCGACGACGAGCCCGAGGCCGATCCCGATCCCGAAGCCGCCGATGGCGGCCACGGGGAACCCGCCGAGGTACGTCGAGACGAGGCCGTTCGCGACGCCGGTGACCCCGGCCGCGACGCCGGCGGCCAGCCCGGTGCCGGCCGCGGCGTAGAGCCGCTGGTCCGGCGAGAGCGCGAGCGTCCCGACCTGATCGACGGCGATGCCGACGACGAGCGCGACGAGGACGCCCGCGGCGACGCTCGTCAGCACCCCGGTCGTGATCCCGACGGCGCCGCCGAAGAGCCCGATCGCCGGGCCCGCGAGGATCCCGACCATGAGCCCGCCGATCACCCCGGCGACGCGGGGGTCGCTGACGCCGAACGCCAGCCCGCCCACGAGCCGGAGCTTCTCGGGTATCGTCATGCGCGCCCAGAACCGTTGGATCGTCGTCTGGATGTCGCGGTCGACCAAGGCGACGTCGATGCCGAGCGACTCGGCGACGTCGACGGCGGCCTTCATGTCGGCGCCCGGCTCGATGTCGAACCGCTCGCCCAGCTGCGTCTGGACGTACGAGAGCATCCAGTACGCTAGGAACTGGAACACGGTGTTCCCCTTCAGCAGGTCGCCGGCGTCGAGGTCGTCCGGGGTCTCGCCGTTGAGCTGCCGGTAGCGCCCCTCGTCGAGTTCGACGGCGACGACATCGGGCCGCTCCCGCTCTATCGTCTCCTCGACCTCGTCGACGGAGCGCTCCGACACGTGCGCGGTCCCGACGACCGTGACGCTCCCCTCGCCGCCGGAGCGCGCGCGTCGCGTCGCCCCCTCCACGTCGCCGCCGTCGGCCCGCGGGGACCGGTCGGTCGACGGGGGCGCGTCGCCGCTCCCCCGTGACGTCTCTGTCATCACCCGTCGTACTCGGTCGCCGCGTTTAGGGTTTGTGAGTCGATCGCGGGATCCGCCCCGCGAGCGCCGACTCGTCCCCGACGATCCAACAAGTTTGTATCCTCACGCGCCCCATGAGAGCGTATGTCTCGGCTGTTGCCCTCCCTGCCGGACGCGACTCCCGAGGAGCGCGAACCCCGGGTCGTCGGCGTCGACGACGACGAGGCCGACGACCTCATCGCCGCTCTCGGCTCCGAGACGGCGCGGGCCATCCTCTCGACGCTCCACGACCGCCCGGCGACGAAGTCGGAGATCGCCGACGAGGTCGACACCTCGCTCCAGAACGTCCAGTACCACCTCTCGCGGCTCGACGAGGCCGACCTCGTCGACGTGGTCGACACCGCCTACTCGGAGAAGGGCCGCGAGATGGACGTGTACGCCGCTGCGGACGAGCCGCTCGTGCTGTTCGCGGGGGGGTCCGAGGAGTCGACCGGGATCAAGACCGCGCTCATGCGGCTGCTCGGCGGCTACGGGGTCATCGGGCTCGCGGCGGTCGCGGTCCAGCGCCTGCTCGCGGTCGGCTCGCTCGGCTCGCAGTTCACCGCCCGCTCCGGCGGCGGCGACGTGGGAACCGCCACCGCGGACGGCGGCGACGGCGGCGGTCCGACGGTCGAGAGCGTCCCGGACCAGAACACCGCCGCGGAGGGAGCCGACGGCGCGGTCGAGCTCGTCGGCGACCCGGTCGCGCAGTACGCCGTCTCGCTCGTCGAGCCGGGGGCCGTGTTCTTCCTCGGGGCCGCGCTCGTGTTCACGCTCGCGTGGGCGTACTGGTACCGCGCGTCGAACTGAGGCCGCGCGTGGGACAGCTATTCAAGCCGCCGCCACCACGTTCCCGTATGGAACACGAAGCCGAGGTCGTCGGGGTCGGTGCGGGCTCGGCGCCGAGCGGCGACGTCCCGGCGGTGATCCTCTCGGCGCGCGGCGAGTACGTCCCGATATTCGTCAGCGGCGACCAGGCACGGTCGATCGGAATGGCGCTGGAGGGCGAACCGTTCGACCGACCGCTCACGCACGACCTCCTCGTGGACATCCTCACGGAGTTCGGGGGCGCGATCGACCGCGTCCGCGTCGACGACCTCCGCGACGGCACCTTCTACGCGAAGGTCGACGCCGAGCGCTACGACGACGGCGAGCCGGAGCGGTTCGTCTTCGACGCCCGCCCGTCGGACGCGCTCGCGCTGGCGGTCCGCGTCGACTGTCCGATCGTCGTCACCGACGAGGTGATAGACGAGGCGGGTCGGCCGCCGGACTCGATCCGGTTCGACGACGACGGACCCTCCGAGGAGCGGTAGCGTACTCGCGCCGCGTCCGCCGGCCGCCGCCCGTGCCGGAAGCCGGCCGTTCAAGTCGCCGGCCCTCCCACGACTAGCATGGACGAGACGGCCACGCTCGCCTCTTCGCACACCGAGATGACGGAGATGCTGCTCCCGAACGACACGAACAACCTCGGCCGCGCGCTCGGGGGCGCCGTGTTGCACTGGATGGACATCTGCGGCGCCATCGCCGGCATGCGCTTCGCGAACCGGCAGGTGGTCACCGCCTCGATGGACCACGTCGACTTCATCGCGCCCATCGAGATGGGCGAGGTCGCCATCGTCGAGGGGTACGTGTTCAACACCGGCCGGACGAGCGTCGACGTGAAGGTCGACGTGCGCGCCGAGAATCCCCGCACGGACGAGACGCGACGGACGACGACCTCCTACTTCACGTTCGTCGCGCTCGACGACGACGGGCGCCCCACGCCGGTCCCAGACCTGGACTGTCCCACCGAAGACGAGGCGGCCCTCCGCGACGACGCCATGGAGGGGCGCGAGGAGCAGCTCCGGCAGGTGGTCGACCGGTACGACCTCTGAGGGGAGCCGCCCGGCGCCTCACTCCGCGGAGCCGTCGACCACGTCGACGGTCGCGTCCGGGTCCCCGGACGACGCGACCGCGGCCTCGTGCGCCGTCAGCGCGCGCTCCGCGAGGGCGTCGAGCGCCTCGGGGCCGGCCAGGTGAGCCCCGCAGCCGCAGTCGGAGGCGCCGAACCCGTCGATCGGCCCGGGCGGCAGGCGCTCGGCGACCGCGCACTCGACGTCGACGCCGACGCTCCGCACGACGCGGTCGATCCGCGCCGCCGGGCGACTGAGAAGGTAGTCGACGTGCCAGTGTTGGGTCTCGCTGTCGCCGCGCGCGGTCCGGCGGTGCCTGTCGACCCGCGAGAACCCGCCAGGGCCCAGCGCGCTCCCCGTGTAGGCGTACGCGCCCGCCGGGAGCCGGTGGTCGCCGAGCGCCCCCGCCGTCACCGTCGCGTCCGCAGCGAGGCCGACGACGAGCGTGTAGCTGCCGCCGGTCGCGTCGCTCATCGGTCGCTCCCCGTCGCGGCCGCTGTCGGCGCCCCGGTCACGACAGCGCGGCCGGCGCCTCCGAGGCGGCCGTCCGGAGCGATCCCACCAGGTCGCCCGCCTCCTCGTCGAGGCGGTAGGTGTCGTGGAAGTCGTCCGGGTCACGGGCGCGCCCCGACAGCGTCCCGACCACGTCGGCGATGCGGTCGTAGTTGTCGCGGACCAGCCCGCCGACGATCCCGGGGGTGCCCGCGCGGTCGGCCAACTCCTTCGCGGCCGAGCGGCCGGCGTACACGCGGCGCTCTGCGGGGTCGACGAGCACCATCGCGAACGGCCGGGAGCCGAACTGCGCGTCGAGGAACGGCCCGACTGGGTCGGCCTCCCACGGGACCGCGACCACGCCGTCGAGCCGGCGCAGCGCGACCGCCGCGACCGAGCAGTACGGGCAGTCGCCGTCGAAGATCAACACCGGCGCGTCCGCGCCGGCCGGGTCGGTAGACATACGAAAACGTAGGGACTCGACCGGCTTAAGCGGCCGGTCGGGCGAACTCGTTCGGGCGCCGAGCGGCGCCGACTCCGCTCAGTGCGAGTGGCCGAGCGCGTCTTCGAGCGACTGCCCGAAGCGCTCCTCGAACAGCTCCGCGGCGGTCTCCTCCATCTCCGCGATGTCCTCGGGCACGTCGCCCTCACTGTGGTGGACGATGACGTGCGCCTGCTGGGCCATCGCCTGGACGACCACGTCGGAGACGACGGCGGTCGAGGGCTCGCCCTGCTCGCTGAGCACGTCGACGAGGCCGGCGGGCAGTTCGAACGACTCTTCGTCACCGTCGGGGCCGGTGACCGTGTAGGTCTCGGTGTCTCCCATGGACGTGCCTGGCGGCCGGGACATAAGGGTCTGTGGAAACCGGACGCGAACCGGCTCACGCGACGGGAACGTCGGCCGCTCGCCGTCAGCCGTGCGCCGACACGGGCGTTCCGGAGGTCCCGGCGACGAGGACGCTCGCGAGGTACACCGCGATGGCCGTGACGACGATCGATCCCCCGGAGGGCAGCCCGAACCCGATCGAGATCGCGAAGCCGCCCAGCACCGACAGCTGTCCGAAGATCACGCCGAGGTACATCGTCTCGCGGAAGCTCCGCGCGACCTGCGAGGCGGCCGCGACGGGGACGACCAGCATCGCGGCGACGAGGATGACGCCGAGCACCTGCATCGCGCCGACGACGACGACCGCGGTCAGCACCACCAGCAGGGTGTTGTAGCCGGTGACGTTCAGCTGGGCGACCTGCGCGGCCTGCTCGTCGAAGGTGATGAAGAGGAGCTGTTTGTACGCCAGCGCCACGCCCGCGACGACCGCGAGCGAGAGCGCGCCCATCAGGCGCGCGCCCTCCGGCGTGACGACCGCGAGGTTCCCGAACAGGTACCCCTGAATGTTGACGCCCGTGAGCCCGTCGCCGTAGCTGATGATCAGCGTGCCGACCGCGAAGCTCCCGCTGAGCATGATCGCGATGGGCACGTCGCCGTAGGCGTCGGTGCGCTCCGTGAGCCACTGGACCGCGAGCGCGCCGAGGACGCCGACCGCGAGCGCGACGAGCAGCAGCGACCCGTTCCACCCGGTCGAGGAGGTGACGAGGATGCCGACCGCGACGCCCGCGAACGCGGTGTGCGCGAGCGTCTCACCGATCAGCGCCATCTCGCGGTGGACGAGGAACGACCCGACGAGCGGGGCGACGATCCCGACGAGCACCCCCACCGCCATCGACTGCCACATGACCGGGTGCCGGAACACGTTGGTGCCGAGCGCGGCGTCCATCCCCCGACCGACCGAGCGGAACGCGGCGTACAGCTCGCTCGCGACCGGGAGGTCCTGCGCCCAGTAGAGCAGGAGGAACCCGAGCATCCCGACCGCGACGACGGCCGTGATCCCGACGCCCGCGAGCTCGGCGGTCCGGCGTCGGCCCCGACCGCGGGAGGCCGCGTCGCGCGCGGAGCTCTCGCCGTCCGCCGCCGCGGACTCTCCGCTCATCAGTGGTGGTGGTGGACGACCTGTCCGGTCGTGCCGTACGCCTCGGCGAGAGCGTCGCTCTCGACGAACGACTCGGTGTCACCGTGGTGGTACAGCTCGGTGTTGACGCAGGCGATGCGGTTCGCGCGGTCGGTGACGACGCCGATGTCGTGCTCGATGAGGATGATCGTTATCCCGTCGCCGTTGAGCTCGTCGAGGAGCGCGTAGAAGGCGTCGCGCGACTCGGCGTCGACGCCGACGGTCGGCTCGTCGAGCGCGAGCAGGTCCGCGTCGCTCGCCAGGGCGCGAGCGATGTACGCCCGCTGCTTCTGGCCGCCGGACAGCTCCGAGACGAGCCGGTCCGTCAGGTCATCGATGCCGACCGTCTCGATGGCGTCCGCGACGGCGGCGCGGTCGGCCGCGGAGAGCCGCCCCCGCCCGGCGTGCGCGAACCGGCCCATGGTGACGCACTCGCGGACGGTGACCGGCATCGCGCCGCCCCGGCTGGTCGCCTTCTGAGAGACGTAGCCGATCCGGCCGCCGTCGTCGAACTCCTCGACGGGGCGACCGAACAGCTCGACCGACCCCGCGTCGGGCTCGTTGAGCCCGAGCATGAGGTGGAGGAGCGTGGTCTTCCCGGAGCCGTTCGGCCCGACGAGCCCGAGGAACTCCCCCTCTTCGACGGTGAGAGAGACGTCTCTCACGGCGACGGTGTCGCCGTAGGCGAACGTCACGCCGTCGAGGTCGACGATTGCGCTCACTGCGTGTGCCGGATCTGGGTCGGCCGCACGTTTAGCTCTTTTACTCCGCCGCCGGCGCCGTCGGCGGGCCGCGCCGCGGGCGGAGCGAGCGGCGACCGGGTCACTGCGCGCCGAACGCCCGCTCGAAGGCGGGGACGTTGATCTCGGTCATCTGGTCGACGTACCCGTAGCCGGCGTCGTTCCACTCCCGCGTCGTCCCCCCGGCGGGCGTGACGGGGACCGCCTCCGTCGCGTCGCTGTTCTCCACGATCGACTCGGCGAGTCGGGGCGACTGGAAGCGGTCGTACAGCACGACCTCGATCCCCTCGCTGTCGACGATGTCGATCGTGTCGGCGACCTCGGACTGTGTCGGCTCGTTCTGCGGCGAGACCCCGACCGGCGAGTGGAGCCGGAAGCCGTAGCGCGCCTCCAGGTACTGGAAGGAGTTGTGGCCCGCCAACACCGCCACGTCGCGCTCGGCGCGCTCGGCGATCGACTCGAACGCGTCGTCGACCGCGCCGAGTTCCTCGGCGTACGCCTCGGCGTTGGCGGCGTACGCCTCGGCGTGCTCCGGGTCCGCCTCGCCGAGCCCCGCGGCGATCGTCTCGACCATCTCGGCCGCGAGGACCGGGTCGACCCAGACGTGCGGGTCGTGCCGGGTCTCGCCGCCGTGGTCGTGGCCCTCGTGGTCGTGGCCCTCGTGGTCGTCGCCCTCGTGGTCGTCGCCCTCGTGGGTGCCGCCTTCCCCGTCGTGGTCCTCGCCGTCGTGATTGCCGCCCTCTCCGCCGTGGCTGTGGTCCCATTCGAGCAGATCGCCCTCCAGTCCGTCGAGCACGTCGACCACGGCGACGGAGTCGTAGTCGCTCTCCAGCGTCGCCGCGAGGTCCTGCGCCCACGAGAACTCCGGGCTGTCGAGGTAGACGAAGGCGTCCGTCGCGGCGACCTCGGCGGCGAGCGTTCCGTCCGGCGTCCACCCGTGGCCGAGCTGACCCACGTCGACCGGGTCCTCGAAGCTCGCGTGCTCGCCCGCGACCTCGTTGGCCCAGTCGTTGAGGGTGAAGAAGGCGGCGTAGCCCGAGTCGAACCCCTCGGAGCCGCCGGTTCCCCCGCCCGAGCATCCCGCCAGCGACGCCGCCGAGCCCGCGACCGCGAGCCCGGCGCCGCGCCGCAGCACCGACCGCCGTGAGTGAGTCATACCGATCCGTATCGCAGATTAATAGAAAAAGGTTATTATTTCACAAGACATAGTTAATAACTCAGTCGCCGAGAGCGCGCTCGCTTAACAACGCGCCGGCGGCTCCGCGCGCCGGGAACGTCGCTACTCACTACGTGAGGTCGACGACGGTCGCGTCCGCGAGGTCGGCGAGCGTGTCCGGACCGATCGCGAACACAGCGCTGGGCGTCCCGGCGGCGGCGTAGACGGTGTCGTACTCGGCCAACGTCGGGTCGAAGACGGTCGGGAGCGCGGCGTCGTGCCCGATGGGCGGGACGCCGCCGATGCTCCACCCGACGACCTCGCGGACCCGCTCCGGGTCGCCCATCTCGGCGGCGTCGGCCTCGAAGAAGTCGGCGACCGCGTCGAGGTCCAGTCGGTTCGCGCCGCTCGTGATCGCCGCGACGAGCGCCTCCTCTCGGTCGCCGCCGACGAGGGAGACGACGATGGTCGACGCGACGGCGCCCGTCTCGCAGCCGACGGCGTCGGCCGCGGCGGCCGCCGTCTCCGTGCCCGCGTCGAACTCCAGCACGTCGACGTCGACGCCGTGCCGCTCCGCCGCCCGTTCCTCGAACTCCGCCGCGCGTGGATGCATGCGATCTGAGCCGCGGCCCGCCCGTATCAACCCCGCGGAGGCGGTGAAGTCACGTCGCGAGCCGGCGGTCCGGTCAGCGGGTCCGCAGCTCGTCTTTGTCCTTGATCACGCGGGCGTCGCCCTCGCCCGAGGTGACCTCGTTGACGAGGTCGTAGAGGTCGTTCTGGAGGCCGGCCGGGAAGGTGAGCACGCCGACCCACGATCCGTCGTTCTGCCACTCCTCGCGTTCGAGGTCGCCGAACTCGCGGATCTGCGCCTGGCCGGACCCGGCGTAGTCGGCCGGGAGCTGGACCGCCATCGTCACCTCCTCGAACCGGATCGGGATCACCGGCCGCAACGCGTCGAGCGCGTCGTCGACCTGGTTCTCTACGGGCTCCATCGGGTCGATCTGGAACCCGGCCTCCTCCAGGGCGCGCTCGATCCGCTCGGGCGGGTGCGGGGAGTCGTCCATCTGCGGGTTCACGGCGTTGCGCGTGATGGTGGTCACCAGCTGGTTGTGCTTGCGCTCCTGCATCTCCGCGCGCTGCTCGGCGGTGATCTGGATCTCGCCGCGCTCGACGACCTCCGGGATGATCTCCAGCGGGTCCGTGGTGCCGAAGACGGTCTCCAAGTCCTCCTCGGCCGGGCGGTCGCCCCGCGAGGCGTTCTCGAAGACGTCCTCCGCGGCGATGACCTCCGCTAAGTCGTCGTCGAACTCGCCGCGCTTGATCGCGAGCGCGGCGTCGGGGTCGATCAGGACCTCGAACCGCTCCCCGTGTGACTCCAGTCGGGCCGTCACGGCCTCGTCGAGCGATATCATACCGAACGCTACCACCCCCGCGGGCAAAAAGCCTCCCGCCGTCGCCGACCGCCGTGCCGCGTCGTCGCGTCCGCCCTCCGGTCACCGCCCCGGTCGTCGCGTCGTCGCTCCCCCGACTACCCGCCCGCGGAGGGCCGCTCGTCGTCCCAGTCCGCGCGGCACGACGCCGAACAGAAGTGTCGGTGGACGGCGTCGCCGCCGTCGACCCACGTGACCGTTCGGTGTCCGGTCCCCAGCGCCGGCTCGCCGCACGTCGCGCAGGTCGGCGCGGACTCCTCGTCGACGTCCTCCTCGAGCTCCGAGGTCGGATCCACCATACCTCCCCGTACGCCCGGGGACACTTGAACCCGCGAAGGGCGGCAGTTCTGGCCACGGCGGCCGCCGCCGCCCCGGCGGTCCCTCGCTCGGGGCCGCGCGATCGCTACCGCCGCGTCCGGGCGTCGCGGTCCGTCGCCCTGCGAGACGGGTGCCTGACCGTTATCTCTCGGTCGGCGCTCGGGCCGACGACGGTCCGCTCGCGCCCGTCCGGCCACCGCACGTCGACGCGCAGCGGCTCCGCGCCGCCGAGCCCGAAGTGCGCGACCGGCTCCGTCTGACAGAGGCAGCCGCCCCCGGCGTCGACCGTCCGCCGCTGGACGCCCTCGGTCGTCTCCAGGGTGGCGACGGCGCCGCGCGCGGGGGCGCCGTGTCGCGTCGTCGGGCGCACGCGCAGCCACCCGGCGTCGGGCGCCTCGGGGACGCCGTAGGCGGTCACGGGCTGGGCGGCGACCTCGCCGTGGACGACGAGCAGTTCCAGCGCGCCGTCGCCGTCGAGGTCGGCCGCCACCGCGCCGGTGCCGAACCCGTCCGGCTCCGCGGCGGGCCCGAGGTCCGCAGGCTCCCACCGGGGCGGCCCGCCGGACCGGTCCACGCGCTCGAACAGCCGGTTCTCCGCGCCGCAGACGTTGAAGAAGAGCTCCTCGCGGCCGTCGTTGTCGAAGTCCGCGGCGACGACCGTCCGGACGGGGCCCACGTCGCGGAGCGCGTCGGGGGCCACGTCGTCGTAGCCGCCGTCGGGCGAACAGCGGAGCAGCCGGCTCGGCGCCGACTCGTTGCCGACCGCGAGCGCGAACGTCCCGCCCTCGTCGACGACCGCCGCGCCCCGCGTGTCGCCGCCGGGGTCCGAGAGGTCGGGCCCGCCGTCCGTCCGGTCGTAGTGCCCGTCCCGGTTGCTGAACAGCCGGTTCGGTCCCCCCTCGACCCCCGCGAAGAGGTCGCCCTCGCGCGAGCGGTACGGGACCGCGAGCAGCGACCGGCAGCCCCCGTCGACCTCCAGGCCGACCGCCTCGGCCATGTCGGTCACCTCGCCGTCGTCGCCGAGTTCGTAGAACGCGAGCGGGGCGGCGTACCCGGAGACGGCGACCCCGTAGCGACCGGTCCCCAGCCGGTCGAGCGCCGCGACGGACCGCCCGGCGCGCACGTCGATGCGGTCGGCGTTCACCTCGCGCGCGAACACGTCCGTCCAGCGGTACCTGTCGGCCTCTAGGCGACTCAAGAGCAGGTCGGGGTCGCCGCCGTCGACGCCGCGCGCGCAGTTGTGGACGTACACCTCCTCGCACCCGTCGGCGTCGAGGTCGGACGCGCACACCCCCATCCCGTGGCGGGTCCCGTCGGCGACGATGCCGCAGGCGGTGTCGGAAAAGCGGCCGCCCTCGCGGGCGTACAGCCGGTTCGGCTCGCCGTAGCCGGCCACGAAGACGAGCGGCCCGTCGCGGCCGGGCGTCACCGCGACGCCGTACCCGCGCATCGGGCGCCCGTCGTCGACGAGCGCGGACCGCTCCGTGAACATGGCCGCCCGTCACCGCTCCGAGAATATGAACGCACGGGTTGGATACGACCGGTCGCCGGCGGGAGGAAATCCTCGATCGCCCTACAGGTTCCGCTCGATGTACCGGTTTATCCGCGAGACGCGGTCCGCGTCGAACGTCCAGAGGCCGCGCCAGACGCGCGGCTCCGTCTCGACCGCGAGCAGCCCGACGCCCCCCTCGACCCCTCGAACGAGGTCGCTTTCCGGATCGCTCCGCGCGGGGTGCGGTCCCTCCGGGGGCCGGTACACCACGAACCAGCTGTCGGTGAAGTCGGGGTCGTTCCCGGCGTGGATCACCGCGGCGAGGTCCTGCGGGAGTTCGTCGGGCACGCCGTAGAGGTGCGTGTCGACGCCGGTGTCGGCGACGCGCTCGTACACGTCCCGCGTGCCGACCTCGTCGTCGATGCGCGAGAGCCGCTGGAACGACGACCGGAGGGTCCCGTCGCCCGCGGTCCAGGCGACCCGCTCGATGAACCGCGAGATGGTGATGAGCAGCAGCTTCTGTCTGTTCGACTCGGGGTACCCGCGGAGCGTGAACGTCGCGTCGTCGAGGCCGCTTATCACCGAGGGAAGCTCCACGTCGGCGAGCGACCGGCTGCCGGTGATGTACAGGTCGGAGTTGACGAACAGCACGGCGTCGCCGAGCTCGCCGAGCGTCGAGCCGGCGACCACCTCGTCGCCCTCCATGAGCAGCACGAGGTTCTCGATGTCGGAGGGGTCGCCGCCGTCGAACGGCACGTCCTCGTGGCGGCGGAGCACCTCGACGTCGAGCGACGGGACGGCGTTGCCCTCCCCGTCGACGACGGCGTTCGTCGCCAGTTCTCGCGCCGTGAGACCGCCCGTCCGATCGAGCCGCGGGGCTCCGGCGCCGTCGGTCAGCCGGTCGTCGTCCCCGGCGCCGCCCGGGTCGGGGTCGTCCGGACCTCCGACCACACGGCCCTCCACGACCCGCACTGCGTCGTCGCCGAACGTGTCCACGAGCATGTTCAAGATGGGATCCGGGTCGGTTCGGTTGACGACGACCACGGACCGCTCGGGACCGTCGAAGCGATCGAGAAACTGTTCGAGCGTCACGTACCCCCTCTGAGGGGGTTCCCCGCATAAGGATTCCCACGCGGTTATCGGCGCTGAGAACGAGCGCGCAGCCGATGAGACGCGGCGCGAGCGCGGTCCGCGGAGGCGCCGTCTCGGCGGCGTTTACCCCCGGTCATGGACGGCCCCGCCTACGCGCCGAGCGCGTCCTCGAGCAGCTGCAGGGGGTGCTCGATCTCGTAGCCGGTGCCGTGCTCCATCTGCATCGCGCAGGTCGGACACTCCGTCATGCCGACCTCGCCCTCGGCGTCCTCCATGTGCTCGAACATCTCCGCGCCGATCTCCATCGACTTCTCGTACTTCTCTTCCTTCCAGCCGTACGTCCCGGAGATCCCCGAACAGGAGTCGCCCACGTCCTCCATCCGAACGCCGTCGATGTCGCGGAACGTCTCGACCGCCTGCCGGGAGAGCCCCTGATTGCGGGCGTGACACGGCGCGTGGTACGTGAACGCGCGCTCGTCGTCAAGCCCGCCGGCCGCGTCGAGTTCGCCTTCCAGGTCCTCGTGGATCCGGAGGTACTCCAGCGCCTCGAAGGTGTGCTCGGCGAGGTCCTCGATCCCGTGGAGGTCGAACAGCTCCGGGTACTCCTGGCGCAGCGACAATGAACAGGAGGTACACGAGGCGATCACGTCCGCGCCCTCGCCGATGGCCGCGACGAGGTTCTCGACGTTCGTCTCAGCGTGGCGTCGGGCGTCCTTCAGCATCCCGTTCGCGAACATCGGCGTGCCCGAGCACTTCTGTGGCGGCACCATGACCTCGTAGCCGAAGTGCTCGTAGACGCGGACCATCGCCTTCCCGACCTCGGGGGTATTGTAGTTGGAGTAGCAGCCGTGGAAGTAGGCCACCCGCTTGTCGGGGTTCTCCACCTGCGCGCCGCCGCGCGCCTTCCACCACTCGCGGAACGTCTCCGTGGCGAACTCGGGGAAGTCGCGCTCCTTGGGGATCCCCAGCACCTTCTCCATCGCCCACCGGGCGGGCCCGAAGTTCATCGCGAACGACGCCGTCCGCGGGAACATGCTCGCGAGGCTCGCCGACGTGCGGTAGTTGGCGAGGATCCGGTTCCGCACGTACTCCACCGAGAGCTTCTCCATCTGTCGCTCGACGAACTGCCCGCGCGCCTCGTTGTGCATCTGCGAGAGCGGCACTCCGGAGGGGCAGGCGTCGTCGCAGCGCATGCAGTTCGAACAGGAGGTGATCGACTCGTCGATGTCGTGGTCGTCCTTCCGCTTGAGCCGCCACTGCTCCGGGCCCTGGAACTTCGGCCCGGGGAACTCGTCGTCGACCTCCGCGACCGGGCAGGAGGTGTCGCAGCTCGTGCACTTGTAACAGGAGTCGGCCCCCTCGCGGAGGTCGAGGTCGCCGCCGGGGAACACGTCGACGGGGTCGTACGCGTCCGGGTCGAGCTCGGTCGAGTCGCTGCCGCCCGACGCGCTCTCGACGCCGCCGTCGGTGGCGGCGCGCTCCGCGGCGCCGGCCGCGTCCGCGGCCGCCCCCGCGCCGTCGTCCGCGACCTCCCTCTCGTCAGGGACGAATACCGACGGCTGCTCGTCGCGGCCCGCCTCGGGGACGCCCGGGCTCGGCTCCCCGCAGCCGCAGTCCCCGCACCCGGCGCGCCCGCGCCCCCCGTCGCGTCCGCCGCTCGGTTCGGCCGTCCCGTTCGCGTCCCCCCCGTCGCCGTCGTCCGCCGTGTCTCGTGTCATTGGGTCGCCTCCGTCGCCGCCTGCCGCCCGGCCGCGAGGCCGGTCGCGAGCGACACCCCGCTCGCGGACTTCTCCCGCGCCGCGTCCGCGCCGCCGACGACGCCGCCGGCCGCGAACACGTTCTCGTACTGCGCCTCCCCGTCGGCGCCCGTGGGCCGACACCGCTCGTCGGGCCGGACGCCGAACCGCGCGTACGGCTGGTCGCCGAACGCGTCGTCGACGAACCACTCGTACCGGTCGTCGGGCTGTGCGACGCGGAGGTCGAAGACGGGCTCGCGGACGCCCTCGCGGTCGGAGTCGAGCCCCTTCCCGACGAGCCCGCCCGTCGCCAGCACGAACGCGTCCGCGCCGTACGGCGCCGTCCGGCCCTTCCGGTCGACCGCGACCGCCTCGACCCGCCCGTCGCTCGCGGACTCGACGCCGACGACTGGGTTGCCGGTCTCGAACCGCACGCCCTCGGCGTCGAGCGCGTCGAACAGGCGGTCCTCCAAGCGGAGTCCGGGGAGGCTCGGCGGCCCCATCGGCACCTCGAACACGTCGGCGCCGAGCCGGTCGGCGAGCTCCGCGCGCACCTCGTCGCCCCGGTCGTCGCCGAGGAACGCCGGGAAGCCGACGCGCTCGACGCGGTCCACGCCGCCGTCCGCGTCGACCACGTCGTGGAGGTGCGGCGCGACCGCCTTCGCCAGCGCCTCGCGGGCCGGGACGCCGTCGATGTCCTCGTCGTGGTCGAGCGCCTTCGCGAGCCGGGTGATCTTCGCGTCGGCGCGGAACGCCTCCGCGAACTCGACCTCCGCGCCGGCCGCGTCGAACGGGACGCCCGCCGCCTCCAGCCGACCCGCGAAGGCGCGCGCGTCGTACTCGGTCAGCGACCGGAACCCGACGATCAGCATCGGCCGCTCGTCGCTCGCGAGCCCGGCCTCGGCCGCGGCCGGGTACCGCGCGGTCGGCTTCACCGCGCCGCCGAACGTCGGGACGAGCGCGTTGCGGTCGGTGTGGCCCCCGCGGTACGCGTCGCCCGCGAGGTCGTCGAACAGGGCGAGCCCGTCGCGGAGCGCGTCCGCGCCGACCACCCGGTACGGGTGCGACTCCGGCAGCCGCTCGATCCCCTCGAACGGGTCGGCGAGCGGCCCCTCCGGGTCCGGCCACTCGTCGCGGTCGAGCTCGCGGCCCGCGGTCGGCGGCCCGTCGCGGAGCGGCTTCGCCGGCTCGGTCGCCGGGACGTAGCCGAGCGCGTCAATCAGCCCGGAGGCCTGCCGCAGCGTGCTCGCCTTGTGGGAGACGAGGCGCACGTCCGCGCCCTCGCGGGCGGCCGACACCGCGGCCGTGACCGCGGCGAGCCCGCCGCCGATCACGAGCACGTCGCTGTTGATCGCCATCAGCGACCTCCGTCGGCGGCCGCGTCGTCATCCGCGCGACCTCCGTCTGTCGCCGCGTCGTCGCTCGCGCGGCCGCCGTCCGCCGCGGCGGTCCCGGTCTCGCCGTCGGAATCGCCCGGGCTCGGCGCCCCCGCGCCCGCGTCGAACGCGCCGAAGTCGACCGCCTCGTCGAGGTTCGCGGGGTCGCCGTCGCGGTTCATCGTGGTCGCGTGGAGCATGTGGTTCAACATCGCCTGCGAGAGCTGCTCGCCCCACAGGGCGTGGCGCTGGCCCTTCCAGCGCTCCTGGTACAGCTCGTCCTCGGCGTCGCGGACGACCGGCTCGGGGTACTCCTCGGCGAGCTCCGCGGCGATCCGGTGGGTACAGAAGCCGCCCTGGCAGTTCCCCATCGAGGCGCGGGTGCGGAGGCGGACCGCGTTGAGGTCGGAGCCGGCCTCGCCGATCGCGTCCCGGACCTCCGCGCGGGTGACGCTCTCGCAGTTACAGACGATCGGGTTCGGGTCGTACTCGTCGAGCACGTCGTCGGCCCGGGAGCCGAGCCGCTGGCCCGAGCGGCGCGCGACCGGCGAGCGCAGGCCGAACTCGTCCATCAGCTCCTCCATGCGGGCCTCGCTCTCCGAGCCCGGGAGCGGCGCGTCGGCGGTGTCGCAGGTCGCCTCGTGGCCGAGCGTCTCGCACACGTGGTCGGAGATGGACTCGGCCATCATCCGGTAGGTGGTGAGCTTCCCGCCGACGATGGTCGTCATGCCGGGGAGGTCGTCGCGGTCGCCGTGGTCCAAGAGGAAGTAGTCGCGCGTGATGTCGGTCGGGTCCTCGGTGCCCGTTCCCGGAGGCTCGTAGAGCGGGCGAACGCCCCAGAAGGAGCGGAGCGTCCGCGCGTCCCTGAGCTCCGGCACCAGCTCCGAGAGCGTCTCGATCATCAGGTCGACCTCCCACTCCTCCTCGGGGTAGTCCTCCGGGTCGTCCACCTCCTCGTCGGTCGTGCCGAGGATACAGGCGGTCTCGTGGGGGACGATGATGTCGGCGTCGCCCTTCGGCCGGCAGCGGTTGATCACGGTGTCGACCTGCCGGGTGTTCATCACGGTCATCACGCCCTTCGAGGGGCGGACCTCCACGTCGACGCCGGCCATCTCGCCGACGTTGCCCGCCCACGCGCCCGTGGCGTTAACGACGTGGCGCGCGCGGATCTCCTCGGTCGTCCCCGGCTCGCGGTGGACGCGCTTGCCCGGCCCGGTCTCGTGTTCGATCTCGACGCCGACGACTTCCCCGTCTTCGACGAGCACGTCCGTCACCGGGGCGTGGGTCTCGATCCGCGCGCCGTGCTCGCGGGCGTCCGCGGCGTTCGACACGCACAGCCGGAAGGGGTCGACCGCGCCGTCCGGCAGGGCGATCGCCTTCTCCACGTCGCGCGCGAGGTACGGCTCGCGGCGCCGCGCCTCCTCTCCGTCGATCACCTCGACCGGGATGTCACACGCCTTACACCCCTCCAGCTTCTCCTGGAAGTACTCCTCGGAGTCCTCGGGCCGCTTGACGAACATCCCGCCCGTCTCCTCGACGCAGTGGGCCGCGATGTCGCGGAGGACCCTGTTCTCCTCGATACACTCCTTCGCGCTCTTCTGGTCGGAGACCGCGTACCGGCCCCCGCTGTGAAGGAGTCCGTGCATCCGTCCGGTCGTGCCGTGCGTCAGGTTCCCCTTCTCGACGAGGACCGTGTCGAGTCCGCGCCGCGCCAGGTCCCTGACGACGCCGCACCCCGTCGAGCCCCCACCGACGACCACGACGTCCACTTGGCTGTCCATGCGAGGCCCTTGGACCACGTCCACTTTACTTTACCTCCCGGTGGGCCCTAACAGTAACTATCAGGGTCATTCAAGTACTGTAGTCGCTGACGCAGTCGACGGATTTATGTATTAAACTTTTTCACTCGCGTCGGAACCGGGATTCCAACAGGAAGATTATTATGGTAGTACATTATGTTCACGATCGGCGTGGTAGCTTCCGTGAAGATATGCCGCGGCGCGTCTCGCGACCGTCTCGGGTCGGCTCCGGACGGGCCTGACCGATCGGTCGCGCGCCGCGGCGGCGGACGCGAGCCCGAACTCTCCCTCGACGGCGAGGGAGAGCGGGTCATCGCCGCGCACGGACCAGCGCCACAGGAGGGATCCACAACATGACACAGTACGTCGGTGCGATAGACCAGGGGACGACCGGAACTCGATTCATGGTGTTCGACCACGAGGGCCAGGTCGTCGCGAACGCCTACGAACAGCACGAACAGATCTACCCGAACCCGGGCTGGGTCGAACACGACCCGATAGAGATCTGGGAGAACACCCAGCAGGTCGTCCTCGACGGCCTCGCGGACGCGGGCCTCGACGCCGACCAGCTCGACGCCATCGGCATCACCAACCAGCGCGAGACGACGATCGTCTGGGACAAGGACTCCGGGAAGCCGGTCCACAACGCCCTCGTCTGGCAGGACCGCCGGACGACCGACCGCGTCGAGGAGCTCCAAGAGGCGGACAAGGTCGAGGAGATCCGCGAGAAGACCGGCCTCGAGGCCGACGCGTACTTCTCCGCGACGAAGACGGAGTGGATCCTCGACAACGCCGAGCCGCTGAAGATGCAGAGCTCGCGCGGCGGCGACCTGCGCGAGCGCGCCCGCGCCGGCGAACTCGTGATGGGCACCATCGACTCGTGGCTCATCTACAACCTGACGGGCAACCACATCACTGACGTCACCAACGCCTCCCGGACGATGCTGTACAACATCCGGGACCTGGAGTGGGACGACGAGCTGCTCGACGAGTTCGGCGTGCCGAAGGAGATGGTGCCCGAGGTGCGGCCGTCCTCCGACGAGGACTACTACGGCCACACCGACCCGGACGGCTTCCTCGGCGAGGAGGTCCCGGTCGCGGGGGCGCTGGGCGACCAGCAGGCCGCGCTGTTCGGGCAGACCTGCTTCGACGAGGGCGACGCGAAGAACACCTACGGCACCGGCTCGTTCTACCTGATGAACACCGGCACCGACGCCGTCGAGTCCGACCACGGGCTGCTGACGACGATCGGGTTCCAGATGTCCGGCGAGCCCGTCCAGTACGCGCTCGAAGGGTCCATCTTCATCACCGGCGCCGCCATCGAGTGGCTCGAGGACGTCGACCTGATCAACAACGCGGCCCAGACCGCGGAGCTGGCACGGTCGGTCGACTCGACCGACGGCGTCTACATGGTCCCGGCGTTCACGGGGCTCGGCGCCCCGCACTGGGACGGTCGCGCTCGCGGCACCATCGTCGGAATGACGCGCGGGACGAGCAAGGAGCACATCGTGCGGGCGACGCTCGAATCGATCGCCTACCAGACCCGCGACATCGCCGAGGCCATGGAGGCCGACTCCGGCGTGGAGACGACGAGCCTCCGCGTCGACGGCGGCGCGGTCAAGAACAACTTCCTCTGTCAGCTCCAGTCCGACATCATCCAGACGGAGATCGCGCGACCGGAGGTCGACGAGACAACCGCCCTCGGCTCGGCGTACGCCGCCGGGCTCGCGGTCGGCTACTGGGACACCGTCGACGAGCTCCGCGACAACTGGCAGATCGACCGCGAGTTCACCCCGGAGAAGTCGCAGGACGAGGTCGACAAGCTGTACAGCCGCTGGGACGACGCGGTCGAACGCTCGAAGAACTGGGCGATAGACGAGGAGGACGAGTAGATGGGCGTCGAACTGCTCCCGGAGTTGGCCGTCGCGGCCGACACCGTGCTACAGGTCGGCTACGAGCCGGGCGCGCCGACCGACGTGATCGAGAGCCTCACCGACCCGACCATCCTGCTCGGCGCGCTCGCCGGCGGGGCGTTCGGCGCGGCGCTGGGCGCGCTGCCGGCGTTCATCTTCACCGGGTTCCTCGTCATCGGCGGCTCGCTCGGGGGCGGCGGATTCGGCGTCGACGTCGGTTTCGGCCCGGTGTTCGGCCCGCACATCTCGTTCGCGGGCGGCGCCGCCGCGGCCGCGTACGCGGCCGACAAGGGCTACATGGAGTCCGGGTTCGACTACCACAACGCGAAGGACATCGGCTTCGCGCTGGGGAGTAAGCCGGACGTCCTCGCCGTGGGGGCCGTCTTCGGCGTCTTCGGCGTCCTCATCGAACAGATCTCCCGACAGCTCGCGCTCCCGGTCGACCCGATCCCGGTGAGCATCGTCATCAGCGCGCTCGTGGTCCGCGCCGTCTTCGGCTACAGCATCGTCGGCAAGGTCAGCGACAAGGCCGACGGCTACTTCGACATGGGGCCGTTCGAGCGCGAGGAGATGCGCGAGCCCGGCGAGGTCAAAGGCGACGGCGGGAAGGCCAGCGAGGACCGCCTCGCCGTCGAGCCGTGGCTGCCGAACATGTACAAGTGGTCGCACGTCGCCGCGATCGGCTTCTTCACCGGACTCGGCGCGGGCGTCATCACGTACAACATGATCAGCGGCGGGCACGGCCTCATCGCCGTGTTCGCCGGCTTCGGGATCAGCGCGGCGTCGCTGCTGTTCCTGAACCTCGGCGTCGACCGCATCCCGGTCACCCACCACATGACGCTCGCGGGGGCGACCGCGTTCCTCGCGACGTGGCAGGAGGGAATCCTGATGCTCACGGACCTGTCGGCCGGAGACCTGACCGCGCCCCTGGCGTTCGGCGCCGCGCCCGCGCTGCTCTTCGGCGCCCTGTTCGGCGTGTTCGCGGCGCTCGCCGGCGAGGCGTCACAGCGGGTGTTCTACGCGCACGGCGACACCCACCTCGACCCGCCGGCGGCCGCCATCGTCGTCTGGACGCTGACGATCGGCCTGCTGGTCATCGCGGGGCTGCTCAACTGGGGCGTCTGGATCCCCGGCACGGGAATCTAACGCGACCTCACACCCGGCAGCACTTTTTAACATGGAACCTCGCTCACCCGCGGTCGCTCGGAACCGGTCGACGAGCGGCACGCACGATACCACGGCCGAGCGCGCACGTCACTCAGTCGGGGAGCAGCACCGAGAGCCCGAGGAACCCGACGACGCCGACGGCCGCCGCGGCGACGGCGATCGGGACGACCTCGACGCCGAGGGAACGGCCCACGAGCGCGGTCGCGCCGGCCGCGGCGAGCGCGACGCCGGTCGCGCCGTGGTGGAAGCTCCCCGCGGAGGGCTGGTCGGCGATCGTCACCGCGTCGTCGTCGACGAAGGCGCGGACGCCCGCCCAGACGGACGCGAAGCGGACGCCGATCCCGAACGCGGCCGCGGCGATCGAGACGAACTCGATGTCGCCGATCGCGAGCATCCCGGCCCCGAACGCGGCCGCCGTCGACAGGACCGCGACGACCTTGCTCCTGTCGTCGACCGTGTGCAGCGTCTCGACGGCCGCCTCGTTCGACATACCCGTCGTAGTCCGCCCGACGGTCGTATAGGTTTCCATCGCCCCGACCTCGACCGTCGCCCGCGGAGGACCGCGGCGCCGCCCGCCCGCCCGACGGGACGCGGTCGCGAGCCGAACGCGGGGCGTTTAACTGCCCCGGCCGAGACGACGTGGTATGCTAGACCGGATCGGGCTGGACCGGCGGGACCGACGGAACCTCCTCGTCGTGATGGGGGCCGTGGCAGTCGTGACGGCGCTCGTCTCCGAGGGGACGCCCGCGGTCCGGCTGGCGGTCGGCGCGATCGCCGGCGTCATCAGCGGGGTCGTCTTCGTCGTCTCGACGGTCGTCATCAACCGGTACAAGCCCGCCCACTGGTAGGCGGCTCAGGCGAGCGAAGCGGTCCGCCCCGAGGGCCGTCGTCCGGTCCCGATTCGGGGCCGTTTTGTTCGACTATCCCGGAGGGTCGACCGTGAACATCGACGACCGGATCGAGCGGCGGCTCGGCTACGACGCCGGCATGAGCGTCCTCGCCGACTTCGAAGCCGTGTCTCCGGTCAGACACGTCGACTCGCCGGTCGGCCGCGGGCCGGCCATAGAGCGGCTCCTCGACGTGTTCGAACCCGCCTTCTCCGGGTCGCTCCCGCCGAGCGTCTACGTGTACGGACCGAAGGGGAGCGGCAAGTCGGCGGTCGTCTCCGCGCTGTTCGACCGGCTCGCGAGCCACAGCGGCCCGCGCCGGGCGATCCAGACGACTACGCGGGCGGTCGAGCCGACGATTCCCGGGTTCGTGTACGTCGACGCGCGGAACGCCTCGACCCGGTTCCGACTGTACCACGCGATGCTGGCCGCGATGAGCGACGAACACGTCCCCGACCACGGGATCGGTACCGAGGACCTGGCCGACTCGCTGCGCGACGCGATGCGCACCGGGCCCGACCTGGTCGTCGCGGTCGACCACACGAACGAGGCCGAGACGCCGACCGCGGCGACGCTCGTCGACTGGCTCACCGACGTGGGCGAGCAGCTCACGCCGGCCTGTATCGGCCGCGACCCGCCGGACGCGGTCGACTGGGAGCCGGAGACCACCGTCGAGTTCGCGAAGTACCGCCGGCACGTGCTCGTCGAGCTGCTGACGAGCCGGTGTTCGACCGGGCTCGGCCGCGACGCGCTCAGCCACGACCAGATCCGCGAGATAGTCGAGTGGGCCGCGGGCGACGCCCACGACGCGCTCGCCGCCGTGATGGGCGCGGCTGTCAACGCGGAGCGGGCCGGCGCGTCCACGGTCAGAGCGGGCGACGTCGACGCCGGCACCGACGGGGTCCCGCGCCCCTGCGTGGCGCTGGGCCGCGTCCTCGCGCTGCCCGAGAGCCGCCAGCGGCTCCTCTACGAGCTCGCCGGACTCACGGAGGAGGAGCGGTCGACCGTGGGGATGGCGACGGAGGCCATCGCGGGGCGCCCCGGGGTCGACCTGTCGGCGTCGACGGTGCGGCGCGTCCTCTACGAGCTGGCCGACGCCGGCCTGCTCGAACGGGTCACCGTCCACCGGAGCGACGGCAAGGGCCGGCCGCCGAGCCGGCTCGTGCCGCTGTTCCCGACGGTCGTCTTCCGCGAGCTGTTCGACCGCCGCGTCCGGACCGGGTAGCGCCGCTCGACCCCTCGGCTGCGCTCCGCGCTCGTCCCGGGCGGGCGCCCCGCGTGCGGACGGCGCGCGGCCGACCCGACCGCGCTTCGTTCGAACGGAAGACAGTTGTCGCCGAGCCGCCGACTCGGGGTATGGTCCCGCCACTCGCGCTCGACATCGACGGCACGCTGACGACGCCGGACCACCGGATCGACCCGCGGGCCTTCGAGCTGCTGCCCGACTGGGACGCCCCGATAGTCTTCGCCACCGGGAAGGCGTTCCCGTACCCGGTCGCGCTCGCGCACTTCCTCGGCCGCGAGGAGACGGTGATCGCGGAGAACGGCGGCGTCGCGTACGTCGACGGCGAGACGACGGTCGTCGGCGACCCGGACGCGGCGCGGGCCGTCGTCGAGGCGTTTCGCGAGCGCGGCGGCGAGGTCGGGTGGGGGGACGGCGACACGGTGAACCGCTGGCGCGAGACGGAGGTGGCGTGCTCGCCCGACGCCGACGAGGCGCTCCTGCGGGAGGTCGCCGCGGCCGTCGACGACGTGGAGGTCGTCGACACCGGCTACGCCTACCACGTGAAGTCGACGGGCGTGAGCAAGGGGCGGGCGCTCGGCGTCGTCGCCGACGCGCTCGGGCTCGCCGCCGACGAGTTCGTCGCGGTCGGCGACAGCGAGAACGACGTCTCGACGTTCGAGGTCGCCGGCGAGTCGTACGCCGTCGCCAACGCGGACGACGCGGCCCGCGAGGCCGCCGACGAGGTGGTCTCGGAGGGGTTCATGGACGGGACGGCCTCGGTGCTCGACCGGCTGCGCGAGCGCGCGGAGTAGCCGCGGTCACTCCTCGTAGGGGTACCGCGCCGTCGCGCCGCACTCCGTACAGCGGACGACCACGCGCCCGGGTCGCGTCCGGACGCGGCTCGTCTTCCCGGGACGGAGGTAGACGGCGCAGTCGTCGCAGGCGCGCCTAGAGAGTTCGCTGGGAACGCCGCAGCGGTTCCGCTCGGCGATCCGGCGGGCGCGGGCGACGTACTCGCGGGCGCGGTCGTACTCGTCGTCGACGACCGCCTCGCGGGCGAGGGCGAACAGCCGCTCGATCCGCTCCGCCGGGATGCCCATGTCACGGAGGGCGGCGCGCGGCGGCAAAGAGGTTGTTATCCGAGGTGACCGCGGCGCCGCGACGCCCCGGTCGGCCGGTCCGAGACGGCGCGACGGTCGCGACCCGCACGCTTTTTTATCGGTCCACCCCAACCGAGCGGTATGAAGGAATCCCTGATGGACGTGATCTGCTGTCCGCTCGACAAGGCGACCCTCGAACTCGACGCCGACGAGGCGGACGACGAGGAGGTGCTCGCGGGGACGCTCACCTGTACGGAGTGCGGCGAGACGTACCCCATCGAGGACGGGATCCCGAACCTCCTGCCGCCGGACATGCGCGAAGAGGCGGCGGCGTAGCGGACCCGACCGTCCGCCCGCGCTCCGGCGATCGGCCGCCGCGTCTCCGGGAACATCTCGGTCGTGTGAATCTTTTTTTAGTGCGGGGTCGTGGTCCCACTCGTGCCGACACTCGACGTCGAACTGAACGGGGAGGCGGTCCACGACATCGACGCGCCGGACTCGTTCGTCACCGACGGACCGTTCCCGGTCGTGCTCGAGAACAGCGGGCGCTCGACGCACGTCCACCTCCACTTCGACGACGACCTCGACCGGGCGGCCGCGCTCGACGACGGCAACCACTTCGTCGCCGACGAGGCCACCCGCCGCGTCCACGTCTCGACGGCCGACGTCGACGAACCGGTCCGCGGCAAACTGAAGATCGTCACCGGCTACGGCTCGAACACGGCGTACGTCGACGTTCGGATCGACCCGTCGCCCGAGACCCCGAGCGAGTCGGTCGCGGTCGACGAGACCTTCTCGGCGCCCCCGGAGCGGCCCCCGGAGATTCCGCCCGGGCAGCGCGCGGTGAACGCGCTCGACCGCCTCGTCAGGAGCGGCGGGGTCGCGGGCGCGGTCTTCGGGCTCGTCGCGGTCGGCGCCGCGGTCGCGGTCGCGGTCGCCGTCGACAGCGCCCTCGTCTGGCTCGCGGTCGGGCTCGCGCTGATGATCGCGTTCGGCGCGGCGCTGCTCGCCGTGACGTGAGGCGACGGGGAGCGGTTCCCCGAGACCGCCGCCGCCGACTCGCACCTCCGTCTCGGTCGGGATCCGCGCGCTTTTAACCGTCCCGGCGGAACGAATCGCCATGAGCTTCGAGAAGGAGGACGAGGTCGTGCTCCACGACAAACACAGCGAGTACGACGGCGAGACGGGGAAGATCACGCAGGTGATGGAGACGATGTTCGGCGACGCGACGTACACGGTCAGCTTCGAGGACGGCCAGGAGACGGGCGTCCCGGAGGACGCGCTCGACGCCGTCGAGAGCGAGGAGTAACGCCGCCTCCACCCGTACCGCATGCCGAAAGTCCCCTTCCATTACGTCGACCTCCGCGCGTTCTCGTACGCCACGGAGGACGTCAAACGCGTCGAGCAGGCGCTCCGCTCGCTCCTGCCCGAGGACGTCGAACTCGACCGCGTCGAGAACGCGGGCCACCACGGGGACCGGATCGTCGTGCTCTCGGCCCGGGTCGAGCGGGCCGACGAGATGCGCCACGTCCTCGACCGACTCTCCGAGCTGGAGGACCTCGACCGCGTCCTCGACGAGCTCGACGAGCGGGTCGACGACAACTGCGCGCTGTTCCTCCGCGTCGACAAGCAGGCGGCGTTCCGCGGCGACGTCAGGCTCGGCCCGGGGGTCACCGTCCGGACGAAGGTCGAAGCGTACCCGGCGAAAAAGGAGAAGGCGGTCGCGAACGCCCGCGAGACCCTCTCGCGGCTGGCGGACGACGACGGCGACTGACCGCTCCGCACCCCGCGCCCGCACCCGCCCGGTCGCGTGCCCGGCCCGCACCCGCGGCGTGACTTTTTCACCCGCCCCGTCGATATCCGGCTATGAGCGATCCGTTCGTGGTCGTCGGGGCCGACGCGGCGGGGTTGAGTGCGGCCAGTAAGTTCCGACGCGAGGCGCCCGACCGCGAGGTCGTCGTTTTCGAGAAGGGCCGGTGGATATCGTACGCCTACTGCGGGATGCCGTACTTCATCGCGGGCTACGTCGACCGCATGTCGGACCTCCTGTCGCTGTCGCCGAGCGAGGTCGACGAGCGGGGGATCGACCTCCGGCGAGGCCGCGAGGTCGTCGCCGTCGACCCGGACGCGAAGCGCGTGACGGTCGAGACGTCCGACGGCGACCGCTTCGAGCGGGCGTACGGCGACCTGCTCGTCGCCACCGGCGCGCGCGCGACCACCGGTCCCTTCGACGTACGCGGCGTCGACGGCGCGTTCACGTTACACAACATGGACGCGGCCGCCGCCATCGACGCCTACGTCTCCGAGCCGGACGCCTACGACGCGGCCCGCGCAGACGTGAGCGCCGTCGACCGCGAGCGCGTCGACCGCAACGCCGCGATGCCGGCCCCCGAGACCGCCGCGGTCGTCGGCGGCGGGTACGTCGGCGTCGAGGTCGCCGAGGCCCTCACCGAGCGCGGGCTGGACGTCCACGTGTTCCACCGCTCGGGCCACCTCCTCTCGCCGTTCGGGGAGACCGTCGGGAACCGCGTCGAGGCGGCGCTCGAAGCCGAGGGCGTGACCGTCCACACCGACGCCCCGGTCGACGCGCTCGTCGGCGACGGCCGGATCGAGGCGATCGAGGTCGGACGCGGCGGCGGCGAGGCCTCCGAGCGAGTCCCCGTCGACATGGCGGTCGTCGGCGTCGGGATCCGGCCGAACACCGACCTGCTCGCCGGCACCGGGGTCGACCTCGGGCCCGGCGAAGCGGTCCGCGTCGACGATCACGGCCGCACCAGCCTTCCGGACGTGTACGCCGCGGGCGACTGCGCGACCGCGCGCCACGCGGTGACCGGCGAGCCGGACTGGGTCCCGCTCGGCCTCACCGCGAACCGCGCCGGGCGCGCGATCGGGGCGACGGTCGCCGGCGACCCGACGCCGGTCGGCGACATCGCGGGTACGGCGGCGGTGAAGGCGTTCGACGCCGAGGCCGCTCGCGTCGGAATATTGGACCGCGACGAGGCCGAGGCCGCCGGGTTCGACCCGGTGAGCGAGACGGTGACCGCGGGGTCGCGCTCCGGCTACTATCCCGGCGCGGCCGAGACGGACGTGACGCTCGTCGCCGACCGCGACACGGGACGGCTGCTCGGCGGGAGCATCGTCGGTACCGACCGCGCGGCGGTCCGGATCGACACGCTCGCGACCGCCATCGAGGCGGACATGACGGTCCCGGAGATCGAGCGGCTCGACCTCGCGTACGCGCCGCCGTTCAGCCCGGTGTGGGACCCGATACTCGTCGCCGCGAAGGTGTTGAACGGGACGCTCGACGACTGAGACGGGGGGATTCCGTCCCCTACCGCGACGCGGCGATGCGCGAGAAGACGTACCCGACGACCGTCGACGCGGCGCCGACCGCGACCGCGACCGCGACGGCGAGCGCGAGCGGGGCGGTGAACGCGGCGGCGGCCGGGCCGCCGGCGGTGAACGGGAGGACGTACGGCTCCGGGCCGAGTCCCCGGAGGAACGTCCCCGCGAACGGGCCGTACGTCAGCAGGATCGCCGGGAACGCGCCGCCCCCGGTCGCCGCGAACGCGACCGCGGCGACCGCCGTCACCGCGGCCAGGGCCCCGACGACCGCCGGGTCGCCGACGCCGACCGCGGCCGTCGCGTCGAAGGCCGCGTACGACAGCGCGAAGCCGACCGCGCTCCACACCGTCGCCCGCTCGAAGCCGGTCTCGCCGAGGGCGATCCGGCGCAGCGCCGCGCGTCGGGACGCGGCCGCGTCCGCCTCGCTCGCGTCGCTGTCGGTCATTCCGGACGCGTCGCGCCCCGCCCCTCTCGGTCGGGGGTGAGGTTGCCGTGTTCGTCGATCTCGCCCGCGACGACCCGCGTCGAGGAGATGCGCTCGCCGTCCTCCGCCGCCACGTGATCGACGACGACCAGGTCGAGCGGGTCGCGGCCGTGCTCGGCGCGGATCTCGTTGATCCGCTCGCCGCCCGCCTTCGTCTCGGGGGAGACGATCAACGCGTCGAACTCCGGTTCGACCGCGATGCCGGTCGGCTCCGTCAGCTCGCGGATCTCGTAGTCGCGGCCGTGCGCCTCGGCGCGCGGGGCCAGCTCCGCTTCGAGGTCGCGCTCGCGCCGGTCGTAGGGGCGGACGTACCGCTCGACGTGTCGGGTCTCGGGCGCCAGCTCGTCGGAGGTGAGCCCGACGGTGACGTCACCCAGCTCGAACGCCCGTTCGAACAGCTTGCGGTGGCCGTCGTGAACGGGATCGAACGTACCCCCCAGCGCGACGTTCATGCCTCTCCGTTACGCGGGTCGAACTTAAATGGTCCCGAACCGCCGTCGGCGGCTCAGTTCGACGGCTCGTCGCCGCCGCCGTCCGCGTCCGCTTCGCCGTCGCCGACGGGCTCGCCGTCGCCGTCCACGGATATCTGGACGGGCTCGGTGTCGCCGTCGGGCGACTCGCCGCCGAGCCGCCGGTCGAGGTTGAAGACGGCGTTCAGCTCCGCTTGGACGTCGCCGACGACCCCGCGGACGAGGTCGCTCGGCGCGATGGCCTCGTACTCGTAGGGGTTGTTGCCCGCGCCCTCGGCCTTCCGCTTGTCGCGCTCGACGGTGCCCTCGTCGTGGAGCTCGGCGAGCGCCTCGCGGACGGTGCTCGGGTACAGGCCGGTGCCGTCGGCGACCTCGTCGCTCGTGCTGTGCGGGTTGTCGCGGAGGTAGACGTAGATGCGCGCCCGCGTCTCGGTGTCGAGCAGCCACGCGAGCAGGTCGACCACGTTGTCGTCGAACCCCTTCACCGCCCTGTCGGCGCCCTCGCCGAGGCGCTCTTTCGTCTTCCGCAGCTCCTCCCGGGTCCGCTCCGTCGGAGACTCCTCCACGTCGTCTCCCGGTTCGGAGGGTGAATCGTTCGCGGTCATGACAGAGAGTGGGAGCTACGCGGGCAAAAGGGTTTCTCGTCGCTTTCGTTCCGACGGAACGCCGAGAACGCGCCTCGGGGCTTTCGGCCTCGGTGTCAGGGGTTGAGGACGGTGTCAGGGGGCGACGACGAGGTCCGCGCGCAGCGCGTCGGCGCCCGACTCCTCGCGGATCCGGCGCTGGCGCGCGGCGCCGCTCTCGGCCTCGTACACCTCCCGGATGCCGTCGATCCCGAGCCGGTCGCACTCGGCGTCGACCACCTCGCCCAGCGGGGTCGTCCCCTCGCCGTCGCGGTCGACGAACGCGGCGTCGTGTCCGTGCCGGATGGCGCGCCACTTGTTCTCGTCGAGCAGTTCCCTGCGCAGCGACGGGGGCGACTCGCCGTCCTCGTATCGCTCGGCGTAGTCGACGACCAGCGCCCGGACGTACTCGGCGAGCGCGAGGGTCACCTCGGGGTCGCGCTGGGCGTCCGGCGCCCGCACCTCGACCGTGCCGTGGCCGGTGTGGGGGCGCACGTCGAACCACAGCTCGCCGCGGTCCGCGATGGAGTCGGTCTCGACCATCCGGCGCTCGTACCGCCGGAACGCGTCGAAGTCGTCGAACGCCGACGGGATGCCGGTGTTCGGGAGGTTCTCGAACACCTTCGCGCGGGCCGAGGCCAGCCCGGTGTCGAATCCGTTCCAGAACGGGGAGTTCGCCGACAGCGCGAGCAGCACGGGACAGTGCCACCGCAGGCGGTTCGCGACCCAGACGGCCTTGTCCGCGTCGTCGACGCCGACGTGGACGTGGAGCCCCGCGGTCGTGTTCCGGTGTTGCGGGTACTGAATGCGGTCCAGTTGGGCCTGGTACCGGGGCTTCTTCACGTGGTCGAGCTCGCGCCACTTCGCCGCCGGGTGGAGGCCGGCGGCCGCGATCCGATACCCGTCGGCGGCGGCGTGGTCGACGAGCGCCTCGCGGACGGTCGCGAGCGCGTCCGCGGCGTCCGCGGGGTCCGCCATCGTCTCGGTCTGGGCCTCTATCGTGCACTCGAACAGCTCGTGGTCGAACCCCTCCGGCACCGCAGCCGGCGGGTCGCGACCGTACACGAGGTCGTCGGTCCCGGACGTCGGGCGGCCCTCGGCATCGACGATGTAGAACTCCTCCTCGATGCCGAGCGTCCCCATCCGGGAGAACGCGTCCCGCGAACCGAGTTCCATTACCGCCTCGTACCGGTCGCGCGCTCTTATAAGGATTGGAAGACGGAAGACGCGGCGGCGGTCCGGACGCGCGCTCAGAAGCGACCGCACAGTCCGGACGCGCCCCACAAGACACTTGCTGCGTCGAGCGCCGTTCACAGACATGAGCCGACGCCGGTTCGTCGCCGGACTCCTTTCCGCCGGCGCGGCCGCGCTGGCCGGCTGTGCCGGCGACCGCGACGGCGAGTGGGACCCGACGATCGACGGCGAAGAGCCGACGATCCCGCGCGGGGGCGAGGCGACCGTCACGGTCGAGGCCACCGACGCGGGCGGCTTCTCTTTTCGCCCCCCGCCGGACGGCATCACCCTCGGGCTGAGCGCCTCGGAGCGGGAGGTCACCCCGTCGCCGGACTCGGGGGCGGACTCCTATCCGCCGCCGGTGGTTCTGGTCCGGACGTACCAGCGTGACTGTCAGGGTCCCGATCGCCGTCGGCGAGTCCGCCGAGCCGGGCGAGTATCAGTACGGAGTAACCGTTTACCCGGACGCGGACTCCGAGCGAAGCGTCCGCGAATCCTTCCCGATCACCGTCGCCGACGGGTGATCCGGCGTCTCCCCCAGCCTCGTCGGTCGGTGGCGGCATCGGCAGGGCCGGCCGTACCGCTCCCTGCGAACCGGTGTCGAAAAAGCGGCCCGACAGCACCCCGACTCGATCGAAAACGAGTCGGCGGCGCGCCGTCACGCGCCCGGTTCCCCCACCGCGCTCGACACCGTCCCGCTCAGCCGAGGACGTAGCGGAGCTTCGGGAACCGCTCGACGAGCGCCTGCCCCCCGACCTCGATCCGCTCGATGTAGGCGTCCAGTCCGAGGACGCGGCCCGCGCCGAACGCGGCGACGGTGAGGAACACCATCGCGTACACCAGCGTCGAGTCGAACAGCGCGAGCGCCTCGCCGCTCCACCCGCCGAGGTAGAACAGCAGCATCTGGATCGCGCCGCCGAGCGCGGCCAGGCGGACGAACGCGCCCGCGATGAGCGCCGCGCCGATGAGCACCTGCGTGACCGGAACGATCACGTTGACGACCTCCATGAGCGCCGGACTCGACGCCATCGCCCCGTACAGCCCGCTGACCGGGCTCGCCGGGTTGACGTTCGCGAGGTAGCCCGCGGCGTCGAACGGCCACTCGGAGACCTTCCCGAGGCCGGCGAACAGGATCATCCCGCCGATGGTCGCCCGGAGCAGGACGATGAACAGCGCCGACAGCGAGTGCGCCTTCCCCGACAGGGTGATGCCGCCGATCTCGCCGCCGAACTCGTTCGTGGTTTTGGTGGACATAGTGTCTCTCCTCGGTTACCGATACGCCGAATTCCCGTATAAATCGGCGAGCGCGTTCCCTCGCGGCGAGACGGATCCGTGGTGTCCCCCGCATCGGTGGGGTCTTTAAATACCCGTGCCGAACGTTATCGGTCCCGGGCGCTCTCCGACCCGCTCACCACGCCTCGCCGCTCGCGAGGTCCAGGTCGCCGTCGCCCTTCTCCGAGGGACAGACGTCGGCGAGCACGCAGTCGGCGCAGTCGGGGTTGATCGCGGTACACGTCGCGCGGCCGTGGTCGATCATGAGGTGCGTGAACTGCTGCCAGTCGCTCTCGGGGACCACGTCGAGCAGGTCCTGTTCGATCGCTTCCGGACGCTCCTCCTCGGTGATCCCCAGCCGCCGCGTGAGCCGCTGGACGTGGGTATCGACGACGATGCCCTCGACGACGTCGTGGCCGTGTTGGAGGACGACGTTGGCGGTCTTGCGGCCCACCCCCGCGAGATCGGTCAGCTCCGACATCGTGTCCGGCACCTCGCCGCCGTGCTCCTCGGCGATGTCCGCGCACGCCGAGCGGATGTACTTCGCCTTGTTGTTGTAGTAGGTGATCGAGTTTATCGCCTCCGCGAGTTCCTCCTGGGGCGCGCTCGCGTACTCCTCGGGCGTCTCGTACGTCTCGAACAGGTCGGCGCACACCGAGTTCACGCGCTCGTCGGTACACTGGGCGGAGAGGATCACGGCGATGAGCAGCTCCAGCCGGTTCGAGTAGTTGAGCGAGATGGTCGAGTCCGGGTACTCCTCGTAGAGCCGGTCGAGGACTTCCGCGACCTGCTCCTCCCGCGGGTCGAGTGGCGTTCCCATACCGATCCCCTCCGCCCGGGCGACATTGAACGATCCGACTCCGCCCCCCGTTCGCGGGGGGAGGCGTCGCTCGGCCGCCCCGTCTCGACCGAGTAGTAAGACAGTTACCACCCGGCGCGCTGGATGGCGTATGGACGTACTCGACGTCGCGGCGCGCGCGACCGAGACGGGGCCCGTGTGCGACGCCTGTCTCGGCCGGCTCGTCGCCGACCGGAGCTTCGGGCTGTCGAACGCCGACCGCGGCTCGGCGCTCCGGGTGTCGCTCGCGCTGCGCGACGACGAGGACCACGAGGCGGTCGACACCGCGGACTGCTGGGTGTGCGAGGGGCGCTGCGCGGAGTTCGACGACTGGGCCGCCCGCGCCGCCGAGGCGGTCGAGGGGATCGAGTTCGACACGTACAACGTGGGCACGCGCCCGCCGCCGCTGATCGAGGAGAACGAGGCCCTGCTCCGCGCCGACGCCGGCCTCGACGAGGACGCGGGCGAGCCGTTCAAGTCGGAGTTCAACCGCGAGGTCGGCAAGCGGGTCGGGCGGACCACGGGCGCCGAGGTCTCCTTTGACCGCCCGGACGTCCAGTTCACGATCGACCTGGCCGAGGACGCCATCGACGCGAAGGTGAACTCCACGTTCGTCTACGGCCGGTACCGGAAGCTAGAGCGCGACATCCCCCAGACCGAGTGGCCCTGCCGCGAGTGTAAGGGGTCCGGGCGACAGGGCGCCGACCCCTGCGACCACTGCGGCGGCTCCGGCTACCTCTACGACGACAGCGTCGAGGAGTACACCGCGCCGATCGTTGAGGACGTGATGGACGGGACCGAGGCGACGTTCCACGGCGCGGGCCGCGAGGACGTCGACGCCCTCATGCTCGGCACCGGCCGCCCGTTCGTGATCGAGGTCGAGGAGCCGCGCCGGCGCCGGGTCGACACCGACCGCCTCCAGTCGGACATCAACGCGTTCGCCGACGGCGCGGTCGAGGTCGAGGGCCTCCGGCTCGCGACCTACGAGATGGTCGAGCGCGTGAAGGAGCACGACGCCGGGAAGCGGTACCGCGCGCAGGTGGCGTTCGACGCCGACGTCGACGCCGACGCGCTCGCCGACGCGGTCGCGGAGCTGGAGGGAGCGACCGTCGAGCAGTACACGCCGAACCGCGTCGACCACCGCCGCGCGAGCATCACCCGCGAGCGCGACGTGTACGAGGCGACCGCCGAACTCGGCGGCCCGCGGCGCGCGACCGTCGAGATCGGCGGCGAGGGCGGGCTCTACATCAAGGAGCTGATCTCCGGCGACGAGGGACGCACCGAGCCGAGCCTCGCCGGCCTGCTCGGCGTCGGGGCCGAGGTGACGGCGCTCGACGTGCTCGCGGTGGAGGGTGAAGACGAGCCGTTCGAGGACGAGGCGTTCTTCCGGGAGTAGCGCGCCCGCATCCAGGGTCTCCTCGTCCCGAGTCCGGCCCCGCAACGCACCGCCTCGGACCGCGACGGTCTCGGAACCAACGGGATTTATCTGACGAGCGTCAGACGTTCGCACATGAACGGGAGCGACGCCGACGGCGGAAACGCCCGCGAGGGCGGGACGCGAAACGGCGGGGCCCGCGGCGGGTCGGGCGGTTCGGCCGGGACCGGGGGCGCCGGCCACGCGGGCGAGCCCGCGGTCGGCGACCCCGTCATCCGGCCCGCGGTCGAGGAGGGCGGCGGAGTCCCGGCCGCCGCCGACGTGTCGCTGAACGGCGCCGACCGCGCGGACCGCCCCGACCGGGTCTCCTCGGTCCTCGTCGCCGTCGGCCCCGGACCGCACTCGGGCGCGACCGTCGACGTGGCGCGGGAGATTGCCGCCGCGACCGACGCCTGGCTCGAACTGTTCCACGTCGTCCCCTCGGACGCGGCGCTGGCCGACGCCGGCCCGGACGAGGACGCCTCCGGAACGGTCGTCGACGCAGGCGACGCGGACGACACCGACTACGCCGCGGCCGGCGAGCGGCTCCTCGACGCTGCCGAGGACAGGCTCGGCGGGTTCGACCGCGCGGACCGATGGCTCGTCGAGGACCGGACCGCGGCGGGCGCCATCGTCGAGCAGTCCGCGTACTACGACCTCGTCGTCGTCGGCGCGCCGACCACCGGGACGGTCGGCCGCTTCGTCTTCGGCTCCACGACCGACACCGTCATCGGCGACGCGGAGGTCCCCGTCGTCGTCGTCGAAGCCGACGGGTCGCGGGCGCTCGACCCGGCGTAGGGACCGGCCCGTGCCGCCGTCGCTTCTCCGCTCTCGGCCGCCGCTCCCCGCGTTCTTCCGCGTTCTCGAACCACGGTACCGCTTCCCGTCGCGGCGACAGCGTTAAATTAGTGTACATACTTGTACATCACAACGCGGAATATTACATCGGTGGACACAATGAATCTCAACGACACGGTCGAGCGCGTGACGGACGGGGAGGATCTGACCGTAGCCGAGGCGCGCGAGGCCGCGCGGCTGGTCTTCGAGGAGGCGACGGACGCCCAGATCGGGGCGCTGCTCGCCGCGCTCCGGACGAAGGGCGAGACGGAGGCCGAGATCGCCGGCTTCGCGCGGGGGATGCGCGACGCGGCGCGCACGATCGAGCCCGACCGCGACCCGCTCGTCGACACCTGCGGCACCGGCGGCGACGACTACGACACGATCAACGTGTCGACGACCGCCGCCATCGTCGCCGCGGGGGCCGGGGTGCCGATCGCGAAGCACGGCAACTACTCCGTCTCTTCCTCGTCGGGAAGCGCGGACGTGCTGGAGGTCGCGGGCGCCGACGTGGAGGCCGAGCCGCCCGCCGTCGAGGCGGCGATCGAGGCGGACGGGATCGGCTTCATGCTCGCGCCCGTCTTCCACCCGGCGATGAAGGCCGTCATCGGCCCGCGCAAGGAGCTGGGCATGCGGACGATCTTCAACGTCCTCGGGCCGCTCACGAACCCCGCCGGCGCCGACGCGCAGGTGCTCGGCGTCTACGATCCCGACCTCGTGCCCGTCATCGCGCGCTCGCTCGCGCACATGCCCGTCGAGCGCGCCCTCGTCGTCCACGGCGCCGGCATGGACGAGATCGGGATCCACGACGAGACAGTCGCCGCCGAGGTCGACGGCGAGGCGGTGACGGAGCTCACGATCGCGCCGGAGGACCTCGGGCTCGACCGCGCCCCGATCGACGCGGTCGCGGGCGGAAGCCCCGAAGAGAACGCCGCGGACCTGCGCGGGATCGTCGACGGCTCCGTCACGGGCCCGAAGCGCGACCTGATACTGGCGAACGCGGGCGCGGCGATCTACGTCGCCGGCGAGGCCGACACGCTCGCGGCGGGCGTCGAGCGGGCTGCCGAGGCGATCGACTCCGGCGCGGCCGCCGAGAAGTTCGCGGCGCTCTGCGGCGACGGCGAGCCGGCCGACGGCGGGCTCGGGGCGACCGCGGAGGACGACGACTGATGGCCCGGGTGAAGATCTGCGGGCTGACCGACGAGGCCGACCTCCGCGCCGCGGTCGACGCGGGCGCCGACGCGGTCGGCGTGATCACGGAGGTGCCGGTCGACTCGCCGCGCGAGGTCGACCCGGCGACGGCGGCCGAGCTGCTCGCCGCCGTGCCCCCGTTCGTCACCGCGACGCTCGTGACGATGCCCGACTCCGCCGAGCGCGCGGTCGAGCTCGCCCGGACGGTCGCCCCCGACGCGATCCAGCTCCACGGCGAGTGGACGCTCGACGAGCTGCGGTACGTCCGCGCGGAGACGGAACGGAAGGTGCTGCTCACGGTCGACGCCGACGAGCCGGCCCGCGCTGAGGAGCTGGACGGCGCGGTCGACGCGCTGGTCGTCGACTCCACCGACGACTCGGGCGCGGGCGGCACCGGCGAGACGCACGACTGGCGCGCGACCGGCGACCTCGCCGCCCGGCTCACGACCCCGGTCGTGCTGGCGGGCGGGCTCACGGCCGACAACGTCGCCGAGGCGGTCCGCGTCGCCGACCCCTTCGCGGTCGACGTCGCCTCCGGCGTCGAGATCGAGGGCGGACGGAAGGACCACAACGCGGTCGCCCGCTTCGTCGCGAACGCGGGCCGGGAGATGGAGCTGGCATGAGCGACGCGCCCCCGCTTGACCGGACGAAAGCCGAGTTCGTCGACCTCGCGGCCGACGCCCAGCGGCCGGTCGTGGTCCGCGCGTCGGCCGCGCTCGACGCGGACGTGACCCCGCTGGGCGCGTACGCGACCCTCGTCGGCGAGGGGCCGTACGGCTTCCTGCTCGAGTCCGGCGAGAAGGTCGCCTCCAGCGACCCGGACGGCGCGTTTACCGCGGACGGCAAGGCGGACAGGCACGCCCGCTACTCGTTCGTCGGTTACGACCCGGAGGCGATCGTCTCGGTCCACCCCGACCGCACCGAGGTGACCGAGCTGGGGCCGGCCGCCGACTTCGTCGGCGCGGACGGGGACGCGGCCGACGGCGACCTCGGGCCCGCCGCGGGCGACGCGGTCGACCGCGTCCGCGCGGCGTTCCCGGACGCGAGCCTGCGCGGCTTCCCGGACACCGACCGGCAGATCCTCTCGGGCGGCTTCGTCGGGTTCCTCGCGTACGAGGCGGTGTACGACCTCTGGTTGGAGGAGGTCGGCGTCGAGCGCCCCGAGACGGAGTTCCCCGACGCCGAGTTCGCGCTCACGACGCGGACCGTGGTCTTCGACGAGCGGGAGGGCGGCGCCGAGCTGGTGTTCACGCCGGTGATCGGCGTCGACGACGACCCCGCCGCCGTCTACGACGACCTCGTCGCGGAGGCCGAGCGGGTCGCGGCCGAACTGCGCGAGGCCGCGCCGCCCGACCCGGACGGGGTCCGCGTGCGCGAGGAGTCGGCGGACCCGCGCGAGGAGTACGAGGAGGCGGTTCGGACCGCCAAGCGCCACGTCCTCGACGGCGACATCTACCAGGGCGTGATCTCGCGGAGCCGCGAGCTTCGAGGCGAGGTCGACTCGCTCGGGCTGTACGCGGCGCTCCGGGACGTGAACCCCTCGCCGTACATGTACGTGCTCCGGCACGACGACCGGACCGTCGTCGGCGCGAGCCCCGAGACGCTCGTGTCGGTCCAGGGCGATCGCGTCGTCTCGAACCCCATCGCCGGCACCTGTCCACGCGGGACCAGCCCGGTCGAGGACCGCCGGCTCGCGGGCGAGATGCTCGCGGACGGGAAGGAGCGCGCCGAGCACACGATGCTCGTCGACCTCGCGCGCAACGACGTGCGGCGCGTTTCCGAGCCGGGCTCCGTCCGCGTCGAGGAGTTCATGAACGTGCTGAAGTACAGCCACGTCCAGCACATCGAGTCGACCGTGACGGGGACGCTCGCGGCCGACGCCGACGCGTTCGACGCGACGCGCGCGACGTTCCCGGCCGGGACGCTCACCGGCGCGCCGAAGGTGCGCGCGATGGAGATCATCGACGACCTGGAGACGACCCCGCGGGAGGCGTACGGCGGCGGCGTCGGCTACTACTCGTGGACCGGCGACGCCGACTTCGCGATCGTGATCCGGACCGCGACGCTCGACGAGTCGGGCGACGAGTCGGTCGTCGGCGTGCGCGCCGGCGCTGGCCTCGTCGCCGACTCCGACCCCGCGGCCGAGTACGAGGAGACCGAACAGAAGATGGACGGCGTGTTGACCGCGATCGACCGCATTCGCGAGGGCGAAGCGCGGGACTGCGACGCCGACTCGGCGACGCCCGCCGAGGACGACGACGGGGCGCTCGCCACCGGCACGGAGGCGGAGCGATGAAGGTCGCCGTCGTCGACAACTTCGACTCGTTCACCTACAACCTCGTCGAGTACGTCTCCGACCAGACGGTCGGCGGGGGGCCGGTCGCGGTCGACGTGTTCAAGAACACGGCGTCGCTCGACGAGATCGAATCCGCCGAGCCCGACGCCGTGATCATCAGCCCGGGGCCCGGGCACCCGAAGAACGACCGCGACGTGGGCGTGACGATGTCCGTGCTCCGCGACCTGTCGCCGTCGGTGCCGACGCTCGGCGTCTGTCTCGGCTTAGAGGCCGCGGTCTACGAGTACGGCGGGACCGTCGGGCACGCCCCCGAGCCCGTCCACGGCAAGGCGTTCCCCGTCGACCACGACGGGGAGGGCGTGTTCCGCGGGCTCGACCAGGGGTTCCGCGCCGGCCGCTACCACTCGCTGGCGGCGACCGAGGTCCCCGAGGCGTTCGACGTCACGGCCACCACGGACCACGGCGGCGAGTCGATCGTGATGGGGATCCGCCACCGCGAGCACCCGATCGAGGCGGTCCAGTTCCACCCGGAGAGCGTGTTGACCGGATCGGGCCACGACCTCATCCGGAACTTCCTCACCGCCGTCTGAGCGCCCCCTGAGTCAGGCGTCCCCGCCTTCTTCGCCGCCTTCGTTGCCGTCGCCGTCGTCGCCCGGCCCTCCCTCTCCGTTCTCGTCCTCGGCCGGTTCGCCGTCGTCGTCGAGCCCGCGGCCGGCGAGCCCGACGAGGTGGCCGACCTCGGGGAGGACGACCTCGTCGACGCCGAGCCGGACCGCGTTCTCCGAGCCCGGGAGACAGAACACCGGCGTGTCGGAGACGACGCCGGCGACGGCGCGCGAGCCGATGGTCCGCGTGCCGACCTCCTCGTAGGAGAGCCGGCGGAACAGCTCGCCGAACCCGGGGAGCCGCTTCGCGAACAGGCCGCGGACCGCCTCCGGCGTCACGTCGTCGGGCGTGACGCCCGTCCCGCCGGTCGTCACCACCACGTCGGTGTCCCTCCGGCGAGCGAGTCGGTCGACGGTGCCCTGGACGCTGTCGTAGTCGTCCGAGATCAGTTCGCGGACCGACACCTCGTGGCCCGCCTCCTCGAACGCCGCCGCGACGTAGTCGCCGGCCGGATCCTCGTCCGCGCCCCGCGACGAGGAGACCGTGACGACCGCGGCCGCGACGGAGTCCGCGTCGTGGTGGTGATGGTCGTGGTCACCATGGTCGTGATCGTGGTCATCGTGGCCGTGGTCGTGACCGTGGCCATCATAGCCGTCTCCAGAACGGTCGCCGTCGTGGCTATCGTCGCCGTGGTCGGTCATACGTCCGCCTTCGGCGCCCGCGTCAAAACACCTCCCGGTCTCTTCAGGGCCAGTCGTCGCGCGCCTGCTCCTCGGGCGCGTCGTCGTCCGGCTCGCCCGTCGCGAGCGTCCACCCCGCGGCCTCGGCGGCGTCCTCGACCTGGAGGAACTCCCAGCCGGTCGCCTCGGCGACGGCCTCGTCCTCGTCGTCGACGCCGACGAAGACGTGCCGGTCCGTATCGAACTGCCCGCCGATGTTCTCTAAGCTCTCCTCGACGCCGCGCGGGCCGGAGAAGAAGTCCTGTCGCACGCGGTGTTTCCGCGTGAAGTTCGTGACGACGTAGGTGGGCTTCTCGCTGACGACCCCGACGTACTCCGTCCACTGCCGGGCGTTGTTGAACACCGCGTTGGGGTCCGCGAGCGCTTTCAGCGCCTCCAACTCGAACGCCAGCGTCATGTCTGTAGATCCGCCGCTGTCCATGCGCCCCGCTTACCGCCCGCCGGCGAAAACAACTTCGCTTCCGCGTAGCCCGCCGGTCGCCCGGGGTGGGCGGCCGCCGTCACCGCGACCGGACCAGGTAGTAATCGGTGAACTTCACCACGTCGCCGTCGTCGAGGTCGCCTGTCTCGGGCGCCGTCCACGGCTCGCCCGCCAGCTCCCGCACGACGCCCTGCTCGTCGTCGTCCAGTTCGTCGTAGTGGCGGACGCGCGCGTCCGACGGGACGCGGCCGGTGCGGCGGAGCCGCAGCCGTCGCCCGGTGTCTCTGAGCGACATGTGTTACCGTATAACACGATTAATCATAAGCGTTTCGCGGCGGACGTGACGCCGGTCGCCACGAGGGCGACACCCGCGGCTCGATTGCCGAGAAGCGAACGGACGAAGGGTGGCCGCTGTCCGGAGCTACTGCTCGGTCGTCGCCGCGAGGTCGTCGACGGAGAACCCGGGCTCCATGAGGCGGTCCGTCTGTCCGCTCACGTCGCGGCCCTCGCGCATCAGCTCTTTGAACGCAGACTGCGGCGAGAGGTCGCCGATGAGCACGCCGCCGACGACCTTTCCGTCCTTCAGCGCGACGCGGCGCCACTCGTTTTCGCCCGTGGTCGCCTCGACCGAGTCGTCGCCGAGCGTCGGGTGCCCGAACGAGAGGAACGGGAAGTCGAAGTGGGTGATCGAGTACGAGGAGACCCACCGGAACTCGTCGCTGCCGTAGTCGACCATGTTGCGGGCAGCGATGGTGCCCTGCTCCTTCGCGGAGCCCCACGAGCCGTTCTTCGCGTGCTCGCCGAGGATGAGGTCGTTGAACGTGGTGATGTCGCCCGCGGCGAACACGTTGTCGACGTTGGTGCGCATGAACTCGTCGACGACGATGCCGTCGTCGAGTTCCAGCGGCGTGTCCTCGACGAGTTCGGTGTTGAAGTTCAGGCCGATGGCGACGCCGGCGAAGTCGCACTCGTAGCGCTCGCCGTTCGGGTCGACCGCGGCCTCGACGTGGCCCTCGTCGTCGACCTCGAAGCGGTCGACGCCGGAGTCGAAGACCGGATCGACGCCGCGCTCGCGCATCGCTTCGTGCATGATCTCCGCGCCCTCCTCGGAGAGCGCGTAGCGCCACCAGCAGTCGCCGCGCATGAGGTACTTCGCCTCGACGCCCTGCGCGCCGCAGATGGCCGCGAAGTCGATGCCGAGCAGCCCGGCGCCGACGATGACGCCCTTCTCGGCGCCCTCCACGCTCTCTTTGATGTTGCGGGCGTCCTGGAACGTCCAGAAGTGGTGGATACCGTCGGCGTCGGCGTTCTCGACCGGGAGCTGCTGGGGCGTGCCGCCGATGGCGAGCAGGAGGGAGTCGTACTCAAACGTCTCGCCCTCGTGGGTGCGGACCGCGTCCTCGTCCACGTCGATGTCGACGACGACCGTGTTCAGCCGGAGGTCGACGTCGTGCTCGTCGTACCAGTCCTCCTGGTGGATCGAGATCGGGGCCTCGGGGAGCTTCCCCTTCGCGTACTCCTTGATCAGAATCCGGTTGTAGAGGGACTCACCCTCGTCCGTGAGAACCGTGATCTCGGCGTCGGGCGCTTCCTCGCGGAGCGTCTCGGCCGCGGACGCGCCCGCGATACCGTCACCGATGATCACGTACGAATCGCTCATGTCCGGCCGTTCGGATTCATGGTTAATGTGGGTTGTCATCCGCGTCCGGGGGCGTGCGACGGACACGCACGGCCGGAGAAAACGGCCGAAGTGACGCGTTTCCGTCGGAAACTCTCACGCCGGCCGGCGCTCGGGGTCGTCGTCCTGCGCCCCGCCGTGCCGATCGGCGGCTCCGACCGACGACCACCGGCCCTCGCCCCCGGTCAGTGGTCGGCTCCGGCCGGCTCCGCGGGGAAGTCCTTTTCGCCGGCCTCGACGGCGACGTCGAGCCAGTTCTCCGTCGGGACGAGCGGACACTCGTAGGCGTGGTTGTACGCGCACGTGGGGTTGTACGCGAGGTTGAAGTCCACGACCCACTCGCCGTCGACGCGGTCGCGGTCGGGATCCAAGTCGAGGTACCGGCCCGCGCCGTACGTCTCGTCGCCGCTCGTCGCGTCGCGGAACGGTACCCAGAACCGGTCCGCGCCGTCTGCCGGCCGATACGCCTGGAGCGTCGCCGCCTCGCCGTCGACCTCGAAGCGGAACTCCCCCCACCGGCTGTACGTCTGTTCGCCCTCGGCGGTCGTCTCGACGGTCACCGTCTCCTTCTCGTCGTGCTCGTGAAGCGGCAGGACGAACCGGTACGCCGGGTCCGGATCGTAGTACGCCAGTCCGGGGAAGCCGTCGCCCCGCATCGAGACCGGCAGCGGCGACCGCGCCGACTCGCGGAACCGCTCGATTTTCGCCTCCCGCTGCGCCTCCACCTGCGCCGCCCAGTCGTCCGCGGTCTCGGCGTCCATGATTACCTTAGTATTGCGCCGCGCGCACAATAACAATTCCGACCGCGGAACTCTCGACCGCGCCGACGACAGAAGGCACTTATAGCGTTCTCGGGGACGTTGAGCCGTGAACAGACGAACTGCCCTCTCCACCTTGGCGGTCGGTGGATTCGTCGGAGTCGCTGGTTGCCTCGGCAACGTACGTATCGGCGGGGACGACGAACAGGCGGCCCGAGACCGACCGGATCCCGAACTGAACCGGGAGGTCGAGACGGAGGGCGTTGAGGACGGGTCCCGCTCGCAGTTCCAGTGGGGACCGACGCACGCGGGATGCCGTGAGGAGGCGGGACCGACAGACGATGTCGACGTGTTCTGGCGGCGGACGCCGTACCGGTACGATCATTCACAGCCGGTCGTCGTGGGCGATCGGGTGTACGTCTCTTTCTCGGGGGCCTTGTTTCGTCTTGACCTCGCGACCGGCGAGGTACGGTGGTCGACGGAGGTCGGTCACGACGGGTCGTCGACGCCGGCGGTTCGCGACGGCATCGCATACGTGACGGTCTGGAACGGTGGGGACGAGACCGACCGCGGACTGGCGGCCGTCGACGCGGAGAGCGGCGAGGTGATGTGGCGGCGGCTGACCGACACGGACCTGACGACGGCACCGGCGGTGACCGACGAGGGGGTGTTCGTGGGAGGCGGCTACGAGACGCAGACCGTCGCGGCGTTCGACCACGACGGGACCGAACGGTGGCGCAACGACCTCGGCGAGTACGCCTCCGCGCCCGCCGTCGCCGACGGAACCGTCGTCTACGGGGCGGGCGGCCCCCGCGTCGTCGCCTACGACGCCACCTCGGGCGAGGAGCTGTGGACGGCCGACGTCGACGGCGACGCGACCGCGACGCCGACCGTCACCGACGGTCGCGTCCTGGTCGGTACGCGGGCCGGAACGCTGTACGCGCTCGACCTCAGCGACGGCTCGGCGGCGTGGACCGTCGACCTCCCCGGTCCGGTCCGCCGGTCGGCCGCTGTCGCGGACGACCGAGCGGTCGTTCCGACCGAACTCGGTCTCGTCGCCGTCGGCAACGACGGCGAGCGGCTGTGGAGCGACGAGGGGGTCGCCGGCGCGACCGCACCGATGGTTGCGGGCGGAACCGCGTACCTCGGCGACGGTCGGACCGTCCGCGCGATCGCGGTCGACGACGGGGCAGAACTGTGGTCGTTCCGCACTCGCAGGCGGTCCCCCACTGACGCCTTTCTCCAGGGCGTTCGGGCGCCGCCGACCGTCGTCGGCAGTGTCGTCGTCGCGGCGACGCACGCTGGCGACGTGTACGCCCTCGGCGAGGCCTGAGCCGGAAGCGGGTTCTCCGGGGGTGGTTATCGCCGGCGCTCCGAACCGGTTCGACGCCACACATTCAAGAGCGTCCCGACCCAACGACGCGTATGAAAATCCGGCAGAACATCCGCCACTGGGCCGCCAAGAAGGCGTTGACCACGCCGGTCGTCGGCGACGTCGCCAACGACAAGCTCGTCGACCTCCACACGAGCATCTTCCTCAACAAGGCCGACGAGGACCGCCGGGAGGAGCGCCGCGACCACCTCGACAGCTTCTTCGACGCGACGATGGACACCTACGTCGCCGCGTTGGAGGCCGACTTCCCGGAGGCCGAGGCCCGGGAGATCACTCACGTCCAGGCGAACTTCGACTTCTTCAACCACGGCTGGACGGAGATGATGGAGATCCCCGGCGACGAGCTGGAGGCCCACTACCGCCGGTACGAGTCCTTCTTCACCGACTACGGGATCACGATCGACGACCCGCTCGGCGACTTCCGCCCCCCGGATGGAATCGTCGACGCGCCGGAGACCCCGGAGAAGCTCGCCTCGCCGGAGTACGAGAACGCCCTGGCCGGCTTCGCGGACGACGTGTACGTCGAGACCGACGACGGCGAGACGGTCGTCGGCGGCGACACGGAGGAGCCGGACGAGGTCGACGCCGCGGCCGCGCCCGGGCTCGACGAGGACGAGGCCAGCGCCTGAGCGCCGTCGGGTCGACCGCCCCCCGGCTCCGCCGCCGCGGTCGTTCGATCCCTTTCGACTCGCCGACCACGTTTATAGTTCGCCGGGCAGAGGGAGGGGTATGAACCGCGGGCAATCGTTCCTGCTTCTCCTCATGGGGTCGGTCGCGCTGCTGACCCTCTTCGTCATTCTCCCGTTCGTCGAGTACGTCATCGCCGCGGCGATCCTCGCGTTCGTCCTCTACCCGTTCCACCGCCGGCTCTCGCGGTGGCTCCGGGCCCGCGTCTCGAAGCGCTTCGGACAGATGCTCTCGGCGCTGACGCTCATCTTCTCCGCCATCGTCGCGGTGATCCTCCCGCTCGCGTACATCTCGTGGGTGTTCGTGCGCGACCTCACGGCCATCGCCGCGGGCGACACCGCGATCAACGTCGCGGCGATCGAAGCGGAGATCGCGGCGCTCACCGGGCAGGACCCCGAGGTCGCCGACCTGCTCCAGACCGCCGGCGAACTGCTCGTCGAGGTCCTGTTCGGCGGGTTCAGCGGCGTCGTCACCACGGGGCTTCGGGCCTCGGTCGGGCTGTCGCTCGCGCTGTTCCTGCTCTACTACACGCTCATCGACGGGCCGGCGTTCGTGCGGTGGATCCGGGACACGAGCCCGCTGCCGCCCGACGTCACGGCGGACCTCGTCGACCGGATCGACGCGATGACGCGCGGGGTGGTGATCGGCCACATCTCCGTCTCGCTGCTTCAGGCCGTCATCGCCGGGCTCGGGCTCTGGGTCGCCGGGATCCCCAACGTGGTGTTCTGGACGTTCGTGATGGCGGTGCTGGCGCTTTTACCGCTCATCGGCGCCTTCTTCGTGTGGGGGCCCGCCGCGGCCTACCTCGTGATCATCGACCAGGTCACGGCCGGGATCTTCCTCGCGGTGTACGGCGTCGCGGTGATCGCGATGGTCGACAACTACGCCCGGCCGCTCGTCATCGACCAGCGGGCGCACCTCAACCCCGGGATCATCCTCCTCGGCGTGTTCGGCGGCATCTACTCCGTGGGCTTCACCGGGCTGTTCGTCGGGCCGATCGTGATCGGCGTGCTCGCGGCGACGCTGGAGACGTTCCGCGAGGACTACGACGCGATCTGACGGATTTAACCGCTCAGCCCGCGAAGGTCGCCCATGGCGACGACCGCGACCTCTCGGCTCCCGGACCGCCGCGACGCCCTCCTCATCGCCGCCGCGGCGGTCGCGGTCAACCTGATCGGCGCGCTCGGCGTCCCCTTCACGGCGACGCAGAGCGCGTGGTTCACGTCGCTGGAGCTCCCCGCCTTCTACCCGCCGGGCTGGGCGTTCGGCGTCGTCTGGTCGGTCCTGTACGCGCTGTGCGGCGCCGCCGCGGCCCTCGTCTACCTGGCCGGGCGCGACGGCGCGGCGCCGGCGGGGCGCGTCCGGACGGCGCTCGCGCTGTTCGGCGTCCAACTCGCCGTCAACGTCGCGTGGTCGCCGACCTTCTGGGGGCTCGAACGCGCCGACCTCGGCCTCGCCGTCCTCGCCGTCCTCCTCCCGCTCGTCGCCGCGACGATTTTGCTCTTCGACCGCGTCGACCGCCGGGCCGCGGCGCTGCTCGTCCCCTACCTCGCGTGGGTCTGCTTCGCGACCGCGCTCAACTACGCCATCTGGGCGCTCAACTAGGGATCTCCCCCGGCGTTCGTCGCGTCCGTCACCGGCGGCGGCCCGCGCTCCAGTCGCTCCGCGACGAACCGGCGCTCGGCCCGGCTCAGTTCGCCGTCCGTCTCACGGAACGCCGACAGCCCCCCGCGGTACCGCTCGGGGTCGACGTCGGCGGGCGCCCCGGCCGGGCGCTCGAGTTCCAGCTCGGCGATCCCGGTCCGCTCGCCCGTGTAGGCGAAGCCGCACTTGTGGCACGCCTCGTAGGCGAACGGGTTGTTCACGGCGATCTTCACGCGGTCGAAGCCGGCGACGGCAAGGTCGGCGACGGTCTCGCCGATCAGCTCCGGACCGATCCCCTCTCCGCGGCGCGCGGCGTGGACCGTGACGTACCGCAGCCGGCAGCAGTCGGGGTCAGTCCGGTCGGCCGAGAAGGAGACGGCCGCGATCACCTCGTCGTCGAACGCCTCGGGGTCGACCGTGTCCGGCAGCGGTTCGTCCGGCTCCCACCCCGGCGCCGCCGGGGACCCGTCCGGCGTCCGGATCACCGCCTTCCCCGGCCCGCCGACGACGAACTTGCCGGCGTACGCGAACGCTCGGTAGTCGAGCCGGAGGGTCTCCCCCTCGCCGGGCGGACACACGAGCGCGTACTCCATGGGGACCGTACGGCGGCGAACGGGTAAATAGGGTCGGTGGCTCTTTGTCCGTCGCGGCGGTCGGATCGCCCATGTACGGCCTCGGCGACGTGGACTTCTTCGACCGGATTGCCCCGCTGTACGACCTCGCGATGCCGCCGGCGGACGGCGAGGCGCTCGCGGCCGGCCTCGACCACGCGACGCGGCCGATCGAGCGCCTGCTCGACGTCGGCGGGGGGTCGGGCCGCGCGGCGGCCGCGCTGGCGGGCCCGGACATCGCGGTCGTCGACGCCTCCGTCGAGATGCTTTCGCGGGCGCGCCGCGGCCGCGGGCTCGCCGGCCTCGCCGCCGACGCCGGGCGCCTGCCGTTCCGCGACGCGAGCGTCGACGCCGTCACGGTCGTCGACGCCCTCCACCACCTTCCCGACCACGACGCCGCGCTCGCGGAGGCGGCCCGCGCGCTCGCGCCCGGCGGCGCGCTCGTGATCCGCGAGTTCGACCCGAGCCACCCGCTCGGGCGACTGCTCGTCGCCGGCGAGCACGCGATCGGCATGAACTCGCGGTTCAGGACCCCGGCCGACCTCGCGGCCGCGATGGACGGCGTCGGTCTCGACCCCCGGATCGTCGACCGCGGCTTCGGCTACACGGTGGTCGGCGTGCGGCGGTGAGTCGTCGCGCCCGAATTCACTACGCGGGGACACAGGCCACGAGCTCGCCGTCAACGGGGTCCTCGTCCGGGTCGCTCGTCCGTCTCACGACCCGTTCGTCGAGGTAATACCGCGCGGACTCCACCGCATCTTTCACACCCTCGCCGTTCTCCGTCTCGACCGTGACCGACCACACGGTCTCGACGCCGACCACGATCCGGTCGTCGCCGGCGTCGACCACTCGGACGGTCGTGGACGGCTCCGCGCCGACCGACGCTCGTTCGCCGTCGGCGTCAACGAGCCGATCGGAGACGTACTTCGGCTCATAGCCCGCGACGAACGACCGCGCTTCGGTCACGGACACCCCGTCCGGGAGCGGCACGCCGTAGTCCCGCGAAACGGGGCACTCCCCGGGACGTGAGCCGGTAAACTGCCGGCCCGGTTCACCGGTCGCGTCCGAATTACCCAGACAGCCGGCGAGGGGGACCCCGGCTCCGAGCAGCGCGACGAGCGCCCGACGCTTCACGCCGAGTGTTTAGAATTCGCTGGATAAGTGCTTTCCCCGGCGGTTCCGACGAGGAGCGGTTCCGTCGCCGCGAGTCAGTCGTGCGAAGCGCCGTGGGCGGCGTGGTCGTGGTCGTGCGACCCGTCGCCGTCGCCGGACTCGTCGTGGGTGTGTTCCTGGTCGTTGGAGCTCGTCTCGCCGAGCACCTCGGCGCCCTCGCCGTCGATCATGTCCATGTTCTTCAGGTTGTCGCGCTCCTCGAAGTCCTGGACCGCCTCCATCACGTCCGCCTGCGTGATCGTCATCCGGTCCTCGGTGAGCGCGCCGAGGACGGCCTCGCGGAGCACCATCCGGAGGTCGGAGCCCGTGAGCCCGCCGGTCCGGTCGGCCACCTCCTCGGGGTCGAAGTCGGCGATCTGCATCTCCTTCGTCACCACCCGGAGGATGTCCGCGCGCATGTCGCGGTCCGGCTTGGGGAAGTTGACGATCTCGTCGAAGCGGCGCCAGGCGGCGGCGTCGAGCTGGTCCGGGTGATTGGTCGCGCCGATCAGCAGCACCTCGTCGCGCACGAGCGACACCTCGTCGATCGACTTGAGGAGGGTGTTGACCGCGCGCTTCAGGGCGGCGTGCTCGTCCGAGCGGCGGGTCTTCGCCACCGAGTCGAACTCGTCGATGAAGAGGATACACGGCGAGAGCCGCTTGGCGACCTCGAAGCTCTTCTCGACGTTCTTCGAGGTCTCGCCGAGGTACTGGCTCGTGATCATCGAGAGCTTCACCTCGACGAACGGGAGCCCGAGCTCGTGGGCGAGCGCCCGCGAGACGGTCGTCTTCCCGGTTCCCGGCGGGCCGACGAACAGCAGCTTGCCGATCTCGCGGAGGCCGATCTCCGCGAGGTACTCGCGGTGTTCGATCGCCTTGACGATCTTCTGGATCTCGCCCTCCTGGTCGCCGGTCAACACGAGGTCGGCCAGCGTCGTCTCGATCTCCTCGGGCGCCCGGACGTTGACGAGGTCGAGCATCTCGCCGTCCTCGTCCTCGTCGAAGTACTCCGCGAGCAGCGCGTCGATCCAGACGCGGTCGGCCTGGACCGGCCGCACGTCCGCTCGGGCCTCATCGCGGGTCACCGGCGGTTCGAGGTCCTCGGCGGCCGCCATCGCGGCGACGACCGTCGGGTTCTCGGCGATCCGGTCGTCGTCCGCGCGGTCGCGGTACCACTCCAGCCCCATCGCGGGCTGGGTCAGCGAAATCTCGCCGGAGAACTCCGTGCGCTGGGTGAAGAGGAGGTCGGAAACCGCCTCCCACGGCCGCTCGACCCCGGTCGCGGTGCGCGTGGTCTCGTCGGTCGCCTTCAGCGGTCGCTCCACGCCGCCGGGGGCGTCGTCGACGGCGTCGGCCGACCAGAACACCTGCCGGAAGCGCGGGGTCAGGTCGTTCTCGTCGAGGTCGCGGTCCTGCGTGTAGAAGTGCGTCGTCAACACGAACTCGACGACGTCGAGCGCCGGGTCACTCATCCGCGCGAAGTAGCGCCGGGACGCGGTTAAGAGCGTCGAAGCACCGCCGGTCGCGGGCGGCCCCGCGGCGGACGCGACCGGACGCCGGAGCAGAGAGCGGGTAGCGCGGGTGCGGGCGTCCGGGGGCGCCGACGGCCGGGAGAGAGGCGACACTGGGGCGCGCGAGCGGCCGCGGTATCGAACCCTTATTAGCCCTGGTCCGCGACGTACCGCGCATGAGTTCCGAAGACGCGGCCGCATCGGGAGACCCCGCCGGCGACGGCGCGAGCGAGCCCGAGGACACGAGCGACGCAGACCACGAGAACGCGCTTCAGGACGTCATCGCCGTCGACCCCGACGACGTCGCGCAGGGGATGGTGAACCGGCTCGACGCGCACACCGGCGACGGGATCCGCCACCGCGCGTTCACCTGCCTCGTCTTCGACGGGGACGGACACGTCCTGTTGGCCCAGCGCGCGCCGACCAAACGCCTGTGGGACGGCCACTGGGACGGCACGGTCGCCTCCCACCCCGTCGAGGGGCAGTCGCAGGAGGAGGCCACCGAACAGCGGCTCGGAGAGGAGCTCGGCATCTCGCCCGACCAGTACGACGACCTGCGAGTGACGGACAAGTTCGAGTACAAGCGCTACTACCCCAACGAGGGCGTCGAGTGGGAGGTGTGCGCGGTGCTGAAGGTCACCCTCGACGACACCTCGCTCGACCCGGACGACGAGGAGATCGGCGGCATGCTGTGGGCCGACTACGACCACCTCCACGAGAACCCTGCACTGTACCGCCAGCTCCGCCTCTGCCCGTGGTTCGAGATCGCGATGCGGCGCGACTTCTCCTGAGCGGGCCGACCGGCGGGCGCCGGTCCCGCGGTTCCGCGCCGCGGTCGAACTCCCGCCGGACCGAAGCGGCGAGTTGAAGGCGCTCCCGCGCCGCGTTCCGATATGACCGTCGTCGCCCTGCTGGCGAACCCGCCCCGCGAGGGGCTCGTCGGAACCGCGATCGCCGAGTCGACGCCGCTGTCGCCCGCCGAGGCGGCCGACCTCTACGAGGCGCAGTTCCGCGACGCCGTCCTCGCGGTCGAGCGCTCGGGCGGCGAACTCCTCGTCAACTACCCCGACGAGGACGACCTCCCCGCCGAGTACCGGACCGAGACGAGCCCCGAGGCGGAGCTCCGGACGCTCGTCGCGGACACCCTCGGCGGCACCGACGAGGTCCGCTTCGAGCGGCAGGTGGGCTCCTCGTTCGGCGCGCGCGCCGGCAACACCGTCACGCACCTGCTGCGCGAGGAGGGCGCCGACTCCGTCGCGGTCGTCACTCCGACGGCGCCGCTGCTCTCGCGGACCGTCGTCGACTCGGCGGCGATGAAGCTGCGGACGACCGAGGTCGTCCTCGGCCCCTCGTCGAACGGCCGCGCGTACTACGCGGGGTTCACCGAACCGATCGACTTCGACGGCGCGTTCGAGGCGCCGGCGCTGCCGACGCTCGCGGAGCGCGGCCGCGACGCAGACCGCTCGGTGGACTTCGTCGAGCCGTCGCCCTCGCTGGAGACCGGCGACGACCTGCTCGACGTGGTGCCGATGCTCCGCGCGCGGTTCGCCGCGGAGCGCGTGGTGCCCGACTACACGGCCGCGTTCGTCCACGAGAAGGGGCTCGACGTGGTCGCCGAGGACGGCGAGGGGCGGTTGGTGCGAGACTGAGCGGTCGGGGCGGCGCGTCGATCGGTCCCTCGGATCCGACACCACTTAGTCGCCCGACGCCGAGCGGTCACGTGTGGTGGGATGGCAGAGTGGCCCATTGCGCCTGCCTTGAAAGCAGGTAGCCTCACGGCTTCCTGGGTTCGAATCCCAGTCCCACCGTAAGCGCGCAGCGCACACCGCGCGGCGCGCGCCACGTGCTGGACTCGAATCGGAGAGCGGTCGTCTTCCGGTGCGAAACTTAATATGGTTACTTCACCGTCCGGTCGGCCGATCGAGACTCGATGTCCGCTCGCGCGGTCCTAACTCCCGGAACCGCAACGACACCGTTGCTGACCCGGACCTCCCGATAACACTCGCGTCCGGTGTCGCGTGGTAGCGCGTGGCGCATTATCTTTAACAGGTTTCCGGTACATGTTCGTGATAGGTGATACAAGCATGAGCTACGAACTCGATCCGCTCCCGTACGAGTACGACGCGCTTGAGCCCCACATCTCCGAGCAGGTGCTCGAATGGCACCACGACACCCACCATCAGGGGTACGTCAACGGCTGGAACGCCGCCGAAGAGACGCTCGAAGAGAACCGTGAGTCCCACGACTTCTCTTCGTCTAGCGGAGCCATCCGCGACGTGACTCACAACTCCTCGGGTCACATCCTCCACGACCTGTTCTGGCAGAACATGTCGCCGGAGGGCGGCGACGAGCCCGAGGGTGAGCTGGCCGACCGCATCGAGGAGGACTTCGGCTCGTACGAGGCCTGGAAGGGCGAGTTCGAGGCGGCGGCCTCCGCGGCCAGCGGCTGGGCGCTTCTGGTGTACGACACGTTCTCGAACCAGCTCCGCAACGTCGTGGTCGACAAGCACGACCAGGGCGCGATCTGGGGCGGCCACCCGATCCTCGCGCTGGACGTGTGGGAGCACTCCTACTACCACGACTACGGCCCGGCCCGCGGCGAGTTCGTCGACAACTTCTTCGAGGTCGTCGACTGGGAGGAGCCGTCGGACCGCTACGAGCAGGCCGTCGAGCTGTTCGAGTAAGCGCGCCCGAGAGGACGCGTTACGCGCGTCGAGATCCGCATTTTTTCGCAGTACGTCGCCCGATCAGTGACCTCTCTCCGTACAGTGGTTGGTAGGTAGACGACCGGGAGAAACACCTCCGAAGCCCCAGCCGCTCGGCGTTACGCGATCAACGAGTGTGCGGTGAACGCTTCCAAAGCCCCAGCCGCGAGGGCTCGGTGCGCTCGTTGTCGTTCGAAAGGCGCGAAGCGCCTTTCGTGGTGACGAGACGCCGCAGGCGTCTCGAACCACGGTCCTCAGTCGCTCGCGCTGCTCGCTCCTTGCGGTCCTTACGTCGCGCGCCGTCGCCCTCGCGGCTGCCCCTTGGAGTTCCACCCGACCGCGACCGCACAGCACCTCACACCTCCCCAGCCTCGTCAGTCGCCGTCGCTTCGCTCCGGCGACTGACTCCCTCGCGCGTGCTCCTCGCGGCCGCCTTCGGCGGCCACTCGGAGGCACGCGCCACCGCACCGTCGAAATCGTATCGGCAGCGTTTACGGACGCGGTCGCGTATCGCTGCGCATGCCCGAACCGAAGTCGGCGTTCGACGCCACCTACCCGTGCGACTTCTACGAACCCGCGGAGCTGTTCGAGCCGGACCAGATGTACACCGTCCCCGAGATCGGTCGCCTGCTTCAGGGGTTAGAGCCGGACGCCGAGGTCGACCCGGACACCGAGGCCGTGCTGGTCGACTGGGCGGTCCCGTGGGTGATGGTCCACGCGGAGGAGATGGTCGTCGCCGAGCCGCTGACCGAGGACGGCCCGGGGTACTACGGGCTCGCGACCGACGCGGACCCCGAGCCCGATCCGGACGCCGACGCTGAGGCCGACGACGGCGACGGGTCGGCGTGACCGGGGATCGCTCCGACCCGCCGACCTACCTCGTCGCCGGGGGCTCGCGCGTCGACGCCGGGAAGACCACCTTCTCGGCGGGGCTGGTCGCGCACCTCGCCGAGCGCGCGGGCGACGCGGTCGGCGTCAAGCCCCGCGCCGGCAACGACTACTGGTTCGACCACGACGACTACCGGGTCGCGACCGACGCGGGCCGCCTGTACGGGAAGGACGCCCGCACGCTCGCGGCCGCGAACACTCGCCCGCTGGCGGCGCCCGACGACGCGTCGCCGTCGGCGTCGGCCGTCACGCCAGAGTCGATCAACCCGGTCCATCGGCTCTGGAAGCCGACTCCGGGCCGGACCGGGATGCTCGGCGACGCCGACCGCACCTTCCTCTGCGACCGCGTGACGACCGACGCCGGGACGCGGTTCGTCGTCAACGGCGCGGCCGCGGAGGCGGGGCTGCTCCCCGACGGACTGACCGACCGCCTGCCGCTGGCGGAGGCGACCCGCGTGCGCGACGTGCCCGAGTTCAACGAGGTGATGGCCGCGGCGCACCTACCGGCGATCGAGCGCCTCGCCGACCGCGTCGCCCGCACACCGGTCCCGGTCGTCGTCGAATCGTACGCCGACGTGGCCGGGACGCTGCCTCGCGACGGCCCGGTCGCGACCGACGCGGTCGCGGTCGTCGACCCCGGCCGCGCCCGGATCTACGCGGGCGACCGCTACGCGAAGGCCCGCGCGGTCGCCGCCGGCAGCCCGCGCGAGGGGACCCGCGAGGAGCACGTCGACGCGGTGACCGAGATGATCGAACCGCTCGCGACCGAGCCGCTCCCGGCGCTGTCCGGCGAGGTCCGCGGCGAGCCCGACCGCGTGGCGGCGGCGTACGAGCCGGCGTACGCGACGCTGGTCGATGCGGTCGAGAACTGAGAACCCGCCTGCGCGGTCTGCGCTCAGGCGTTCCGCTTCGTGTAGTGTTCCAGCGCGGACTCGATCGAAGAGAGCTCGGTCGTCACGCGGCTGTCCGCGACGCGCATGAAGCCGGGCGTGTACGACGACGAGTAGTCGAAGATGCGGTTGACGGCGCGCTTGGGGGCGGAGACGGCGCCGAAGTCGGTGACCGTGTACACGCGGGTGGTGGGGAAGGCGGTCCAGAACGTCCCGCTCGCCCAGCGGTCCTCGTCCGCGAACGCCTCGCCGACGCGGCCGGTCGCGACGTACTCGTCGTCCGCGTAGAACAGCAGGAGGTCGCCCGACTCCATCTTCTCGAACGTCGACCCGTTGCCGCTGTCGTCGTCGACGGCCCACAGGCGGGCCTCGTCGAGGTCGGCGAGGGGTTCGGGGCGATCCGGGTAGTCGGTGAGATCGACCGGCGTCCGGACCGTTCGGTCGAAGTTCTCCGGGTCGATCGGGACCAGGAAGACGTTCTCGCTCATTATCCGACGTTTCGCCGGCAGAGGTTTAAAGCCGTTCGTTGATGCGTCGGGTCACTCCCCGTAGTCGGCGTACAGGCGGTCCATCCGCGCCGCCATCACGAAGTCGGCGCGCGTCAGGCCGCCGACCTCGTGGCTCCACATCTCGATCCCGACCTCGCCCCACGACAGCGCGATGTCGGGGTGGTGCCACTCCGCCTCGGCGAGTTCGCCCACGTCGTTCGTGAACGAAAGCGCCGTCTCGAAGTCTGGGAACTCGTAGCTCGCCTCCAGGTGGTGCCCGTCGACGACCTCCCAGGCGTCGCCGAGTTCGTCGGCGTAGTCGGCGTACTCGTCTTCGGCGAGCGGCTCTCCGTCGTCGCCGGCCGGCTCGACCGGCTCGTCCGCGAGCGGTGAGGACATACCCCACGTTGGGCGACGGGGGGTTTGTACCTTCCGCGGGCGGAGGGCCGGCGCCCCCGACCGCCGAACGGGCGCGTGTCACTCACCGGAACCGCGAGAGCGCGTTCCGGAGCGCGCGCCGGGCCCGCGCGAGCCGACCGGCGCGCCCCTCCTCGGCGGCGTCCGGCGCCCCCGGCTCGGAGAGTTCCCAGCCGGCCTTCTCGGCGGCCTCGTCGACCCGGAGGAACTCGTAGCCCGTCTCGGTCGCGACGCGCTCGTCCGCGCGGGTGGTGCCGACGAACACGTACCGCGGGGCGGCGCTCTCGTCCCGGACGTCGGCGAGCGTGCCCCACTTGTCCCAGCTCCGGAGCGCGTAGTCGTTCTCGACGCCGTGTTCGCGGGCGAACGCCGCCACCCGGTCCGCCTCGTTCGCGACGACGCCGACGTGGCGGCTCCACCGGCGCGCGTCGGCGAACGCCGCGGCCGGGTCGGCGAGCGAGCGCGCGGCCCCGAGCGAGAAGACGAGCGTCACGTCGCCGTCGCCGGGCTCCGTCGCGTCGATTCCCATCTCGGTCGGACTCAGGCGGGCGCCGGCCTAAACGCTGTGGGGAGGCTTTTGTCGGGGCGCCGCGTCGCTCCCGACGATGGAGTTCGAATCCACCTTCGGCACGGCCGCGCCGCTCCTCGGCATGGTGCATCTCCCGCCCCTCCCCGGAGCCCCCCGGGCGCCGGACGACGGGCGCGCGGCGATGCGCGCGGCGATCGATCGGGCCGCGAGCGACGCGCGGGCGCTCGACCGCGGCGGCGTCGACGGCGTCGTGATCGAGAACTTCGGCGACGCGCCGTTCTACCCCGACGAGGTCCCGCCGCACGTCGTCGCGGGCGTGACCCGCGCCGCGACCGCGGTCGCGGCCGAGACCGACCTCCCGCTCGGGGTCAACGTCCTCCGGAACGACGCCGAGGCCGCCCTCTCCGTCGCCGCCGCGGTCGACGCCGACTTCGTCCGCGCGAACGTCCACACCGGCGCCCGCGTGACCGACCAGGGGATCCTCCAGGGGCGCGCCCACGAGACGCTCCGGCTCAGGGAGCGCCTCGGCGTCGACGTCGGCGTCTTCGCCGACACCGACGTGAAACACTCCGCGCCGCTGACGCCCGAGGGGTACACCGCCGAGTCGTTCGCCGACACCGCCGAGCGCGGCCTCGCCGACGCCGTCATCGCCTCCGGCTCGGGGACCGGCGAAGCGGTCGACGCCGGCGCGCTGGAGTCGGTCGTCGCGGAGCGCGAGCGCCACGGCCTCGACACGCCCGTCCTCGTCGGTAGCGGGGTCACCCCGGAGACCGTCGCGGACCTGCTCTCGGTCGCCGACGGCGCGATCGTCGGCACCGCGCTCAAGGCGGGCGGCGAGACGACCGCCCCGGTCGACGCCGACCGCGTCGCGGACCTCGTCGCGGCCGCCGACGAGGCGCGGTAGCTCCCGCCGGCCGCCCCGCGCGCCCGCCCGGCCGCTACGGGTTCCCGTCGGGCCCGAACCCGCGCTCGGCGAGGAACGCCTCGACCTCGTCGCGGGTCGGGAGCCCAGGCTGCGTGAACCGGCTCGTGCAGTTGATCGCGGCGACGGCGGCCGCGAACCGGACGCCGGAAGCGACGGCCTCGCGGTCGGCCGAGGGCTCCCCCGGCTCGTCCGCTCCCCGCGGTTCCCCCGCGAGCCACCGGTCGATCAGCCCCGCGGTGAAGGCGTCGCCGGCGCCGGTCGCGTCGACCGTCTCGACGTCGAACGCGTCGAACCGGGACGCCTCGCCGCCGGCGACGGCCGTCATCCCGTCCGCCCCGCGCGTGAGGACGGCGCGGGGCCACGTCGGGCCGCGGCGCGACAGGGTCCCGGGCCCGGCCTCGGGGTCGGCCGCCCGACGCTGCGCGGCCGCGACCCGCTCGACCGCGGCCGCCGCCGAGCCGAAGAACGCCCGGGCGGCGACGCCGTCCGCGACGAACAGGTCGGCGCGGTGGAGGAACCGGTGGACCGTCGTCGGCTCGGTGCCGCGCCCGACCAGCTCTTCGACGGCCCCGGAGAGGTCGAAGACGAGCGCGGGCGGGGCGTCGCCCGAGTCGGGCGAGGGCGCGCCGTCGGCCCCCGAGGCAGAGCGCTCCCGGAGCGACTCCACCCGGTCGAGGATCCGCCGCGCCGCGCGGTCGGGCGCGTAGGCCGTGAGGAAGACGACGTCGGCGTCCGCCATCGCCGCGAGCGCGTCCGCGCCCGGACGGAGCCCGCGGAAGCTCTCGCCCGCGGTGACGATGGCGCGCTCGCCGTCGGGGTCCCGGAGGATGAGCGAGCGCGTGTGGGCGGCGTCGCCGACGGCGACGTGGGTCCCGTCGACACCGGTCTCGTCGAGGTACGCCAGCGCGCGGCGCCCGTACTCGTCGTCGCCGACGCGGCTGACGAGGCCGGCGTCGCGGCCGAGGCGGTCCAGCGCGACCGCGACGTTGGCGCCGACGCCCCCGAACGCGGAGGTGACCTCGTCGGCGAACGCGCCGCCGTCCGGCTCCGGGAGGTTGCTGACCGCGTACCACTCGTCGATGGCCGCGGCGCCGACGGAGAGGACGGCGGGGGTCTCGTCGGCCGCGCGGTCGTCGGCATCGCCCCCGCCGCCCGCGTGCGGTCCCGTCGTCACGACTCGCGGAAGAAGTCGTCGTGGACCGCCATCGCGGACTCGACGGCGACCGGTCCCTCGACGGTCGTGTCGCCGTCGGCGCGCCGGATCACCTCCTCGAGGGGGATCGGCACCACGTCGCCGGAGAGCTCGCCGAGGGTCTCGCCGTCGACGCCGAAGACGACCCGCCCGACGCCCGCGTAGTGGATCGCCGTCGCGCACATCGGGCACGGCTCCGTGCTGGCGTACATCGTACAGGCCGCCAGCTCGTCGGCGTCGAGCTCGCGAGCCGCCCAGCGCGCGAGGGTCAACTCGGGGTGGGCCGCCACGTCGCCCTCGGTCCGCGTCTCGTTGTGCGCCTCGCCGACGACCTCGCCGTCGACGACGAGCAGCGCGCCGAACGGCGTGTTGCCGGCCTCGACCGCCTCCTCGGAGAGCCTGATCGCTCGCTCGACGTACTCCCGGTCGGTCGGATCCTCGGGGAGGTCGTCAGGGGACCGGAACTCGCCGTCGCCGGACGCGTCTGTCATACGCCCCTGTTCGCCCCCGGGTACCTAACGGTTGGTACCGCCCCCGTCGGACGGCTTCGTGCGGTCGTCGTCCGGCGCGCGCCCGCCGCCGTCCGCGTCGTCCGGAGTCCCCGCGTCCTGTGACCGCCGCACGTCGCGGAGGGCGTCGACCGCGTCGTCGGTGGCGCTCGCGGTGCGCGTCTCGGTCGCTCCGGCGGGGTCGAGCCCGTCCGGCTCGTCGCCGTCGCTCGCGTCTCCGTCGTCGCCGTCGCTCGCGTCTCCGTCGTCGCCGCTCGCTCCCGCCTCGTCGTCCGATTCGCCCGCGTCGGTCGCGTCGTCGTCCGCGCCGAAGAGCCACGCGCGGAGCGCGTCGATGAATCCCATGTGTGGTCCTCGTCAGTAGTTCCGGAACAGCAGCGCGCGCACGTCGTCTTTCGTGCGCGCCGTCTCGACGCTCCCGTCCGGGAGGTCGACCTCGTACCGCGCGTCGCCGTCGGCCTCGCGCCACTTGTCCGCGTGGGTGTCGAGGAGGCTCATCATCGCGTCCAGCTGGCCGGCGCCGCCGTCGTCGCTCCCGCCCGCCGGGTCCTCGCTCGCGTCGCCGTCGCCGTCGTCGTCAGCCTCAGTCTCGTCGCCGCCGTCGTCGTCCGCATCAGCTCCGTCGTCGTCTTCGGTCGCTCCGCTTCCGTCGACGGCGTCGTCCGCGCCGTCCGCGGCGTCGTCGATGTCGACGTCCACGCGCGAGAACGGGTCCGCGGCGAGGGCGGCCGCCGCGTCGAGGATAGCGTCGATCAGCTCGTCTTTCGTCATCTCGCTGCGGCCGGTGACCTCGAAGGCGGCGGCGATGTCGGACAGGTCCATCGGGTCGTCCGGGTCCGGGTCGCCGCGGCGGCGGTTCCGCGCCGCCAGCAGCTCCCGGGCGTGGGCGCGGTCGAATGGCGAGGCGTCGCCCGCGGCCGCCGACTGCTCGCTGCCGTCGTCGTCGGTCGCCGGCGCCGCGACGCGGTCCGGGTCGTCGACGGCGTCCGCGAGGTCGAGCAGGTACGCGAGCGCGTCCTCGCGGTCGACGGAGGCGTACGGGCCGGCGTGGGCCGCGGCCAGCTCCGCGCGGAGCGCTTCGATCCGGTCGGCGTGGTCCTCGGAAATGTCGAGCGTGGGCATGGTGTGGGTGGGGTCCTGTCGACCGCTACTGGTCCTCCTCGAAGCGCGCGAGCGCGTCCGCCCAGCTCTCGGCGAACCGCGGATCGCCGGAGTGGTCGGCCTCGACGTCGGCGTAGCCGCACTCCTCGCAGGCGACGGCGGTGGCGGCACCAAGCGACAGCGACGACAGCGCGGCGCCGCAGCGGGGGCACTCGGGCGTCACGGATTCTCGCGTGGAACCTCGTCGCCCGCGGTGAAAAACGCACGGGTCGGCGGGGTCGACCGCCGACCGCTCCGGTCGAGCGCCGCCGCCCGGCCGGGACCGCCGGGGTAACAGTCATTACACTCGGCGGAAACGTTCGCGTATGAGCGAAGCGGACGCAGAGAACGTCCTCATCGAGTACTACCGCCGATACGTCGGCGACCCAGACCGGACGATCGACGTGTACGCGGGGTTCGGGCTGTTCTCCGCCGGAATCGCCCTCGGGGTGATCGGGGTCGTCGTGTTCCTCTACAGCGCGACGCTGGACCCGACCGCGCTCTCGACGTACGCGGTCCGCGAGGTCGCGGCCGTCGCCGCCGCGGCCGGGCTCCCCGCCCTGCTGTTCGGCATCGTCGTCCTCCTCCCGGTCGACCGCCGAATGCTGTACCTGGCGGGCGTCGGCGTCGCGATCACCCTCGTCGGCACCGCCGCGTTCACCTGGGCGTACCCGCGCAACTGGAACGTCGTCGCAAACCCCGACTACAGCGCGCAGATCGTCGCGGGCTACACTCTCGGGCTGGTCGCGGTCATCGGCGCGACGGGCGGTGCCTTGGTCGCTCACCGCGTCGAGCGCGCCGCGGGCGGCGCGGTCGAGGGCGGCACGTCCGAGGCCGGGAGCGGCGCCGCGGAGGCGGGCGGCGGGTCCGGCTCGGACGCCGGCGGCGACGGCGAGGCGGTCACCGAGGAGTCGGTCCGCGCCGACATCGAGCGCGAGCTGTCGGACGCGGAGCTGACGTGGGGCGGCGTCGAGCGCTCCGAGACGCGCCGGCTCGAACTGAACACGGGCGCGGTCGACGACGCGGACGTCGACGCCGAGAAGCTGGCGGGCTCCGCGACCGAGACGCGGACGACCTCCGGCGCGGTCAACGACGCGGTCTCGGAGCTGAAGGGGCTCCAGGGCGGCGACGTGAAGACCGACAGCGGGCAGGGGACCGACGACCAGGCCGCGAAGCTCCGCGAGCTGCGCGAACAGCAGCGGAAGGAGGCCGAGGAGGCCGACGAGGACGAATCGGTCGTCGACAGGATCAAGGGGCTGTTCGGCTGAGCGCGTCGGCCCGCCGTCGTTCGTCCATTTTTATACCCCCCGCCGCGTAGGACGGGCGTGTCCAGCGTCACCGTCAGCATCGACCCGCACGTCCACTCGGAGGGGAGCTACGACGGCCACGAGCCCGTCGAGCTAATCTTAGAACACGCGGCCGAGATCGGCCTCGACGCGGTCGTCGTCACCGACCACGACGTGATCCGGGAGTCGAAGCGCGCGGCCGAGATCGCCCCCGAGTACGGGCTGATCGGGATCCCCGGCGTGGAGGTGTCGACCGCGCACGGCCACCTGCTCGCGGTCGGCGTCGACCGGATGCCGCCCCGCGGGCGCCCCTACGCCGAGACGGTCCGCTGGGTCCGCGACCGCGGCGGCGTCGCGATCGTCCCCCACCCGTTCCAGCGCTCGCGCCACGGCGTCCGCCAGCGCAACATCCCGACGCCCGGCCCGGCCGACGAGGCGGCGGCGACCCCCGACCCGGCCGGCGAGGCGCCGGGCGAGGCGGCCGGGTCGGAGGCTCCCCAACCGAGGCCGAACGGCGGGGCGACCTCCGAACCGGGGGCGGCCACCGAGGTCGACGCCATCGAGGTGTTCAACGCGTGGCTGTTCACCGGGTACCGGAACCGCCGCGCGCGGCGGTTCGCGGCGGAGCACGGCTACCCCGGCGTTGCCGCGAGCGACGCGCACCACCTCCAGTACGTCGGGCGGGCGTACACCGACCTGACGATCGAGGGCGCCGAGTCGGTCCGCGAGGTCACCGCCGACGACGTGCTGACGGCGATCCGCCGCGGCACGACGACGGTCGAGGGGCGACGCGCGCCGATCCGGATGGCGGCGAAACACTACGTCGGCGCGGCCGGGCGCCGGTCGGCCTACTACGCGCGGACCGGCGCCGCGCGGGGCGCGCGCGCCACCAAGCGGACCGCGGTCGACGGCGCCGTCGCCGCGAAGGTGGCCGCGCTCCAGTCGGCCCACCGCACCCGGCGCCTCCTCTCCTGGTTCGCCTGACGGACGGCGCGGAGCGACGGAGCGGCACAGCGTCGGAGCGGCGCGAAGCGGTCGGCGGCCGGAGACGACGGCGCCCGCGCCCGCGGAGAACGGGGTTTTTGCCCGCGGCCGCGAATGTGATCCCATGAGCCACGACAGACGCGAGTCCGGGTTCAAGCGGCGGACCCGGGTCGCGGACGCGAGGGCGACGCTGCTCGACGCCGTCACGCCCCACGACCGGACGGAGTCGGTCCCGGTCGGAGCGGCGGACGGCCGCGTCGTCGCCGAACCGATCGACGCGCCCGCGCCGGTGCCGGGGTACGACCGGGCCGCGATGGACGGGTACGCGGTCCGCGCGAGCGACACCTTCGGCGCCGGCGACCGCTCGCCCGCGGTCCTCGCGGCCAAGCCCGCCGAGGCCGACGCCGTCGCGCCCGGCGAAGCCGCGCGCGTCCACACCGGCAGCGCGGTCCCCGAGGGCGCGGACGCGGTGGTGATGGTCGAACAGGTCGAGTCGGTCGGCGACGAGGTCGAGGTGTTCGACGCGGTCGCGACCGGCGAGAACGTCGGCGAGGCCGGCGAGGACGTCGCGGACGGGCAGCGCCTCTACGAGCCCGGCCACGTCCTGCGCCCCTCCGACCTCGGCCTGTTGCGCTCGGTCGGCCTCGACGAGGTGACGGTCCGGGAGCCGCCCGAGGTGGCCGTCGTCCCGACCGGCGAGGAGCTCGTCGAGTCCGACCCCGGCCCCGGCGAGGTGATCGAGACGAACGGCCTCACCGTCTCCCGGCTCGTCGAGCGCTGGGGCGGCGAGGCCCGGTACCGCGACGTGGTCACCGACGACCCGGACGCGCTCCGCGAGGCGGTCGCGGCCGACCTCGACGCCGACGTGGTCGTCACCACCGGCGGCTCCTCGGTCGGCGAACGGGACCTGATCCCCGAGGTCGTCGACGGCCTCGGCGAGGTGCTCGTCCACGGCGTCGCCCTGAAGCCGGGCCACCCGGTCTGCCTCGGGGCGGCCGAGGGGACGCCGATCGTCTCGCTGCCCGGCTACCCGGTCGCGTGCATCGTCAACGCGGCGCAGTTCCTCCGCCCCGCGCTGAAGCGGGCGGGCGGGACCGACGCCGACCCGTTCCCGACGCGCCGCGCGACGCTCGACCAGAAGGTCGCGAGCGAGCCCGGCGTGCGGACGTTCGCGCGGGTGTCGCTCTCCGAGCCCGACGAGGCCGAGGCGACTGACGGCGACGGCGACGACGCTCTCCCGACCGCGACGCCGACGCGCGCGAGCGGCTCGGGGATCCTCTCCAGCGTCGCGCTCGCCGAGGGGTGGGTCGTCGTCCCCGAGCCGCGGGAGGGGCTCGACGCCGGCGAGCCCGTCGACGTCGAGCTCTGGGAGGTGACCGAATGAGCGACCGCAAGGAGTTCCGCGACCTCGCGACCCCCGAGGCCGCCCGCGAGGCGATCGCGTCGCTCGACCTCTCGCCCGCGCCGGAGACGGTCCCGCTGCGGGAGGCGCGCGGGCGCGTCCTCGCCGAGCGCGTCGACGCCGCCGTCGACGTGCCGGGGTTCGACCGCGCCTCGATGGACGGGTACGCGGTGCGGGCGCGCGACACCTTCGGTGCCGATGAGGCCGACCCGGCAGAGCTCGACCTGGTCGGCGCGGTCCACGCGGGCGCGGAGCCGGACGTGACCGTCGAACCGGGGACCTGCGCCGAGATATCCACGGGCGCGGTGATGCCCGACGGCGCCGACGCGGTCGTGATGGTCGAGCGGACGGACGAGGTCGGCGGGGACGATGCCGGCGACGGGGACGGCTCCGCCCGAATCGCGGTCCGCACGTCGGTCGCGCCGGGCGACCACGTGATGCCCGCGGGGACCGACATCGCCGCCGGCGCCCGCGCGCTCGGCCCCGGGACGCGGCTGACGCCCCGCGAGATCGGGTTGCTGTCGGCGCTCGGCGTCGACGAGGTCCCGGTCGAGGGGCGCCCGCGCGTCGGCATCGTCTCGACCGGCGACGAGCTCGTCCGCCCGGGCGAGGAGCTCGACCCCGAGCGCGGCGAGATATACGACGTGAACTCGACGACGATCGCGGCGGGCGTCGAGGAGGCCGGCGGCGAGCCCGTCCTCTACCCGCACGCCGGCGACGACTACGCGGAGATGGAACGGCTGCTCCGCCGCGCGGCCGACGAGTGCGACCTGGTGCTCTCCTCGGGGTCGACCTCCGCGAGCGCGGTCGACGTCATCTACCGCGTGATCGAGGCGCGCGGCGAGCTCCTCCTCCACGGCGTCGCGGTCAAGCCCGGCAAGCCGATGCTCGTCGGGCGGCTCGACCGCACCGACGGGGCGGACGACTCACGGGGCGCCGAGTCGGCGTACATCGGGCTCCCGGGGTACCCGGTCTCGGCGCTCACCATCTTCCGGACGTTCGTCGCGCCCGCGATCCGCGAGGCGGCCGGGCGGGACGAGCCCGCGACCGCGACCGTCGAGGGCCGGATGGGCGTCGGGGAGCGGTACGGCGAGGGGCGCCTGCGGCTGATGCCCGTCGGCCTGCTCGACCTGGACGACGGCAATCGCCCGCTCGTCTACCCGGTCGACAAGGGGTCGGGGGCGACGACGAGCCTCGTCGAGGCGGACGGCGTCGTCGCGGTCGACCCCGACACGGAGTACCTCGACGCCGGCGAGACGGTCTCGGTCGACCTGTTCTCGCCCGACGTGCGCCCGCCGACGCTGCTCGGCGTCGGCGAGGACGACCCCGCGCTCAACCGCCTGCTCGACCGGCTCGCGAACCCGCGGTACCTCGCCGTCGGCTCTCGCGAGGGGCTCCGCCGGCTCCGGGACGGCGTCCCCGACGTGGCCGTGACCGCGGGCCCGACCGACCGCGACGTCGACGCCGCGGTCCTCGGCGGCTGGACCCGCGAGTGGGGGCTCGTCGTCCCCGAGGGCAACCCGGACGACGTGAGCGGGCTCGCGGACCTCGTCGACCGCGACCTCCGCCTCCGCAACCGCCCGACCGTCTCGGGGCTCCGGCGCAGCCTCGACGCGGCGCTCGACGACCTCGCGAACGACCGCGACGCCGACCGCCGCGACCTCGCCGAGCGGATCGACGGCTACGAGCGGACCGCGAAGGCGTTCGAGAGCCCGGTCCGCGCCGTCGTCGCCGGCGACGCGGACGCCGGGCTGGGCCTGCGCGAGACGGCGGAGCGGCTCGGCTGTGACTTCGTCTCGCTCGGCGAGCAGTCGGTCGCCGTGCGGGCCGCCCCCGACCGCGCGGACCGCGAGCCGGTCGCGGCGCTGGCGGCGGCGCTCGGCACGGGCGCCGGAGACGGCGCGGACGCCGACGACGACGCGGCCGTCGACGAGGCCGGGCCGGCCCTCGACGCGATCCTGGCCGACCGCCCGGGCTACTCGCGGAACAGCCGGAACGAGCCCTGACCGACGACGACCTCCGACCGGTCCCCGTCGTTCGCGCCGTCGTCCGCGGCCGCCTCGCCCCCGTTTCCGGCGGTGGTGACCGTCATCTCGCTGACGCCGATCGAGCCGCCCGCCCGCACCACCTCGGCCTCCGCGCGGAGGTCGCCGTTCGCGGGGCGGAGGTAGTTCGCGTTGAGGTTCACCGTCGCCACGCCGCCGTCGAGCGGGTCATCGAACGTCGTGCGCTGAGCCACGCCGCCGGCCGTGTCGATCAGCGTCGCCGCCACGCCGCCGTGGATCGTCCGCCCGTCCGCGTTGGTGAGCTTGTCGTCGAAGGGGACCGAGAGGACGACGCGGCCGCGTTCGATCGTCTCGACCGACGTGTTCAGCCACGAGAGGTAGCCGTGCTCGTCCTCCAACTTCCGCTCGACGAACTCGATCGCCGCGTCGGGCAGCGGGTCCATCTCGGCGATGTCCGTGCGGTCCATGTTCCCGGGCAGACGCCGGGCCGGCTTGTACCCCCCGGAAACGCGAGACAACCGGCCGGCGATTCCCGCCGCCGCTCACCCGACGCCGAGGCGGATCGGGTCGCCGCTCGGGACGACCTCGACCGTCACCGGCTCGCCGACGGCGAACTCGCGGTCCGGACAGACCACCTTGACGCCGAACCGGTCGGTCCGCGACGCGAACAGTGACAGTCCGACGACGCGCTCGCCGTTCGCGAGGACGTCGACGGCGTCCCACTCGACGCGCGGCGCGCCGCCCGCCGCCTCGTGGTCGGCCGCGGTACCGATCCGCGTGCCGAGCAGCGACACCGCGTCGCCCGGTCCGAGCGAGCCGCCGCCCGCGCCGTCCGCCGGCCTCGGGGCGTGCGCGAACGTTCCGCCGCCCGCGTAGTGCGTCAGCCCGCCGTCGAGCGGGACGCCCTCGTCGCTCGCGAGCGCGGCGAACGCCGGCCCGGCCCCGGAGCGGCGCGGCCCGTCGAGGACGACGTGGGTCGGCCCGCGCTCGACGACGGCGCCCGTCCCGTCCCAGGCGACCGGCTCGACCGGGGCGTCGACGGCGACCGGGAGGGATCCGCTGGCCCGGAGGGGGTCCGCGCCCGGGGCCCGGAAGCCGAGGTGGACGTGGTCGTCGACCCACTGGCCGAAGAAGCCGGAGCGCGTCGTCGGGCCGAGCGCGTCCCCGACGGCGACCCGGTCTCCGGGTTCCACCTCGGGGATCACGTGGAGGATCCGCGCGACGGTTCCCGGGGGCACGCCCGCCCGCGCGCACCACCCCTCGTCGAGGTCGACGACGATCAGGTGGTCCTCCGCGGCCGCGTACGGGCGGTCCGGACAGCCGACGGTACGGACGTGACTCACGACCCCGGCGACCGGCGAGCGGCCGACGCCGTCGCCCGGATAGAGGTCGACGGCGCGGCCGCGGTCGTGGGCCGGGTACGGGGAGTTGAACCGCGAGAACTTCTCGTACCGGCGGACGACCTCGCCGGGGAGCGCGACGGTCGTCCCGGGCGGGTCGGCTCCTTCGGTCTGCGGTCCGGTCACGCGTCCGCCGCCTCCATCCCCTCGACGAGGAACTCCGCCCCGCCGGCGTCGGACTCGGCGACCGAGAGCGACCACCCGTGCGCCTCGACGATGTCGCCGACGATGGCCAGCCCCAGGCCGGTCCCGCCGCCGAGCGACACGCCGCGCTCGGTGACGCGCTCGCGCTCGGCCGCGGGGACCCCGGGACCGTCGTCGCCGACCGCCAGCGCGACCCGGTCGCCGTCGGCCTCGATCGAGACGGTGACGGCGACGTCCTCGCCCGCGTGGTCGACGGCGTTGCGGAACAGGTTCGAGACCAGCTGTTCGAGGCGGTCGCGGTCCGCCAGCACCGTCGCGTCGCCGCCCTCGACGGTCAGGGTCGCCTCGGCGGTCTCCAACCGCGACCAGACGCGCCGCACCGTCCCGTCGAGCGAGACGCGGTCGAGCTCGTCGACCGTCTCGCCGGCAGTCGCCAGCGCGAGCAGCCCCTCGATCATGTCGTCCATCCGCTCGTGGGCGTTCGCCGCCCGCTCCAAGGCGCCGTCGGGGTCGTCGCCGCGCTGGCGGGCCAGTTCGACGCCCGCCGACGCCGCGGCGAGCGGGTTGCGCAGGTCGTGGGAGACGACGCCGGCGAACTCCTCTAAGCGCTCGTTCTGCCGTTCGAGCTCGGCCTCTCGGCGCTCCAGCTCGGCCTGGCGCTCCTCGCGGGCGGTCACGTCGCGCAGCAGGAAGACGTGGCCGCGGTCGGTCCCCCGGGGGTCGGTGATCGGGTTCTCCTGGATGTCGAACTGCCGGCCGTCGATGGCGATCGGGTGTTCGACGCCGACCTCCAGGCGCGGGAACACCTCCGACAGCGAGGACCCGACCGCGTCCGGCGGGAGGATCGCCTCGGCGGCGGGGTTCAGGTCGCGGATGCGCCCGTCGGAGCCGGAGACGATCACGGGGTCCTGCATCACCTCGACGGCGGTGTCGCGCGCGACGACCGCCGCGTCGAGGGTGCCGAGCCAGAAGACGGTCCCGTAGAGGAACACGCCGTGGATCACGAACGCCGTCGGCAGCCACGAGAGGTTCGCGTAGCTCCCCACGTCGACGAACGTCGCGATGCCGGCCAGGAACGGGAACAGCGTGCCGAGCAGGACGACGAACGTCTGGAGCCGGTACCGGTTCCCCGTCCGTTCGTAGAGGTCGACGACGAGGAACGCGCCGGCGACGCACAGCCCGTACGCGAGGAGGACGAACAGGCCCCCGGCGGGACCGAGCCCGTAGCCGAGCAGCGTGAACGGACCCTCCGTCACCGGCGCCACGGAGCGGCGGGCGAGGCCGTGGGTGGCGCTCGACCACGCGAGCAGAACCCAGACGAACGCGGGGGTCGCGAGCGCGACGATCCGGTTCTCCGTCCGCCAGCGGTCGTGGCCGGTGAACGCCAGGGCGAAGAGAGTCCAGAGCACGGGGAGCGCGCCCATGAGCGGCGTCGACAGGTTGAGCGCGACCCTCATCGCGACCTCGCCGGGCGCGGCGACCCGGAGGGCGTACAGGAGCGAGGCGCCGCCGCCGCACAGGAGGTAGAGCGCGACCTCGATCCCGCCGGGCTCGTCGCGCTCCCGCCACGCGACCCGGCCGAGCCAGAGCCCGATGCCCCCCGCCAGCAGGCAGGCGGTCAGGTACGCTTGGACCGGAAGCGCGCCCAGATCGCTCATCGATACCTGTACCACTTCCAGGGCCGACAAAACTGTTGTGTCACGCGGTCGCCCCCGCGCCGCCCGAGACTTCGCCGTCGTCGCGCGGTCTCGCCGGTCGCGTTAAGTTAGAGGATGAGGCGCTCGACTTCAGAGTGCTTATGGCCGAAATCGAACGCCTCAGCGAACGTATCACGTGGATCGACTTTTCGTTTGTGGAGCGAGATCGAACGCCACGCTGGGCGATTGAAGTAGGGATCCGCAGTCACTTGGCCGGTATATCACTGCGCGAGGTAAGTAAGCATCTTGAACTGTTTGGAATCAGTCGAAGTCACGTCGCGATCCACAACTGGGTTCATAAGGCCGATCTACAGCCGATCTCGACCGTCTCCGAGGATCAACTCGCGGTTGACGAAAAGATGATCCGCCTCCACGGCCAGAAGTTCTGGCTGTACGCCGCGGTTGATCCACAGACGAACGAGATCCTTCACTTGAGCCTCTATCCGACCGCAAATAAACAGACAACGCGATGGTTTCTCACCGAGCTACACCGGCGCTATCAGCTGAATAACGTCGAGTTCCTCGTCGATGACGCAGACTATCTTGGATCAGTTCTTGCTGAAGACGGGTATCGATTTCAAATCATTCGACATGGAAATCGGAATGCTATCGAACGTGTCTTTTGGGAGATAGAACGACGAACATCATCATTTGCGAATAGTTTCAGCAATGTCGCGCTAGAGACAGCTCGAAACTGGCTCGAAACCTTCGCAGTCTACCACAATTCACGCCAAACTTAACGCGAGCGTCTCGCCCGGCGCAAGGGGCTTGTGCGCCGCCCCCGTTCGGTCCGTTATGCGCGTCTTCAGAGGGGAGTTCGCGACGCCGGCCGCGGACCGGGAGCCGACGGCCGCCCTGCTCGCGTCGGCCGCGGACGGCGTCCCCGCGGTCCGCGTCACCGCGCCGCCGCGACAGGTCGCGTTCGGCCGGCGCGACGCCCGCGAGCCCGGGTTCGAGGCCGCGAAACGGGCGGCCGAGGCGGCGGGGTTCCCGCCGGTCGAGCGCGACGTCGGCGGCCGCGCGGTCGCGTACACGGGGGCGACGCTGTCGTTCGGCGTCGCGGTGCCGACCGGGGACGGCCGCGGGTCGATCGACGCGCGGTACGAGACGGCGACCGAGGCGCTCCGCGACGCGCTCCGCGACCTCGGCGCCGACGTGGTCCGCGGGGAGCCGCCGAACGCGTTCTGCCCCGGCGACCACTCCCTTCGGGTCGCCGACGGCGCCGGCGCCGCCAACGGGGGGAAGATCGCGGGGCTCGCCCAGCGCGTGCGCGCCGACGCGGCGCTCGTCGCGGGCGTCCTCGTCGTCTCCGCGGCGGACCCCGACCCGATCGCGCGGGCCACCGACCGCGTCTACGGCGCGCTCGACGTGCCGTTCGACCCCGCATCCGTCGGGAGCGTCGCGGACGCGGGCGGCCCGGACGACCCCGACGCCGTCGCTCGCGCCGTCGAGGCCGCGTTCGTCGAGGGCGCGTGGGGGGACGGCGCACGCGAGATCGTCCGCGTCGACGGGGCAGACGCCTGAGCGCGCCGCGGCCCGCGGTTCCGACGTTTCGACGTGCTTTTTATGCGCGGGCATCTGGGTTCGCGCATGGCCGAATTCAAAGTCGTCGTCGCCGACCCCGAGACCGGCGAGACGTTCCAGCGAGAGGTCGACGGACAGGACGCCAACCGATTCCTCGGTCGCGAACTCGGCGACGAGATCGGCGGCGACGCGGTCGGACTCCCCGAACACACCATCGAACTCACCGGCGGCTCCGACGAGACCGGACGCCCGATGCGCGAGGACGTCTCCGGCACCCGCCTGAAGGAGCTTCTCTTGGAGGGCGGCGTCGGCTTCGAGCCGTCCCGCGAGGGCGAGCGCAAGCGGATCACCGTCCGCGGCCGCGAGGTCGACGACGACATCGCGCAGATCAACGCCAGCGTCGTCGACGGCGACGGCGACGTGGCCGCCGCGCTCGGCGAGGGCGACGACGACGCCGACGAGTAAGGCGCCCCGATGCCTCGCGTTCCCTCCGACGGCGAGGACGTTTCCTCGATTCGCGTCTCGCTCGCCCGCAGCGGCGGCACTCGCCGCCCCTGCGTCAGGCTCCCGGACGACGACGCCCTCGGCGGGCGCGTCGAGTCCGGCGCCTGCGACGCGCTCGGCGTGGGCGCGGGGGACGTGATCCGCGTCGCGATCGACCGCGAGGAGCGCCACGCGCGGGTCGCGGCCGACTCGAACGGGCGGCTGCTGCGCGGCGCGTACGACAACCGACGGCTCGCGCGCGAGGCCGGCGAGGGGACGAACCGCCTGGTCGAGTGGCTCGACGCGAACGGTCGGGAGCCCGGGGACAGCGTCGTCCTCGACGTGGTGGTGCCCGGCGAGCTGTACGGGCTGCGGATCCCGGGCGAGCGGACCCTGTACGACGCGAACCGCGGGCCGCGGTCATCGCTCGCGGACATCGCCCGCGACCTCGACGGGTAGGCCCGCCGCGGCGACGGGTCGAATCGCTTATTCTCGCTCGGATCCGAGATCGGTCCATGCAGGAGGTCGACGCGGATCTGACGGCGCTCGACCGCGCGATCATCAACGCGTTCCAGGGCGGCTTCCCGGTCGCGGAGCGCCCCTTCGACGCGGCGGCGGCCGCGCTCAGGGAGCGCGGCGTCGAGGTCACGGGGCCGGCGCTCTGCGAACGCGTCCGCGAACTCGACGCGGAGGGGATCTTATCGCGGTTCGGCGCGCTCGTCAACGCCGAGGAGATCGGCGGGGCGGCGTCGCTCGTCGCCATGCACGCGCCCGAGGACCGCTACGACGAGATCGCGGAGACGGTGAACGAGTTCACCGCGGTCGCGCACAACTACGAGCGGGAGCACCCGCACCTCAACATGTGGTTCGTGGTGAGCGTCGCGGACCACCCCGACCCGGACAAGGACGGCCACGACCGCGTCGAGGAGGTGCTCGCGGAGATCGAGTCCGCGACGGGCCAGGAGACGTACAACCTCCCGAAGCTCCGGGAGTTCCACGTCGGCGCGAAGTTCCTCGTCGACGGGCCGGTGCCCGACGGCGACGTGGACCTCTCGGAGTTGGGCCCCGAGGTCTCGCCGAGCGACCGCGGGACGCTCACCCCCGACGAGCGCGACCTCGTGGTCGAGATCCAGGGCGGGCTCCCGGTGACCGAGACGCCGTACGCCGACGTGGCGGCCGCGATTGGCGCCGACGTCGACTGGGTGATCGAGACGATCAAGCGGTTCGAGCGCGAGGGGAAGGTGCGCCGCGTCGGCGTCATCCCGAACCACTACGCGCTCGGCTACACCGAGAACGGGATGACGGTCTGGAACGTGCCGGAAGACGTCTTAGACGAGGTCGGGCCCGCGGTGGCGGACCTCGACTTCGTCACGCACTGCTACGAGCGCCCGCGCCACGCCGGCGTCTGGGAGTACAACTTCTTCGCGATGACGCACGGCCGCACGGAGGCGGAGAGCGAGCGCCGGATCGCGGAGGTGCGCGACCTGATGGCCGACCACTGGGACGTGGGCGCCGACGACTGGGACACGCTGTTCTCGACGCGCATCCTGAAGAAGACCGGCATCCGCATCGCGGACCGGGCGGACAGCAACACGGCGTGACCCCGCTCTACCACGACCTCGCGGGCGAGACGGTCGCCGTCTTCGGCGGCGGTGCCGTCGGCGCGCGCAAGGCGCGGGGGTTCGACGAGGCGGCCCGAGTCGTCGTCGTCAGCCCCGAGTTCGACGAGCGGTTGCGATCGCTCGCGGACGGGCGCGACTCGGAGTCCGCGGACGGGCCGGCCGTCGAACTGATACGCGCCGCCCCGGACCCGGAGGCGGTGCCCGACTGGATCGACCGGCTCGCCCCGGCGCTCGCGGTCGCCGCGACCGACGACGCCGCGGTCAACGCCGCCGTCGAGTCGGCCGCGCTGGACCGGGGGCTCCTCGTCAACCGAACGGACGTGTCGGGCGGCCGCGACCCCGGGAGCGTCGTCGTCCCCGCGACGGTGGAGGACGACCCCGTGACCGTGGCGCTCTCGACGGGGGGCACGAGCCCCGCGCTCGCGAAGGCGCTGCGCGAGCGGATCGAGGCCGAGATCGAGGGGGCGGGCGCGATGGCGGCGCTCTCGGGCGAGATCCGTGAGGAGCTGAAAGCGGCGGGCGTCCCGCCCGCGAAACGCCGGGAAGCGGTCCGGCGCGTTGTCAGATCCCGGGGGGTTTGGAAGGGTTTACAAAAGGGGAGATCCAACGGACGGCAAGAGGCCGACACCGTGATCGAGGAGGTACTCGACCGATGAGAGAGACGGGTGCGATCGCCGGTGTGAGCGTCGCCCACGCCGACGCGACCGTCGACGAGATCGAGGCCGCCGGCGGCGACGGCGTCCGCGCGACCGTCTCCGACCTGCTCGCGCGCGAGGGAGTCGAAGAGGCGTTCGCGGTACAGACGTGTAACCGCTCGGAGGCGTACGTCGTCACCGACCGGACCGTCGACGGGGCGACGGCGCTGTCGACGTTCGCCCCCGACGTGCGCGCCGGGGCGGTCCGCCGCCTCGACCACGAGGAGAGCCTGGAACACCTGATGCGCGTCGCCTCCGGACTGGAGTCGCTCGTGCTCGGCGAGGACCAGATCATCGGCCAGCTGCGCGAGGCCTACGAGGAGTCGAAGTCGGCGGGCGGCATCGGACCGGTGCTCAAAGACGCCGTGACGAAGGCGCTCCACGTCGGCGAGCGCGCGCGGACGGAGACCGAGATCAACGAGGGCGTCGTCTCGCTCGGCTCCGCGGCCGTCAGGCTGGCGGCGGGCGAGATCGACCTCACCGACGGGACGGCCGTCGTCGTCGGCGCCGGCGAGATGGGGACGCTCGCGGCCCGGACCCTCGACGACACCGCCGTCTCCGAGATCGTCGTCGCGAACCGCACCGTGCCCCACGCGGAGTTCGTCGTCGAGGAGGTCGACACCCGGGCGGAGGCGGTGTCGCTCGCCGACCTCCCCGCGATCATCCCCGAGGCCGACCTCGTCGTCACCGCGACCGGGAGCCCCGACCTCGTCGTCCACCCGTCGTACGTCGACGGCGCCGGTCGCGTCGTCTGTATCGACATCGCGCAGCCCCGCGACGTCGACCCCGCGGCCGGCGCCCGCGAGGGCGTCACCGTCTACGATATCGACGACCTCGAGGACGTCACCCAGCGGACTCGGGAGAGCCGCGCCGAGGAGGCCCGGAAGGTCGAGTCGATCATCGACGACGAGCTCGACCGCATCCTGGAGGCGTACAAGCGCAAGCGCGCCGACGACGCCATCTCGGCGATGTACGCCGGCGCGGACCGGGTGAAGGCGCGCGAGCTCGACCGCGCGATGTCGAAGCTGGAGGCGCAGGGCGACCTGAGCGACGAGCAGCGCGAGACGGTCGAGGACCTGGCGGACGCGCTCGTCGGGCAGCTGCTCGCCGCCCCCACCCGGTCGCTCCGGGACGCCGCCGGCGAGGACGACTGGGAGACGATCCGGACCGCCCTCCAGCTGTTCGACCCCGAGTTCACCGCGCAGGCGGAGGGGCCGGACGGGGCGGACCTCACCGAGGCGGGGGCCGGCGGCCCGGACACGATCCCGGAGTCCGTCGCCGAGGAGCTGGACGACTAATCCTCGCGTCCGCTGCGGCGCCCCGGACCGCTCGCGATTTCGCCCGGACCGGTCCCCGCGGACCGCCGCGCTTTATTTCCCGGCCGGTCCACGGGTCGGTATGAGGCTCTCCGAGTACGTCGACCGACTCGACGACCGACTCGACACGGCCGCGTACGCCGACGTCGACGCGAGCGCGAACGGGCTCCAGGTGGGGCCGGAGGAGGCCGAGATCGAGCGCGTCGCGTTCGCGGTCGACGCCGCGCGGGCGACGATCGAGACCGCCGCCGACGCGGACGCCGACGCCCTCGTCGTCCACCACGGGCTCTCGTGGGGCGGGATCGAGCGCGTCACCGGACGGGTCCACGACCGGATCGCGACCTTAGTCGAGCACGACATCGCACTGTACGTCTCGCACCTCCCGCTCGACGGCCACCGGGAACTGGGCAACGCCGCCGGCGTCGCGGACGCGGTGGGGCTCGCGGACCGCGACCCGTTCGGCGAGATGGGGCCGGTGACGGTCGGGACGATCGGCGAGGCGGCGGAACCGCGGTCGGCGGCGGCGATCCGGGAGACGCTCGACGGCTTCGAGGGGCAGCCGGAGGGCGAGTCGTCGCCCACGCGGGTGCTCGACTTCGGCCCCGACGAGATCGAACGGGTCGCGGTCGTCACCGGCTCCGGGGTCGACTGGCTCGACGAGGCGGTCGCCGCCGGCGCCGACGCGCTGATCACCGGCGAGGGGAAACAGCAGGTCTACCACGACGCGCGGGAGGCGGGCGTCACGGTGTTCCTCGCCGGCCACTACGCCACGGAGACGTTCGGCGTCCGCGCGCTCCAGTCGCTGACCGACGACTGGGGCGTCGAGACGACGTACCTCTCGCACCCGACCGGGCTGTAACGGGGGCGCGACCGCGCTCCCGGCGGCGCGCTCGCCGCCGAACGCAACCCTTACCGCTCGCGTCCGCGCAGTCGGGGTATGCGCGATCACTTCGAGATCCGGGACCACGACGCGGCCGGCCGGATCGGCCGACTGGAGGTCCCGCGCGCCGACGTCACGGTTGAGACGCCGGCGCTCCTGCCCGTGGTCAACCCCAACGTGCTCACGATCGAGCCCGAGCGGCTCCGCGAGGAGTTCGGCGCGGAGATGCTTATCACGAACTCCTACATCATCCGCAGCACGGACCGCATCCGCGACCGCGTGGTCGACGAGGGGCTCCACGAGTTCCTCGGGTTCGACGGCGCGATCATGACCGACTCCGGCTCCTTCCAGCTGGCCGAGTACGGCGACATCGACGTGACGACCGCGGAGATAATCGAGTTCCAGCGGCGGATCGGCAGCGACGTGGCGACCCCCGTCGACGTCCCGACGCCGCCCGACGCGGACCGCGAGCGGGCGGAGCGGGAGTTAGAGACGACGAAGCGGGCGCTCGCGGACGCCGAGGACGCCGACACGGGCGAGATGCTGGTCAACGCGCCGGTCCAGGGCGCGACGTACGCCGACCTCCGCGAGGCGGCGGGTCGGCACGCGGCCGCGACCGACCTCGACGTGTTCCCGGTCGGCGCGATGGTCCCCCTCCTGAACTCGTACCGCTACGCCGAGGTCGTCGAGGCGGTCCGCGCGGCGAAGCGCGGCCTCGGCCCGGGCGTCCCGGTCCACCTGTTCGGCGCCGGCCACCCCATGATGTTGGCCCTCGCGGTCGCGGCCGGCTGCGACCTGTTCGACTCGGCCGCCTACGCGCTGATGGCCCGCGACGGCCGCTACCTCACGGTGTCGGGGACGGAACACCTGGAGGACCTCGACTACTTCCCCTGCTCGTGTCCCGTCTGCGCGGACCACGCCCCGGCCGACCTCCGCGGCTTCGGCGACGGCGAGACGGAGCGCCTGCTCGCCGAGCACAACCTCCACGTCACCTTCGAGGAGCTGCGCCGGGTGAAGGAGGCGATCCGGTCCGGGAACCTGCTCGACCTGGTCGACCGCCGCGCCCGCGGCCACCCGGCGATGCTCGACGGCTACCGCGCGCTGCTCGACCGCGCCGAGGAGCTGGAGCGCACCGACCCCGGCTCGAAGGACGCGTTCTTCTACACCTCCCACGAGGCGGCGCGCCGGCCCGAGGTGCGACGGCACCGAGACCGCCTCGGCCGGCTGACGGCGCCGGACGACCTGTTGCTCACCGAGTCGAAGGCGCCCTCCGACCACGCCTACGACGCGGTGTGGCGCGTGACGCCGCCGTTCGGCCCCTACCCGCCCGCGCTCTCGGAGACGTACCCGCTCACCGCCGAGGTGCCCGAGCGGACCGACGACGCGGCGCAGGTCGCGGCCGCGGCGGGCGTGGCCGCGCTCGCGGACGCCAACCCCGAGACGGCGCTCACGCTCGGCCACGACGCGTGGTGCGACGCGGCGCTGGAACGGCTCCCGGACCGCGTCGAAACGGAGAACCTGCGGACGCTCGGCTGACGGACCGGCGGCTCGCGAGGGAGCGTCGTCGCGGCGAAAAGCGCAGCCGTGACCGCGTCGCCCGCCCGTTCCGGACGCCGACCGCCTCAGTCGCGTCGGTGTCCGAGCGGCTTCTTCTGGTCGACCTCGACCTCGACGTGGATCGAGTCCGGGAAGTCGCGGCCGACCACGTCGCGTGCGATGTCGTCGGCGCCGTGGATCTCCATCGAGCGGCGGTACACGTCGTAGCGCCACGGCGAGAACTCGTCGCCCGGCGCGAGGTCCTTGTACAGCGGGACGGTGACCGTCTCGGAGGGGCTCGCGTGCGGGCCCTTACACTCGGCGCCCTTGCGTTCGAGGGTCTCCTTGAGCTCTTGGACGGTCTCGACGAGCACGTCGCGGTCGCCGGACGCGAAGTCGAGTTTCGTGACGAAGGTCATGGCTGGGGGTCGTCCGCCAATGGCCGCCCGAGCGGTAAAAACGCATCTACCCGCGATTCCGGGCCCCGACTTCCCCCCGGATGTGACGGTCGCTGGAGCCGAGCGCACCCGCGGTATCTACACCGCCGCGCGCCGCGGCCGCGTTCGGGCTCGAACCCCGTGTTACGGGTTCGCGTTTAGCCGGCCCGCGGAGTCGTCCCGCTCGCCGGACGGTCGGCGCTGCGTCGAACCAGTTCCCTGAAGATGGCCGGCCGGACCGTCCCCTCGGTCGACCCTGCGCAACCGGGTGATCCGCCAGCCGTCGCCCCGACAGCGGACGGGTTCGAGGACGACTTCGACCGCGTCCCCGAGGCGTAGGTCCGCCAAGCGGTCGCGGGCGTCCTCGGTCGCGTCGATGGCGTGATACGTCCGGCCGTCGACGCCGTGGAGCGTCACGCCCCTGTCGCGGTGCGGTTCCGTCGCGAGTCGACACCGCCGCCGAACCTCGGCAGTCGCTCCCATTATTCCGGGCCACGTGCGACGCAATCATAAAACGAACTATGAGACCGACCGAGTGCTATTGACCGGTACCGAGAGCGGTGTGGCGCCGTTTCGACCGTCCGGCGATGCTCGGAACCCCGCCGTGTCGTCTTCCAGTCCGCACTGACGCGACCGTTCGGAAGTCCGACACGCTCTTTAGGGGTGATCGCTTACCTGCGGCCAATGACGGTCGAAGCGACCAGTGCCGGAGCCATCCTCTTCCGCGATACCCGCGGCGAACGGGAGTACCTGCTCCTGAAGAGCCGACCGGGGGACTGGGAGTTCCCCAAAGGCGGGGTCGAGGGGGACGAGGAGCTCCAGCAGACGGCGATACGAGAAGTCGGCGAGGAGGCCGGAATCGAAGACTTCCGGCTGATCGACGGGTTCCGCAGGGAGTACGACTACGTGTTCGAGGCGAACGGGGAGACCATCCACAAGACGGTCCACCTCTTCATCGCCCGCTCGTTCGAGGCGAGCGCGGAGCTCTCGAAGGAGCACCGCGACCTCCAGTGGCGCGACTACGACCAGGCGATCAACACGATCACGCAGGACGGCCCGCGCGACATCCTAGAGGAGGCCCACGAGTACCTCGACGAGCGGAAAGACGAGGAAGACGGCAAGTACGTCTGATCGGGACGGGGCCGCACGCGGTCGACGGCGGCCGCACCCCCCGAGCGGTTCGCTTTTGTCCGCCCCGCTCGACGGGTCGACCAGTGACGCCCGACGCCGAGTTCGGCTACGAGCTGTTGGTCTGCCGGTTCGCCGAGCTGGCCTGGCACCCGAGCGAGGGGCCGCGTCCGGCGATTGTCGCCCGCCAGCTCGGTACCAAGGAGCGCCGCTGGGACACGGTCGTGATCGAGGTCGACCCGCCGGCGTTCGCGCGGCGGCGCGCGTTCGGCGACCGGACCATCGACTCCGACCTCCTCCACGTGGTCCGCGGCGCGCCCGCCGAGTGGGCGTGGTACCGCGACGCCCTGCCGGACCCCGGCTACCCGTGGCGCTACGTGCGGCGGGCGGTCCACCGCGCCGCGGGCCGGGACCTGATCGAGACGCGCCGCGACGGGAACCGGATCGAGATCCGCCGGGTGCGGCCCTACCCGGACTGGGTCGGGCGGATCGTCGCGGTCGAAAACAAGCCGGACCTTGACCGCTCGGCGGCCGACCGGCTCGCCGACCAGCTCGACCACGACGTCGAGACCGGGCTCGCCGACGAGGCGTGGCTCGCGACGGAGACGACCGGCGAGCGCGTCGAGCCGGCCCTCCTCCGCGAGCTACCGGTCGAGGCCGGCATCCTCGCGACCGACTTCTCCGCGGGCGTCGACGCCGACGCGGCCGACGTGGCGTGGCACCCGAGCGACCTCGCGCCGGGCGAAGGCGAACGCCGCGATCCCGAGACGGAGACGCTCCGGCTTGAGATCGCGGAGCGCGCCTACGGGAAGGGGTGGCGGTCGTTCCACGAGACGATGCGTCCCGACTGCCGGCACTTCGAACTCAGGCGCGAGGGCCGCGCGCTTCTCCCGCACTGCGCCGCGAAGGGGAAGGTCCCGACCGCGCGGGAGTGCTCGGGGTCCTGTCCGAAGTTCTCGCCGGAGCCGCCGCAGTGGCGCACGCGCGGGTGGCCCATCGAGGGCGGCCCGGGGAAGGGGTACAAGCGAGTGTTGGACCGACGGCGGGAACGCGAGCGGGACCGGCCCGAAAGCGTTGAGTGAGTGGGAGAGCCAGCCCGCCGTATGCGGTCCCCGAACCAATCGCTCGCAGAGTACGCCGCGCGAACGGTGGTCGTGGTACTCACGCTGGCGGTCCTCCAGTACACTGGGCTTCTCCTCGACGGTCCCGCGGGGATCGATCCCGGACACCTCGCCGCGGTCGCCGTGCTGTTCCCGGCGTTCTCGTACCTGATCGCCCTCGTCGGGACGAACGTGCGGTCGGGCGCCGAGTGAGACTCGCCGCGAGCGACCTCCGGAGCGGCGGTCAGGAGTCTTCCCGGACACGCCGGACGGCCTCCCTGTCCGGGAGCGCCGTCATCGCCCCCTCGGAGCGGGTCGACGCCGCGGCGACGGCGTTCGCGAACCCGAGGACCTCCTCGGGCGCGGCCTCGTCGACCAGTCCCGCGACGACGCCCGCGGTGAACGCGTCGCCCGCGCCCGTCGTGTCGACGACGTCGTCGACGCGGTAGCCGCCGTGGCGCCACTCGCCGCACTCCCACGGGGAGTCCTCGCCGGCGACCAGGCGCGCCCCCGCCTCGCCCTCGGTCAGGAAGACGGCGTCCGGTCCGGCGTCGAGTAGCTCGTCGGGGGCCGCCGGGAGCGCGTCGCCGCCGAGGTCCTCCCGCGAGGCCTTGAGAACGTCCGTCGCCGAGAGCATCCGCCGCAGCGTCGGTTCGGGGTCGACCTCCCAGAGCTCCGGCCGGACGTTCGGGTCGAAACAGACCAGCGAGTCCGCCGCCCGCGCGCGCTCGACGAGGTCGAACGTCGCCGAGCGGGCCGGTTCGACGGTCAGCGTCACTCCGCCGACGACCACGACGTCGACCGACTGGAGGACCTCGTCCGGGACGCCGCTCGCGTCGAACCGCCTGTCGGCCGTCCCCTCTCGGTAAAAGGTGAACTCTCGGTCGGCGTCCTCGCCGTGCGAGACGAACGCCAGCGCGGTCCGCGCGTCCGGAACGCGGCGCACGAACCGGTCCGAGATCCCCTCGCGGTCGAGGACGGACGCGAGGTGCTCGCCGAAGGCGTCGGTCGCGAGCGCCGTACAGAACCACGGCGTCCGGTCGAGCCTGGCGAGCCCGACCGCGACGTTGGCCGGCGCGCCGCCAGCGCGTCGGGAGAAGGACTCGACCGCCGCCAGCGGGCCGTGCCTGTCGGGGATGAAGTCGATCAGCGCCTCGCCGGCGACGAGCGCCTCACGCGTCATGCCGCGCTCGGACGGGTCCGCTGTGCTGGCCGCGCCGTTGCTCCGCGGTCGCCTCGCCTCGGTGCCGACGGGACATCTCTCGACCCGCACCTCGCGCGTGCCGGTATTAAATTCACGGGACCCCGGCGGCGTCCGCAGACGGCGCCGGCCGGACCTCAGCCGGACTCGGCGTACAGCCGAGCCTCGTACGGGCGCAGGTCGAACGGCTCGCCGGGCGCCTCGGGCACCGACTCGTAGTTCCCGAGGAGCAGCGCGGCGGACGGCCCGACCGGGGTAACGTCGGCCGTCCGGGGTTCGCCCGAGAGGTTGAGCACGACCACGACCCGCTCGCCGTCGAGGCGCCGCTCGTAGACGTACAGCTGCTCGTCGTCGGGGTAGCGGAGCTCGTAGGAGCCGTACCGGAGCGGCTCCGAGTCGCCCCGCACGCCGATCAGCGTCCGGTAGTACGACAGCACGGACGGCGTCCGTTCACGCTCGCGGGCGGCGTTGACGGCCTCGTAGTCGTCGTTGACCGGGAGCCACGGGTCGCCGTCGGTGAAGCCCGCGTGTCGGCCGTCGGTCCACTGCATCGGCGTCCGAGCGTTGTCGCGCGACCGGGCCTCGACGACGCCCCTGACCTCCCCGTACCCGCCGTACACGCCGTCCGCGATCAGCTCGCGGACGTTCCGGACGGTGTCGACGTCGGCGACGTCGTCGAGGCTCTCGAAGGTGGTGTTCGTCATGCCGAGCTCCTGGCCTTGGTAGACGAACGGCGTTCCACGCAGCGTTAGGAGGGCCGTCGCGAGCGCCGTCGCGGACTCGTAGCGGTACCGCTCGTCGTCGCCGAACCGGGAGACGCTGCGCGGCTGGTCGTGGTTCTCGAAGAAGAGGGTCGTCCACCACTCGTCGTCGAGGCCGCGCTGCCACGTATCGAGGACCGACTTGAGCTCCGGCAGCGTCCACTCGCCGACGTCCCACCGGCCGTTCGGCCCGAAGTCGACCTGGACGTGTTCGAAGGGGAAGACTAAGTCGAGCGGGCCGTCCTCGCCGGTGTACTCGCGGGCGGACTCCAGGGTTAGCTCCGGCATCTCGCCGACGGTGACGATGTCCCGCCCGGCGAACACCGCGTCGTGCATCTCGGCCAAGTACTCGTGGATCCGGGGGCCGTCGACGAAGTGTTCGCTCCCGACGAGGTCTCGACTGGGGTCGCCGTCGGGCAGCCCCTCGGGCTTCGAGATGAGGTTGAGCACGTCGAGCCGGAACCCGTCGATGCCCTTGTCGAGCCACCAGTTCATCACCTCGTACATCTCCGCTCGGACGTCCGGGTTGCGCCAGTTGAGGTCGGGCTGCGTCGTGTCGAAGAGGCTGAGGTACCACGCCTCGCGCTCCTCGTCGTACGTCCAGGCGGAGCCGCCGAAGAACGACTTCCAGTTGTTCGGCGGCTCGTCGGCGTCCCCCTCGCGCCAGACGTAGTAGTCGCCGTACTCCCCGTCCGGGTCCGTGCGGGACCGCCGGAACCACTCGTGTTCGGACGAGGTGTGGTTCGCGACCATGTCCATCACCAGGCGGATGTCGCGGTCGTGGAGGCCGGCCAGCAGCGACTCCCAGTCGTCCATCGTCCCGTACTCCGAGTGGATCGAGCGGTAGTCGCTGACGTCGTACCCGTTGTCGTGCTGGGGCGACTCGTACACCGGGCTCAGCCAGACCGCGTCGACGCCGAGCTCGTCGACGTAGTCGAGCTTCTCGACGATGCCCGGGATGTCGCCGACCCCGTCGCCGTCGGAGTCGTTGAAGCTCCGCGGGTATATCTGATACACCACCGCCTCCTTCCACCATGCGCGCTCTGTCATTTTTGGTGCGATCCGGCCGACGCGGCGCGCGGTCCGCCGCGGCTCTCCGCCGGTGCGACCGGTACTGCGTCGATAGAAGTCCCTCGTCTGTTAGCACTATCGAAACGGTCCAGTCCGCCCGCAATCGCCCGGTTCGATCGGCGGGCGGCGACGGCAGACGACCGCCGTCCCGCGCCGCGAGATGGATCGCGTTTTTATCCCGGGAGGCGATGACCGACGCATGACAGCCGGACCGGTTCGCGTCGGGCTCCTCGTCGAGGGGGACCCGAGCGACCGACAGGCGGCGGCGCGCGAGTGGGCGGAGGCCAGGTACGACGTCGACCTCGTCGACCCGGCGCGGGTCACGCCGACGACGGCGCACGACGTCCTCTGGTGGCACCGCGCGGAGGCGCCGGCGGTCGAGGACCGGACCGCGTCGGCGCTCGCGGCGTTCGTCCGCGACGGCGGCGGACTCCTCCTGAGCCTCCGCGCCGTGGGGGCGGCGACGTCGCTCGGCTTCGAGTCCGTCGCGCCCGACGCCGTCGGGACGCGGACCGTCACGGCCCCGACCGGGCCCCTCTGGCGGTCGGTGTACGACGACCACCCCGCGGTCGACGCGTTCGAGGGGCTCCGGACGCCCGTCGCGGACCGCGGGACGGTTCCCTACGCCCGCTACGAGGACCGGCTCCCCGCCGATGGCGAAGTCCTCGCGTCGACCGTCGAGGGCGAGCACGACCGGCCGACCCAGACCAGCGTGGTCTCATGGCACCCGGGTGAGGGTGCGGTGCTGGGCGTCGGCGAACTGGCGCTCACGCCGGCGGTCTCGGAGCCGTACGGCACGAACCGAGACCGGCTCGTCGAGGGGCTTGTCGAGTCGCTGGCGGCCGGCCCGAACCCGAGGTTCGACCGCCCGGTCGACGGGGAGGGGTTCCGACGCCTCAGAGCGCGGCTCGACGGCGACGAGCAACGGCCCCGGTACCACCTCACGCCGCCGGCGAACTGGCTCAACGACCCGAACGGGCTGATCGAGCGCGACGGGACGTATCACGTGTTCTACCAGTACAACCCGGGCGGCCCGTACCACAACTCGATCCACTGGGGCCACGCCACGAGCGAGGACCTCGTAACCTGGCGCGACGAGCCGCTCGCGCTGTCACCGTCGCCCGACGGCCCGGACAGCGACGGCTGCTGGTCGGGCTGCGCGGTCGAGTTCGACGGCGAGCCGACGATACTGTACACCGGCGGGCGCGGCCGCCGACAGCTCCCCTGCCTGGCGACCGCCGCGGATCCGATGCTGCGGTCGTGGACCAAGGAGCGGTCGAACCCGGTGATCGAGGCGCCGCCGGACGACGTCGACGTGCTGGAGACGGAACACTGGCAGGCGGAGTTCCGGGACCACTGCGTCTGGCGGGAGGACGGCCGGTGGCACCAGCTCATCGGCTCCGGCCTCACCGACGTCGGCGGGACGGTCTTCCGGTACAGCTCCGAGAACCTCCGCGACTGGCGCTACGAGGGGCGGTTCCTCACCGCAGAGCGGCCGGACGCCGGGGCGGTCTGGGAGTGTCCCGAGCTGCTCCGCTTCGGGGAGTGGGACCTCCTCCACGTCTCGGACTACGAGAGCGTCCCGTACTTCGTCGGCACGCGTCGCGACGGGGCGTTCGAGGTCGCCTCCCGGGGCGTCCTCGACCGCGGCGACTTCTACGCGCCGCAGTCGATGGCCGTCGACGACGGCTACCTGACGTGGGGGTGGCTCCCCGAGGCCCGCGACGCCGAGGCACAGTGGGACGCGGGCTGGTCCGGCTCGCTGTCGGTCCCGCGGCGGATCGAGGTGGACGAGTCGGGCGAGCTGACCCAGCGGCCGGCGCCGCAGCTGACCGCGCTCAGGGAGGCGAAGCAGGTCGACGGGGCGTCGGTCTCACTCGACGACGAGCGGTGGACCGCTCCCGCCGGCGGCCGCGCGCTCGAACTGGCGGCGACGGTCGCGCTCGACGACGCCGACGCCGTGACGCTCTCCGTCTTCGAGTCGCCGGACCGGCGAGAGCGCACCGAGATCCGCTACAACGCGACGAACGAGCTCGTCGTCGACCGCTCGGCCGCGAGCGAGGACCCGCGCGCGCGGAGCGACGAACAGCGGATGCCGGTGACGCCGTACGACGAGCCCCTCACCCTCCGGGCCTTCCTCGACGGCTCCACGGTCGAGCTGTTCGCCAACGAGCGCCACTGCCTGACGAGCCGCGTCTACCCGACGCGGACGGACAGCACCGGAATCTCGTTCGCGGCGTCCGGCGGCCGCGCAGAGGTCGAGGACCTCTTTATCTGGGAACTCGACGGCGGGTTCCCGGACACGCCGTCGGGCCGGACGGACTGAGCCGGCGGCGCCGAGGCGACAGCCGGTCGTCGCCCGCGAGGCCGCTCGTTCTCTCGTCGCTCAGACGGATTGCAACCGATCCGCGGAGACGCGTCGATCGACCGGCACGACCGCCGAGCGCGCGATCCGCCCGACTTCATGAATATTAACTCAACTCCGAATTAATATTCCGAAGATATAAGTGTCGGCGTCCCCAATCAGTAATCGAGATGAGCATGAACACAGTCCTCCTCGCCGTCGGATCGAAAGACGAGAGCCGCCTCGAAGAACTCGCGGAGACCGCGGCGTCCGTCGTCGACCCGGACGGCCGCGTCGTCTTACTCCACGTGTTCGACCGCGAGCGATACGACACGATCGAGACGCAGCTGAACATCGACGAAGACTCCGAGGTCACGCCCGACGACGTCTCGGAGCGGTCGCGGATCGTCAGCGACGTCGCCGAGCGACTCGAACGCGCGGGCGTCGACTACGAGATTCGCGGCGCGCTCGGCGAAACGGCCGAGAGCATCCTCGACAAGAGCGAGAGCCTCGACGCCGACCTCGTCGTCGTGGGCGGGCGCTCCCGCTCGGCGACCGGGAAGGCGCTGTTCGGCTCGACCGCGCAGCGCGTGCTGCTCGAAGCGGACTGCCCGGTGACGTTCGTCAAGGACCGGTCCGAGGAGCAGACGGAAGCGACCGTCCCCGCGTAACTCGGCGTTTTTTCTCCCGTCCGGCGCACCGGTCGCGGAGTCGCCGGCCTCTCACCTCCCGCCCGCACCCACTGCGGACGGCACGAGAACGGTCGCGTAGGCTACGGGACCGGCTCGTCGTACTCCGACCCGAACGGGCGGTTGGCGCCGTAATCGCCGCCGACGGCGCCTTCGCGGGTCACCCCGTCGAAGTCGTCGTCGGGGACTTCGGACTCGTCGACCGGCGGGAGCGGCTCGTCCGGCGCGGGGATCCGCCAGGCGTCGAGCGCCCCGAGCAGCCGCGTCTCGTCGCCGTCGACCGCGAGCCGGAGCGTCGGCGCGAGCGTGCCGCCGAACCGCGCGCGCTGCTCGGCCTCCGGGAGCTCCGCGACCGCGTCCAGCGAGTCGCCCGCGAAGTCGTGATAGTTGAGGAAGCTCTGGAGCAGCACCTCCTCGCCGTGGGCGAACGCCATCCACGAGTACGCCTGGAACCGCGCGCCTGACGGGTTCGTCGCCACGAGCCCGCTCCCGTTCAGGGGGCGGTACGGGCCCTCGAACCGGTCCGCGACGAAGCCGTACAGCCCGTCCGGGCCGGTCACCCCCGGCGCGAACGTGTGGACGTGGCTGCAGACGAACAGGTAGTAGCGGCCGTCCGCGACGACGACGTGCGGGCGTTCGAGCTCCTGGTTCACCTCGACGGCGTCGAGGAGCGGCGGGCGGAGCTCCCACGAGAGCGGGTCGCCCGTGGGGGAGGCGGCGACGCCGACGCAGCCGTTGAACTCGCGCCGCTCGCTCGTCGCGGCGTCGTCCCCGTCGCGCTCGGGCGCCGGGACGTTGGCCTCGAAGAGGAGGTGGGTCTCGCCGGACGCGGGGTCTTCGAAGAACCACGGGTCGCGGAAGGTGTACGTCATCCCGCGCGACTGCGCCTCCGTCTCGTATCGGTCGCCGTCGGGCTCCAACAGCGTCTCGTGGGTCCACGGGCCCGCGATCTCGACCCCGTCCGCGTCGGCGGTCACGGAGCCGCCGTGCGCGACCGCGATCCGCTGGGTGTACGTCAGTTCGTCGGCGTCCTCGCGGCCGGCCGCGGTGTAGAAGAGGTAGACGTCGCCGTCGTCGTACAGCGCCGAGCCGGCCCACTGGCGCTGACCGAGCGCGCCGCCGTCGAAGACCGGGCCGGCGTCGCGCCACTCGCTCCCGTCGCGCGAGCAGAAGCAGCGGATCTCGGCCACGTCGTGGCGCGTCCCGGGGAGGAGGTCCGCCGACGCGGTCAGCGAGAACGCCAGCCGCCAGCCGTCCACCTCCGCGATCCCCCCGTGGCGGTCCCGCAGCAGCCACGTGTCCCAGATGTGGAGGTCCGGGAACGGGTCGACGGTCGGCGAACCCGCGACCGGGGCGACGTTCCCCCCGCGCCGCCCGATCCCCGCGGCCTGCTCGCGCGTCCACCGTGACCGGGGCCGACCGTCGGCTCCGGGGAGCGAATCGTCCATACGATCTCTCCACAACGGACCGAATAAAGCCTTTTCAGTTGGGACGACTCGCGAGGGACGGAACCCGCCGAGACGGAAATAAAACGTTTTATTACAGCCGTGGTAGTTCAACGCATGGAACCACGACGTCCCGGACGAGATCGAGCGGTCCGCGCCCGCTTCGAACGCGCGCATTCCGCCGATCCGACAGTCGGCCGTGCGGTGGCTTCTGTCGGGACGGAGCGACCGATCGGGGACGGTGGATGAGAGTGGACCGCGCAGAACTCACGGAGACGCTGGAGGACGCCGGCCTCTCGCCGTACCAGGCCGACGCGTACGTCACGGTGCTTGAGCTGGGTGCCGCCCCGGTCACGCGGGTCGCCGACGTCAGCGGGGTGCCCGACCCGCGGATCTACGACGTGTTGCGCGACCTGGAGAGCGCCGGCTACATCGAGACGTACGAGCAGGAGTCGCTGTACGCCCGCGCGAACGACCTCGACGAGATCACCGACGACTTGGAGTCGCGGGCGAAGCGGCTCACGGCCGCGACCGAAGAGATCGAGCGCCGCTGGAACGAGCCCTCCGTCGAGCGGTCGACGGTGAGCATCGTCACTCGGTTCGAGACGGTGATCAAGAACGCCGACGAGTTCATCCGCGAGGCCGAGACGCAAGTGAACCTATCGCTCGGTGTCGACCACTTCGAGCGGCTGCGCCCGGCGCTCCGGGCGGCCACCGACCGCGGCGTCCGCGTCAACCTCTCGATACACACCCCGGACGGTGACGGCGAGGTGCTCCCGGATGCCGAGGACCTCGCCGGGATCTGCTCCGAGGCCCGCCACCGCCGCGTCCCGTCTCCGTTCGTTGTGATCGTCGATCGGACGAAGACCTGCTTCGCGCCCCACGCGGGGTCGACCAACGAGTACGGCGTGCTCGTCGACGACCGCACGCACACGTACGTGTTCTACTGGTACTTTCTGACGACCCAGTGGGACGCGTGGAAGTCGATCTACACGACTCGCGACGACGAGCCGCCGATCGACTACATCGACATTCGGTACTGCGTCCGCGACGTCGCGCCGCTCCTCCGCGACGGGGCGACCGTCCGGCTCCGGATCGAGGGAACCGACACCGAGAGCGGCGACGACCGTGTCGTCGAGGGCGTCCTCTCGGACGTCGTGGTCGCTGGCGACGATGACGCGGTCGACGCCGACACCGTCGCCAGCTACGGCGGCCGGGTCGGGCTCGTCGTCGAGACCGACGGCGGGCCCGTCGAGGTCGGCGGTTGGGGCGCGATGGTCGAGGCTGTCGAGGCCCACCGGATCACGCTCGTCAGCGTGGCATAGCGGTCGCGAACGGTTCTCTGCGTCAGTCGGAAGCGGGCCTCGAACGCCGCGAGCTCGCGCCGGGGCGCCGGCGGCGGGACAGCGAGGAGAGGCCGCGGAGCGGACCGCGGGTCGCCGACTACAGCGAGTGGCTGATCGCGTCGCCGCTCGCCCGGTCGAATAGGTGGACGTTGTCGCGGTCCAACACGACCTGAACGTCGTCGCCCTCGGAGATCGTCGTGTCGGGTTCGAGGTTGATCAGCAACTGCCCCTCGCCGCGGCCCTCGGCGCTCGCCTCCACGTCGCGGTCGAACAGGAGGTACGCGTTCACCTCCTTCCCGACCGGTTCGATCACGTCGACGACGGCGTCGAACGCCTTGGTCGGCGCGCCCGCCTCCCCGGCGTTTCGTTCGAGGTGAACGTCCTCCGGCCGGACGCCGACGGTGACGTTCTGGCCCGGCGAAACACCCTGTGCGTCGGGGTCGAACTCGATGTCGGTGTAAGTCGACTCGAACCCGTCTGCGACCGCCTCGCCCTCGATGAAGTTCATCGACGGCGATCCGATGAAGCCGGCGACGAAGCGGTTTGCGGGCTCGTTGTAGCACTCCAACGGCGGCGCCACCTGCTGGAGCACGCCGCTGTTGATCACCGCGATCCGGTCGGACATCGTCATCGCCTGTGCTTGGTCGTGTGTGACGTATATGATGGTCGTGTCCAGCTCGCGGTGGAGCCGCTGGAGCTGTGTGCGCATGTGGACGCGTAGCTCCGCGTCGAGGTTCGCCAGCGGCTCGTCCATCAGGAATGCGCCCGGGTTGCGGACGATGGCGCGAGCGATGGCGACGCGCTGGCGCTGCCCGCCGGACATCTCGCTCGGCATCCGTTCCATCATCCCCTCCAACTGGACGATGTCGGCCGCCTCCTCGACGCGCCGCTCGACTTCCTCCTGGTCGTACTTCCGGAGGCGGAGCCCGAAGGAGATGTTGTCGTACACGTCCATGTGCGGGAACAGCGCGATGTTCTGGAACACCATGGAGATCCCCCGGTCCTTCGGCGGCAGGTCCGTGACGTCGCGCCCACCGATCTCGATGCTCCCCTCCGTGGGGAGCGTGAGTCCGGCGATCGTCTCCATCGTGGTCGACTTGCCGCACCCGGAGGGGCCGACGAAGGTGACGAACTCGCCGTCCTCGATCTCCAGGTTCATGTCGTCGACTGCCGTTACGTCCTCGTATCGTTTCGTGATGCCCGATAGTTTGACTGATGCCATGGTTACTCCTTGACCGCCCCCGAGGTGAGTCCGCTCACGATCTTCTCCTGTGCGACGACGACGAGGATGGCCACCGGCAGGACCGCGACGATGCTGGCGGCCGCCATGAGGTTGTACAGCACCTCGAACTCGCCCTGGAACCGGAGGATGCCCTCCAGCATCGGCGCCCAGCTACCGGGGCGCCCGTCGGTCATCAGCGAGCTGAAGAAGTACTCGTTGTACACCGAGATGAACGTCAGCACGCCCGCGGTCGCGACGCCCGGCGCCGAGAGCGGCACGATCACGCGGAACAGCGCGCCGAGCCGCGTCGTCCCCTCGACCCGCGCGGCGTCCTCTAGCCCGTCCGGGATCTGCGAGTAGAACGTCATGAGGATGAATATCGACAGCGGCAAGAAGATCGCCGACAGCGGGATGAAGATCGCGTACGGCGTGTTGTACAGCGACCCGGCCGAGAGCAACGGCCGCAACACGTCGACGTTGGTGTTGAACAGCCGGTTCAGCGGGATGAAGAAGGCTGCCGGCGGGAAGAAGGACGTCACCAGCACCAGAAGCAGCATCGGCCGCCGGCCGCGGAACCGCAGGCGGCCGAACACGTAGCCGGCGAGGCTCCCGACGAGCAGCACCGCCACGGTCGCGATAGTGGCGATGAGGAAGCTGTTGAACACGTATCGGTGGAACGGGAGCGTGGTGAAGATTTCGATGAACGCCCCCGGGTTGAACCCCGCCGGGAGGAACACGCCGACCTCTGAGAGGTTGTTCCGCGGCGTCAGCGCGACGACCAGCAGCCAGTAGAACGGGAACAGCGTCGTGACGAGGAAAAAGAACGTCGCCACGTAGAACGCCATCCGGTACGCCCGCTGCGGGTTCGAGATCATCTTCGCGGCCCAGGCCTCGATCGGGCCGCGGTCGAGGTCGGGCTCCTCGCGGTCGGCCTGGTTCGCCATCTCGACGGTCGGGTCGTCGTCGCCCGTCGCGGGATCGGTCGCGCTCATGCGACACCCCCGCTGCTCCGACGGAGCGCGACCAGGTACGCGACCACGAACGCGCTGATGACGATCGCGGTCAGGAACGCGACCGCGGACGCGGTGGCCCAGCGGCGGCTCTCTTGGAGCGCGATGATCACGAGACAGGTCAGCGACGGCACCGTCTCACAGCCCGCGGTCGCGTCGATGAGCCCGTAGATCCGCATCGCGTCTAGCGTCCGGAACAGCATCGCGACTAGGAGTGCGGGCGCTACGAGCGGCAGCGTGATGTACTTGAACCGCTGCCACGGCGACGCGCCCGAGACCTTCGCGACGTCGTAGAGCCCGCGGTCGATGCTCTGAAGCCCCGCGAGGATGAGCAGCGCCATGAACGCGGTCGTCTTCCAGATGTCCGCGACGAGCACGATGAAGAACGAGTCCGTGCTGCTTGACAGCGGGTTGTCGCCGAACACGCCGAGCCACCTCATGAACTCGGTTCCCCAGCCGATGGTCGGGTTGAAAATGAGGAAGAAGATCATCCCCTGAATGACGATTGGGATGGCCCACGGAATGATGATCGCCACCCGGACCCACCGCCGCCCGTAGAAGTCTTGATCGATCACGAGCGCCTGTCCGAACCCGATCACCGTCTCGAAGACCACGCTCGCGATCGCGAACGCCAGCGTCGCCAAGAGCGCCTGTTGTAGGAACGGGGCGCCGAACTCCACGAACGGGAATCCGTCGGCGAGCGTCACCGAGATGAACTGCTGGGTGAACGGCGTCTCGCCCGTCAGCAGGTCCACGTAGTTACCGAGACCGATGAATTCCCCGAACGGCTCCGCGCCGGAGAGGGAGTTCGCGAGGAGCGAGAACCGGAACGTCGCGATGAGCGGGTAGAACGCGACGACCGCGAGCAGCAGAAACGCGGGAGCTAACAGCACGTACGCGTACACCTCCTCGGACTGCGTCTCCAGCCAGTTGAGCGGCCGGGCGAACACCGAACCGCCGTCGTCCGCCCGCGCGTCGGTTGCCATCTCGATCCCCCGTTACTCGGCCAGGTCTTCCTCGAGCGATTCGAGGGAACTTTCGAGGTCGGACATGGCCTGTTCGGGCGACTTCTCGCCCGCGTACGCGTCCGAGACCTGCGAAGCCACCTGGCTCTCCTGGTCGGGCCACGCGACGGTCACCGGCCGCGGAACCGTGTTCTGGCCGGAGACGGCCAGCGTGTCGAGGAAGTCGCCGAGCGCGCCGACCTCTTCGGGGTCGACGTTCTCGGTCACGGACGGGTCCGGGGGGAGGTACCCGCCCTCCGAGAAGTTGTTCACCATCACGTCCTCGTTGGCGAACGCCTCCAACACCTGGACCGCCTCGTCGAGCCGCTGGGTGTTCGGGTTGATGGTGAGGTGCCAGCCGCCGAGCGCGGCGGCGGGACCGCCCGTGCCCTCGTACATCCCCTCGCCGGACTCGACGCCGTACGGCAGCGGCATCACGTCGTAGTCCTCGGCGTCGAACTCCTCGGAGTCGAGGTTGAGCGGGATCGCGTACGGCCAGTTGCGGTGGAAGATCGCGTTCCCGGACGTGAACGGCTCGCGGGACGGCTCCTCGGTGAACGCCCGTAGGTCGCTGTTGGAGATCTGCGGGAAGTCCGGGTGCGCGTACTCGGCGTCCGGGCCCTCCATGAACGACCGCATCATGCGGATCGTGTTCAGGACCGGCTCGTCGGTCACGGTGATCGGGCGGTCGCCGATCGGTCCGAAGAGGTTCTCGTGGTCGCCGAAGTAGGCGCCGCCGAACGACGTTATCGTCTCGCTGAACGTACAGCAGGCCAGCCCCACGTAGTTGTCGGCCTGCGTGGTGTACCCGTAGTCGATCTCGTCCCCGTCGGGGCCGCCGTTCTGCTCCCACACGTCGGCGGCCACCTCGGCGAACTCCTCCCAGCTCAGGGGCTCGGTCGCCCAGTTGTCGCCCTCCGGGTCGTAGCCCGCCTCCTCGACGAGGTCCTTCCGGTAGTGCATCACCGGGTAGTCGGGGAACAGCGGCAGTCCGTACAGGTCGCCCGTCTCGGGGTCGCTGGCCGTGCTCACCGCGCTCTCGAGGTAGTTACCGTCGACATAATCGAGGGTGTCCGACGAGAGCTCCTCGCTCAGGTTCACCAGCTGGTCGCGCGCGATGAACGGGATCGTCCACCCCGAATCCATCATGAAGATGTCGGGGCTCGCGCGCCCGGCGTCGAGCGCCGACGTGAACTCGGAGCGCCGAGCGCCCGACTCGAAGTCGCCGGGGAGGATCTCGACTTCGATCGACTCGTCGAGCCCCGCCTCGTACAGGCTCTCGGTCACCGAGTCGGAGATTCCCTCCCACTCGCCGTCCATGGTGATCTGGATCGGCCCGTCGCCGCCACCGCCGCCGCCGCAGCCGGCGAGACCGACCGTCGCGCCCGTCGCGCCGGCCGCCTGTATGAACCGCCGCCGCGATACCCCCACACGCCCGCCGTCCTGACCGGAACTATTGTCTACCATTACAGCTGTTGTTATAAAATACACCCGTATATAACTATTGATGGCAATAGTAAGAGAAGTGATGTTTCGACGGTCGGTGGCGAGCCGCCGGAACGGCTTTGGGCCCCGAGCGTCGACTAGCGCGACGATGGGAACCACCGGGACGGTCGTGGGTCGACTCCGGGAGAGCGTGGCAAAGTGGCTCGAACAGGTGTTCTACGGCGGCGCGGAGCTGGCGGTGCTGTCGACGCCGGCGTTCGTCGTCGCGCTCGTCACGCAGAACCGGTACCCCGACGCGATCCCGATCGCCGGGCTCTTCGCGCTCGCCGCGGGGAGCCTCGGCCTCGCCGGGTTCCGGGCGGGCGTCGTCGACATCGGCGCCTGGCCCCGCCGGGGAGAACTGGTGACGCTGCCGCTCCGGACGCTGTACTTCAGTCTCGTCTTCTTCCTCGCGTCGATCGTGACGGGCGTGCTCGCAGTCGAGGCCGTCGGGTCGCTGTGGGTGGCGCCCCTCGGCGGGGTCGTCCAACTGTCCGGACTCGCCGCGTTCCCGACGGTCTACCGCGCGATCCACGGCGAGCCGGTCACCCGACCGGTGGTGAAGCGATGACCGACGCCGACGGCGACGAACGGGCCGCCGCTCGCCGCGTCCGGGAGGCGGTCGACGCCGTCTCGCGCCCCGAACACACCGGTGAGAATCGGTGTCTCCCCTGTGCGGCGGTCAACGCGCTCGGCGTGGCGGTCGTCGCGCTGCTCCTCGGACGGCGCCGGCGCGCGCTGGGGCTGCTCGCCGCGGTGGTCGGCGGCGCGGCGATCTGGCTTCGGGGGTACGCCGTCCCCGGTACGCCGCGGTTCGCGCCGCGGCTCGTCGAGCCGCTCCCCGTCGAGTTCGGCCCCGACCACGACGCGGTCGTCGACTCCGGTTCGGTCGCCGGGGTGACGAGCGGGCGGGCCGCGGCCGACGACGCGGACGGCGCCGGCGCTGACGAGGCGGCTGCGAACGACGAGCGCCCGGACGATCCGGCGGTCGACCGAGCGGATCCAGACGGGATCGACGACGGCGACGGTCCGAGCCCGGAGGCGACGATGGAGGCGCTACTCGACTCCGGAGCCCTCGTCGAAGAGGGCGAGACCCTCCGGCTGACGGACGACTTCCGAACCGCTCTCCGCGAGCGGATCGAGACGCTTCGGGCGTGTGGAGACGGGGAACTGGCCGAGCGCGCGGCCGCCGTCGCGGGCGAGGACGTCGAGGGATCGGTCCACGACGACCGGATCCTCCTCGACGGTCGGCGCGACGCGTGGCTCAGCCGGCCGATCGCGCTCGCGGAGACGGCCGTGGGGGAACTGCTCCGCGAGCGCGGTGTCGACCCGGCGGTCGCGCGGAGCGCCGCCCGACCGCTCCGCGCGTTCCTGGAAACCTGTCCCGACTGCGGCGGCCCGATCCGCGACACGACCCTCCGGAACTGCTGTGGCGGGCCCGGCGGCGTCAGCGGGAACCCGGAGCGATCGGTCCGGGCCTGCGCGGACTGCGACGCCGTGGTGTTCACGGAGCGATGACCGGCTGACCGGCGCTCGGCCCGTCGCGCGGCGACACTGATACGGTTCCTCCGTGCGAACCCTACGCATGGACACTATGGGAGCGGCTGCGCTCGGGTGGCGCCTCGCTGTGGCGGTGGTCGCGATCGCGGGCCCGACGGTGCTTTACCTCGGTCTCTGGCGGCTCTTGGAGCGACTCCGCGACGACGCGCTGATCGAGCGACTCGTCGCGCGCGGGGCGGTCGACCGGCCGCGGCCCGCGGCCGCGGACGTCCTCGCGGCCGCGATGTCGGGGGTCGACGGCCGGCGCTGCCCGGCGTGCGGCACCGTCGTGGTCGCCGGTGAGGCCGAGTGCCGGGGGTGCCGGCGGCCGATCGAGGGCGGCGAGTGAGCCGCGAACGGTCGAACGGTTCGGCCGCCCCGACCCTCGCTCGGGGTCGCGGCCGAGCGGCCCGTCCCGCGGTCGCCTGGGCCACCGGTTACGCCAGCGCGGCCGCCAGTTTCTCGATCGGGTGCGTCGGCTCCGGCACCTCGCCGGGGCCCTCCTCTAACTGCGTCCGACAGGAGGTGCCGGGCGCGACGAGGGCGTCGCCGCCGCTGGCGTCCACCTGTTCGAACAGCGCTTCGCCGATGGCCTTGCTCATCGAGTAGTGCTCGGCCTCGTAGCCGAACGAGCCCGCCATCCCGCAACACGACGAGTCGAGCGGGTCGACGCCGTAGCCGGCGCGCCGGAGGACGCCGACCGCGTGGTGGTCCTTCTTCGTCGCCTTCTGGTGGCAGTGACCGTGGTAGGTGAGCGACTCGGTGGGGGCGTCGAGGGCGAGTTCCTCGTCGAGCCGGTGGGCGTCGACGTACTCCATGACGCCGTAGGCGCTCTCGGAGACGGCGGCCACGTCGGCGTCGGGCACGTCGCTGGCGTCGCCGTCGAGCAGGTCGTGGTAGTCGGACTGGAGCATCACGGCGTCGGAGGGCTCGACGACGACCACGTCCCAGCCGTCGCGCACGTCCGGCGCGAGCGTCTCGACGGCGTCCCTCGCGGTCGCCCGCGACACGTCGAGCAGCCCCTTCGAGTGGGGCGGCCGCCCGCTGCCGTCCACGTCGGGAATCCGCACGTGGCAGTCGGCGGCCTCCAGCACGCGCACCGCGGCCTTCCCGGCGCCGGGATTCGTGTAGGTGGTGTACACGTCGGGGAAGAGGAGGACCTCGCGGGCGGCCTCGTCGCGGGGGACGCCCGCGCCGCCGCGCGCCTCGAACCAGTCGACGAGCGTCTCCGAGCGGAAGGTGGGCAGGTCGCGCTCCCTGGCGATGCCGAGCGCCTTCTCCGCGAGGAGGCCGCTCCCGGGAATCTTGTTCGGGAGGTTCGAGAGGGGGGCGAACCGCGAGGCGAGCGGCGCGAGCGACTCGAAGCGGCCGAGGAGTCGCGTGCGGAGGTCGACTCCGTGTTCCTGGTGGTGGGCGTGCTCGACCTCGGCCTTCAGCTTCGCCATGTCGACGCCGCTCGGGCAGTCCACCTTACAGCCCTTACAGCCGACGCAGAGGTCCATCACCTCGGTGACGAACTCGTCGTCCGTCGGGTCGTCGGGGAGCTCGCCGGAGATGGCCCCCCGGAGCATGTTCGCCCGCCCGCGGGTCGACTGGATCTCCTCGTCGGCGGCGCGGTAGGTGGGACACATCACGCCGCCGGTGGTGTCTTGGGGCCCGCGGCAGCCGCCGCAGCCGTGACAGAGCTCGACCATCCCCTGCATCCCGTTGTCCACCGCCCACTCCATCGCGGGGTCGAAGCCGGCGTCGTACTCGTAGTCGGCGTCGAACCGCAGGTTCTCGCGCATGTCGACCTCTCCGCAGACGTTCCCCGGATTGAGCAGCCAGTCGGGGTCGAACGCGGTCTTCAGGTCGCGGAACGCCTCCCAGAGGTCGTCGCCGTACAGCTTCCGGTTCCACTGGGTCCTGGCGCGGCCGTCGCCGTGCTCGCCGGACACCGAGCCGCCGAGCCGGACCACGGCGTCGGTGACGCGGTCGGCGATGTCGAGCATCGCCTCCACGTCGTCGACCTCCTTCGTGTTTATGAGCGGGCGGACGTGGAGGACGCCTGGGCCGGCGTGCGCGTAGAACGTCGCGAAGGTGTCGTTGTCCGCGAGGATCTCCTGGAACTCGCGGGTGTACTCGGGGAGGTGCTCCGGCGGGATGGCGCAGTCCTCGATGAAGGAGATGTGCTTCTCGTCGGTGGTCCGCGAGAGGAGGATCGGGAGGCCGGCCTTGCGCATCTTCCAGAAGCGGTCGCGCTTCTCCGGGTCGTGCGCCTCCATCGCGTGGGCCGCGCGGCGGGGGTGGCTCGTCGTCTCCGCGGCGCCCGCGCCCGGCTCGACCGCGGTGTCGACGCCCCCGTCCCCGTCGGCGGCGCCCACGCGGTCGGCGATGAGGTCCGCGACCTTCCGCTTCCCCTCGGCGTCGCTGTCGGCGTAGAACTCGACGAGGAGCGCGGAGTCGGTGCCGTCCGGGAGCATCGCGACCACGTCCTCGAACTCGGGCGTGTCGGCCGCGAGGCCGAGCAGCACGTCGTCCATCACCTCGACGGCGGCGGGGTCGTGTTCGAGACACGCCGCCACGTCCTCCATCGCGTCCAGCAGGTCGTCGTAGGTGAGCAGCGCCACCGCCTTCGTCTCGGGGACCTCGACGAGCGAGACGGTCGCCTCGGTGACCGTCGCGAGCGTCCCCTCGCTGCCGGCCATGAGCCGGGCGAGGTTGACGACGCCTTCCTCGCCGTACTCGCCGCGGTACTCGGCGAGCAGGCGGTCGAGGTTGTAGCCCGAGACGTTCCGCTTCAGCTCCGGGTAGCGCTCGTCGATCCGGTCGGCCTCCTCGTCGAGGACGCGGACGACCTCGGCGTGGATCCGGGGGAGCAGCTCGTCGGCGTCGGCGTCGGCGGACGCGCGGAGCTCCTCGACCGCGACCTCGCCGAACGTCGCCACGGTCCCGTCGGCGAGGACGACCTCGACCTCTTCGACGTAGTGGTCCGTCTTGCCGTACTTCAGCGAGTGCGAGCCGGTGGAGTTGTTGCCGATGGCGCCGCCGACCGCCGACTTGTCGCGCCACGCCGGGTCCGGCGCGAACTTCAGGCCGTCGCCCTCGACGGCGGCGTTGAGGTCGCCCACGTACGCGCCGGCCTGGACGCGGGCCGTCTCCGCGTCGGCGTCGGTCTCGATCACCGCGTCCATCTCGCCCGTGAGGTCGAGGACGACCGCCTCGTTGACGGTCTGGCCGGCGAGGGAGGTGCCGCCGCCGCGCGGGAGGACGGGGACCCCCTCCGCGAAGCAGTACTCGTGGACCGCCGCGACGTCCGCGGTCGACTCCGGGATCACGACGCCGATCGGCGTGACCTCGTACGCCGAGGCGTCGGTCGCGTACAGCCGCTTCGAGTAGTCGTCGAACCGCACGTCGCCGTCGACGCGGGCGTCGAGCGCGTCGACGAGCCCCGGTCGCGCCACGGAGCCGCCGGTGTAGTCGAAGTCCCCGCCGTCTGTCGGATCCGGCTCCGGCGTGTTTGTCGCCATGCGAGACTCTCACGGTCGAACCATGAAAAACCTCCTGCCGCCCGCGCGTGGCCGGAACTCGATGCGCCCGCGCGGCCGCGCCTGGTCACGCGGGCCGGTTCGCGTCTCCGAGAAGCGCCGCAACACCCTTATGTCGACCGGCGAAGTGACCACCATGTCGCTCGCAGACACGTCGACGTTCACGGGTCGACTCGACGACCTCGGCGTCGCGGTCTCGGCGGGGCCGTCCGCGGAGTGCGCGGCCATGGTCGAGGCGGCCGCGGGCGAGCCCGCGGTCGGGGTCCCGCTCGACCGGTCCGGGCCGGCCGCGTTCGCCGACTCGCCCGCGACCCTCCCGGAGCGGATCGAGACGGAGCCGACCACCGCCGACCTGCGCGGGGCGCACACCGGCGTCACGGCGGCGTCGCTGGGCGTCGCCGAGTACGGGAGCGTCGCGCTGGAGGCGGACGCGGCCGGCACGGAGCCGGTGAGCCTGTTCGTCGACCGCCACGTCGTCGTCCTCCGCGAGGCGGACCTGGTCCCCGACATGCCCGACGCCTTCGAGTGGCTCGGGCCGCGGGCGCGCGACGAGTCGGTCGACGTGGTGTTCGCGACCGGTCCGAGCGCGACGGCTGACATGGGCGGGCTCGTCCACGGCGCGCACGGGCCGAAGGAGGTCCACGTGGTGCTGCTCCGCGAGGACGACTCCGGGGAGGGGGAGCGATGAGCAGCGACGCCGACGCCGCGGGGACGGACGACGCGCGTCCCGCCGAGGCGCCGGGCGACCTCGACCGGGAGGCGAAGGCCGACCGGATCCGCGAGCTGCTGGCGACCGAGGGCGACGCGGTCGCGGCGAACACCCGCGGCTTCAACGAGGGACGCTACGAGTCGACCGCCCGCCTCGACGGCTACGAGGCGCTGAAAGACGAGGCGCGGGCGATCAAGGAGGACGCGATCGAGCGCCTCCCGACCCTCATCGACGAGGTGACGGAGACGGTGGAGGCCAACGGCGGGACGGTCTACCTCGCCGACGACGCGGCCGACGCGAACCGGTACGTCCGGGAGGTGGCGGCCGAGCGCGGCGCCGAGCGCGCGGTGAAGTCGAAGTCGATGACCTCCGAGGAGATCGAGGTGAACGACGCGCTCGCGGAGGACGGCGTCGAGGTCGTCGAGACGGACCTCGGCGAGTGGGTGCTCCAGCTGGCCGAGGAGGAGCCGTCGCACATCGTGGCGCCGGCGATCCACAAGTCCCGTGAGGCCATCGCCGAGCTGTTCGCGGAGCGGTTCGACCCCGACGACCCGCCCGAGACCGCCGAGGAGCTGACGATGTTCGCCCGCGAGCGGTTGGGCGAACTGATCGAGGACGCCGACCTCGGGATGACCGGTGCGAACTTCGTCGCCGCGGACTCGGGCACCATGCTCCTCGTGACGAGCGAGGGCAACGCCCGGAAGACGGTGACCGCGACCGACACGCACGTCGCGGTCGCGGGCGTCGAGAAGCTCGTCCCGACCGTCGAGGACTTCTCGCCGTTCGTCGAGCTGATCGGGCGCTCGGGGACCGGCCAGGACGTGACCTCCTACATCTCGACGCTGACGCCGCCGGTCGACTCGCCCGTGCCGGACTTCGCGGCCGACGAGGAACCCCTGGCCGACGGCTCCGGCGACGACCGCGAGTTCCACCTCGTGCTCATCGACAACGGGCGCCTGGCGATGCGCGACGACGAGACGCTGAAGGAGACGCTGTACTGCATCCGCTGTTCGGCCTGCTCGAACGCCTGCGGCAACTTCCAGAGCGTCGGCGGGCACGCCTTCGGCGGCGAGACCTACTCCGGCGGCATCGCGACGGGTTGGGAGGCGGGCATCGAGGGGCTCGACACCGCCGCCGAGTTCAACGACCTCTGTACCGGCTGCTCGCGCTGCGTCCCGGCCTGTCCGGTCGGCATCGACATCCCGTGGATCAACACCGCGGTCCGCGACCGGATCAACCGCGGCGAGGCCGACCCGAGCCAGCTCGACTGGGCGTTCGAGGAGCTCGTCCCCGACGAGGAGCCCGGCGGCCTCGACCTCGGCACGCGGCTCGTCGGCAACTACGCGACGCTTGCGAAGTGGGGGCACAAGACGGCGCCGGTCGCCAACCGGCTCGCGAACGTCGGCCCGCTGCGCGCGGTGGCCGAGCGGGTCGCCGGCATCGACCGCCGCCGCGACCTCCCCGCGTTCGCGCGCGAGTCGCTCGTGGAGTGGTTCGAGACCCGCGGCGGCCCCGCGGTCCCGGCCGACGAGGCGACCCGCGAAGCGGTCGTCTACCCCGACACCGCGACGAACTACGTCGACGTCGCGCGCGGCAAGGCGACCGTCAGGGCGCTGGAGGCGCTCGGCGTCCGCGTGCTGGTGCCCGACCTGCCCGGCAGCGGTCGCCCGCCGCTCTCGCAGGGGATGGTCGCGACCGCCGAGTCGGCCGCCGAGGACCTGTACGCCGGGCTCGCGCCCCACCTCGACGCCGGCCGCGACGTGGTCGTGATCGAGCCGAGCGACCTCGCGACGTTCCGCCGCGAGTACGAGCGCTTCCTCCCGGCCGACTCCCACGAGCGCCTCGCGGCCGCGAGCTACGACGCCATGGAGTACGTGTTCGGGCTGCTGGAGCACGGCGCCGACCCCGCGGCGCTGCGCGCGCCGAGCGAGGGGACCGGCCCGGTCGCGTCCGGGAAGCGGATCGCCTACCACCCGCACTGTCAGGCGCGCACGGTCGAGGTGGGCGAGTACGCGACCGCGACCTTCGAGCGGCTCGGCTACGACGTGCGCGTCTCCGACACCGAGTGTTGCGGGATGGCGGGGTCGTTCGGTTACAAGACGGACTACTACGAGCTGAGCGTCGACGTGGGCGAGCCCCTCGTCGAGCAGTTCGGCGGCACCGACCGCACCGTCGTCGCGGCCGGCACCTCCTGTACCGAACAGCTCGACGACCTCCTCGAGGCGTCGCCGCTCCACCCGATCGAAGTGATCGCGCCGCGGGAGTGACCTCCCCCACGGCCGCGCGGCTCCTCCCCCGCGTCCGACGCGCGTCGTTCGACAACGAACGCTTATTAGGCGCGCTCGTGACCGTATCGAGTATGAACGCAGCCCCGGAAGAGATCACGTCGCTCGTCGGCCGCGAGGTGTACTCCAGCAACGGCGTCTTCGTCGGCGAAATCGAGGACATCCAGCTCGACTTGGACGCCCGTGCCGTGACCGGCCTCGCGCTCGCCGAACTCAACCACGAACTGTTCGCCGGGCAGGTGAGCGGCTCGACGGGCGTCATCGTCCCGTACCGCTGGGTCCGCGCGGTCGGCGACGTCGTCCTGATCAACGACGTCATCGAGCGCTACGACGCCGGCGAGTCCGACGAGGAAGCGAGCGAGATCGCCGAGTCGCGGTAACCGGGTCGCGCCCGGGGAGCCCCGCCCGCCCGGCTCAGAACGGTAACGCGTCGCGCAGACTGGCGATCACGCCGCGCTCCTCGCGGCGCGCCTCGTCGAACACCGGGTAGAGCGCGTCGAGGAACGCCGTCTCGTTTTCGAACCGCTGTTTCGGCACGCGGTCCAGCGCGTCCGCGAGCGCGATCGACCGCCCCTGCGCGTCGTAGGGCACCTCCTGATCGCCGAGCGCGTCGCGGAGCTCCGCGACCGTCGCGGGGAACGACACGTCCGCCTCGTCGAGCCGGGCGTCGAGCGCGGCGATGCCGAACTCGATCGCCTCCGGTTCCTTCGTATCGCCGCCACCGGGTGGCCGTGCTGCCATTGCGACGGGATACTCCCTCCGACGGCTTGAAACCCCTGCTCTCGGCTCACTCCGGCACGGACTCCGTCGGCGGGACGGCGTCGACGACGGCGAGTTCGACCCCGTCCCCGGCCCGGTCGAAGGCGGCGACCGAGTCCGCGTCGTACGGCGGGACCGCGACGATCACCACGCCCGCGAGGTCGTCGGTGCGGGAGACGCCGAGGAACCCGTCCGGGTGCGAGAGGAACCGCGCGCCGCCCTCGCCCGCCGGCGTGCCGAGGTCGACGCCGAACACGGAGCTGACCGAGCTGCCCACCGACGGGAGCGTGAAGTGCGTCACCACCGGCGTCGCCGGGTCGAGCCCGAGGTCCGCCTCGAACTCCCCGGCGGGCGTCGCCGAGAGCCGGACGTTCACCTCCTCGGGGTCCTCGTCTGCCGCGCGCTCGCGCAGCACGGTCAACAGGTCGCGGGTGACGTAGATCACTGATCGCCCGTCGCTACGGGACGGATTGGCAAAAGGTCACGCACCGCTCGGCCGACGTCGTAGCCCCGGAAAGCCGCCTCGCCGCCGCGGGGGCCCTGAAAACCGCACCGGCGCCGCGGCACCGCCGTCCCCGCTCAGAACGGTAGCGCCGACGCGAGCGTCTTCGCGTACAGGCCGGGCGCCTTCGACCGGGAGTCCGAGAGGGCGTCCTCGACGGCGACGGCCGCACGCTCGTGGACGCCGACGCCGTGCCCGGTCAGGACGCGTTCGGGGTCGAGCCCCGAGAGGGCGGTCGTCGGCGGCGTGAGCCGCAGCATCGGGTGGACGCCGAGTCGCTCGCGGTCGCCCCGGAAGTACGACGCGGTGCCGAGCGACTCGGGGACGATGAGCGTCTCGCCGTCGAAGAGCCCGACCTCCTGCCACGGCGGCAGCGAGGAGTCGCGGATCCGGAACGCCTCGAAGCCCGTGTCGGCGAGCCGCGAGCCGAACCGCTCGACCTTGACGTCGGGGCCCAGCTCCTCGGCGACGCCCGTCATCCACTCGGGGACGTACACGGGAACGCCGTGGCGCGCGGCGACCTCGCCGCTGTCGCGCACGTGGCGGTCGAGCCCGACCACGACGCCGGCCACCTCGCCGAGGTCGTCGAGCAGCTCGTCGACGCCGGGCGCGTCGACCGGGTCGACCACCCACACGTCGGCCGCGCCCGTCTCCTCGTTGTCGACCGCGAACGCGTGGCTCGCGCGCTCCATCGTCTCGTCGGGGTACGCGATCCAGCCGACGCCGCCGTCGTAGCGATCGATCTCGTGGAGGTCCGGCTCGCCGCCTTTCATGCCCATACCGTGCGTTTGGGCCGAACGCTTGTTAATCGTTTGTAGTTCCTAAGCTCCCTTCCTCAAGGAATAAGCCAAAGGAATCTGTAGGGGAAGGGTTAGATCATCGCCATCTCTCTATTCATCAGACATGACCGGTCGGTAGAGTCAATTGATCGAAACACCTACCTATATAGATTGCATATAGATTGTTGTGGCTTCATTCACAATCGAGGGTGAGGAAGCTCTTGACCGAGAAGTGAAACCCTTCGGGAGTGGCGGTGCTCACATCACGATCCCGAAGCGGTGGCTTGGGGCAGACGTGAAAGTAGTCCGTACTTCTGACCCTACTGACCCTGAAGAGTAACGAATCATGAACTTCGCCTACAGGTTCCGGCTCAATCCAACGCCCAGCCAGCAGGAGCAACTAGCGTGGACGCTGGATACCTGTCGGCAAGTCCGTAATCACTTTCTCCACCGCATGAACCGTGTGGAGAACCCGACATACACGTCTGAACAGAATCGGCTTCCCGACCTCAAGGAGCGGTGGACCGAGCTTCAGGATATCAACTCGAAAGTCCTGCAGATGGTCGTCCGACGACTCTACACCGATCGCTCTAATCTCAGGAAAAAGAAAGAGAAGGGACACACGGTCGGGCAACTGAAATGGAAGGGCAAAGGGGATTACTACTCTTTTGAGTATAATCAATCTGGCTTCGAGCTCAAGAAAACGAGTGGCCAAGATCGGTTGTACCTCAACAAGATCGGCGACGTACCCGTTGTTGCCCACCGTGAGTTCCCAGACAACGCTCAGGTCAAAGGTGTTGTGGTCAAGCGCGAGCCGACCGGCAACTGGTACGCCTCACTCCAACTCGAAACTCCTGACGACCCACCTAAGAAACCTGATGAGTTGACAGAGACGGTCGGGATCGATGTCGGCATACTCAATTACGCAACCGACACCGACGGCACAGCTGTCGAGTCGCTTGACCTTTCAGATGAACGCGAACGGTTGGAACGTGCCCAGCGTGACCTCTCCCGAAAAGAACACGGGTCGAACAACTGGGAAGAGCAGCGCAAGACCGTCTCTCGGCGTCACGCCGACCTGAAACGGAAGCGCCGTGATTTTCTCCACAAGCTGTCGAACCACTACGCGAGTGAGTACGACCTCGTGGCTGTGGAAGACCTCGACACGAAGGTGTTGATCGAGCTCCCGGGGAACTCACGCAACCGTGCGGGTGCGGCATGGAGTATGTTCTTGCGTATGCTGGAATACAAATGCGAACGCGAAGGCACGTACTTCGTGGCTGTAGACCCGGCAGGAACGACCAAGGAGTGCGCTGCCTGCGGTGCCGAGACGGACAAGCCTTTGTGGGTCCGCGAACACTCCTGTCCCTCCTGTGGATTTACCGCCGATAGAGACTGGAACGCGGCATGGAACATTCTATCTCGCGGAATCAAGCAGTTAGGAGTGGGATGCTCCGAAACAACGCCTGCGGAGACTGCGCTCCCTACGGAGACCGATTCGGTCTCTGCAAAGTGCGTCGTGGAAACAGGAAGCCCCGAGCCACCGGAACGAGCCGTACCAGCGGCGAGTAAGTAGATTGGGGCAGTTCACGGCGTCTTCGTCGGCACGGCGTTCCGACGCCGGCTTGATCGTCGGTCGCTTACTTGTCGGACCGCTACTCCTCCGGCCACTTGATCGAACAGCCGCGCGAGGGCCGGTCCGGAACTTCGACCTCCTCGCCCGCGAGCACGGCGTCGACCGCGTCGCGGACGTAGCACTCGGTCGGCTCGTCGTCGGGGTTGAGCGCGTCGTCGAGGCGCCCGTGATACCGGAGCCGCCACGCGCCGTCCTCGCGGCCGAAGAGGAACGGGTCGGGCGTACAGACCGCGTCGTAGGCGGCCGCGACATCGCCGGTCTCGTCGCGGAGGTACGCGTCGTACGCGACCGTGCCGTCCGCGACGGCCTCGCGCATCGCCTCGAAGGAGTCCTCGGGGTACTCGTCGGCGTCGTTCGGGTTGATCCCGACGACCGAGAGGTCGTCGTACTCGGCCGCGAGCTCGTTCAAGAGATCGATCTTCGCCTTCGCGTACGGGCAGTGGTTACACGTGAAGACGACGAGCAGCGCGTCCGTCTCGAAGTCGTCGAGCGCGTGCGTCTCCCCGTCCGTGCCGGGCAGTTCGAAGTCGGGCGCGGCGTCGCCGCGGTCGAGTGCCGAGTCGGATTCCATCTGAACCATAACCGGATGTACGACCGGGAGCGGAAAAGGCGTTGCGCGGTCGCGGCTGTCGGTGCGGGCGCGGCCGGAGGGGCGATCCGTCGGCTCAGTACTCGATAGTCGCGGAGTAGCGGTTCAGTACAGCCACGAGCCCGGCGCCGACGAGCGCCGCGAGCGCGAACCGCGGCGCGGCCGCCCGCCACGACTCGCCGCTCTCGGCTAACCGCGCGGACACCTCCACGAGCGGCGCGCGCAGCGCGCCCACGACCAAACTCACGAGGAACGCGATCGTGGCGGCCCGCGCTCGCGACAGCGCGTAGCGAACGGCGTGCGCGATGGTGAAGAGGCCGCCGACGCCGCCGAGGAGAAACGCCGCCACCGGCGGCAGCGTCTCGACGACCGCGTCCGCGCCGTTCCCGAGCGCGGCCGCGCCGACGCCGTCGACGAACCGCGCGACGACGCCGGACATGTACTCGTACTGGCCGAGGACGATGAGCAGCAGCGAGCCCGAGATGCCCGGCAGCACCATCGCGCTGACGGCGACGCCCCCGGCGAGGAAGACGACCGGGAGCGGGCTGCCGAGCGCGGTCGTCGCGATGCCGGACGCGAGGAAGGCGAGCGCGAAGCCGGCGACCGCGGCGGCCTTCCGGCGCGCCGTCGAGAGGTCGACGTCGCCGAGCAGCACGGCCGCGCTCGCCGCGACCAGCCCGAAGAAGAACCCGTACGTCGCGACCGGTTGCGTCGCGAGCAGCCGGTTCACCGCGCTCAACACCGTCACCACCGCAGTCCCGATCCCGGCGCCCAACACGAGCAGGAAGGCGCCGTCGACCTCGCTGAACGCGGCCCGCGCGTCGGCGCGGCCGCCCGGTCGCACCCCGCCGAGCACGCGGCGCGCCCGGTCGGGGTCGACGGCGGTGACCGCCGCGATCAGCCGCTCGTAGATTCCGACGATGAGCGCGATGGTGCCGCCGGAGACGCCCGGGACGGCGTCGGCGCTGCCCATCGCGACGCCCTTCAGGTACAGCGTCGCCCAGTCGCGGAGGTCGGCCATCTGCTTGCCACAAACGGGGCCGCGGTAAAGAAGCGTGTGATCGGTCGGCCGCGTCGACGGCGGGCGCCGAGATCGCGGTCGGGTTCCGTGGTCAGTTCGGTACGGTCGCCGCCGTCGCGGTCGTCGCCGCCACCGGTTCGACGCCGGTCAGCGATCCGGCGTCGGTGGAGTTCGTCGAGTCCCCGCCGTCGCTCCCGCTATCGCCGTCGACCGGACACTCGGGGTCGCCGCTGGGACAGTCGATGATCCGCTCTTCGAGTTCGACCGTCGCCGCCGCGTTGTCGGCGCCGACGACCTGCCCCTCGGTCACCTCGACTTGCCCGAACCGCTCGGTGGTGTAGAGGTCGTCGTCGGTCGTCTGCTCGGTGGTGATGTTGTACGGGCCGGTCGCGCGGACGCTCGTGTTCGTGTACCCGTTCTCGGGACCGAACTCGTCGTACCCGGTCGTGGAGTACGGGAGCGTGAACGCGAAGTTCCCGTTGTCGTCCGCGGTCGCGTACTGCGTGTACTCGAACGTCTGCCCGTTCGGCTTCCGCAGCTCGACGGTCGCCTGGACCTCCTGGCCGGGCGCCGCGCCCGAGCCCTCGACAGTCGCGCCCGGCACGCGCTCGAACGTCTTGACGAAGTCGTCGCGGAACGCGCCGAACAGCGACTCGCCGAACGTCGCCCGGAGGTCGACGCCGAACTGCTGGGCGAGGACGCTCGCCTGCTGGGCGTACGGCGATCGGCCCGGCGCCTCCGTGGCGTGGACCAGCCGGTAGTGTTCTAAGGCGTCGAGCCGCTCGGAGGGGACGCCCATCACGCCGCCGACCTGCGCCGAGCCGTCCTCCTCGACGTACGACCGCGCGGCCGAGAGGTTGTCGAACGGACGGATCGCCTGCCCCTCGCTCGGGAGCACCTTGATCTCGATCTGCTCACCAGACTGGGTCTGTGCCGTCTGCGGCTGCCAGTCGACGACGACCGGCTGCGGCTCGACCGCGCTGCCGTAGTGCTGGTAGAGCCGGATCATCTGGCTCTCGTGGTAGCGCTGGGTGCGCGTCTGGAGCGCGGGGCGGAGCCCGCCCTGCTGGCCGTTCTGCCCCTGGACGCGCTGGTAGAGCAGTTCGTTGAAGTCGCGGACGGTTTCGTTGCCGCTGTAGAAGGTGACCGGGGCGTTGAACTTGGAGTTTGGCGACGCCATCTGCCAGTCGACCATCACGTAGCGGGTGTCGTTGCCCTCGGTGCTCTGACTTGCGAGGACATCGGCCGCTTCCTCTTCGCTCGGCGCGAGCAGGTAGTCGGCCGCTGCGCCCGCGTTCTGTTGGAACGGGTTGGCGTTCGGGATGCGCTCGGCGCGCGTGGTGATCCAGTGGCCGTAGTCCCACCACGACTGGACGCCGTAGGCGCCCTCGGGATACTCGAAGTCGCCGTCAGCCGGGCGCTCGTAGGTACCGTACAGCTCCATCGGGTTGTTCGCGCCCTCGAGTTCGCCCGGCTGGGGCGTCTCGTCGTTCATCCACTGGAGACTCTCGTCCCATTGGACGACGCTGCCCGGCTGGCTGGAGTTGCCCGCCTGCCAGACCGGGGTCGCGACACCGACGAGGGGGACAACGAGGATCGCGAGCACGGCGGCAACGGTGAGCACCTGCCACCCTTCGATCTCGCGGAGCGCGTCGAGCGAGGTGAGATCGAGCGCGTCGAGCGCGACCTGGAGGAAGTACGCCGTGCCGACCGCGATCACGACGGCGAGGTAGTAGTTGAATCGGACCTGCGTGAACGCGGCGCTGCCGATGAACGCCGCCCAGACGACGAAGTACAGCTCCTCGGCGTCGTACTCGACGAGCAGCGTCGCGCCGACGAGGAAGGCGGCGGCGATGAGCAGGCCGATCACCTGCCAGTCGACGCCGACGACGCCGCCGACCGCGCCGTACGCCTGCGGGACCGCGTAGACGGAGCCGACGACCGCGAGCGTGGCCGGGATGTACAGCGTGTGGTTGGTGTTGTCGGAACGGTAGAGCGGGCGCGCGAGGATGTAGAGGACCGCGGCGAGCGCGAGGAAGAAGGCGAGGCCGTACTGTGAGAGGACGAAGTTGGAGAAGGAGGCGCCCTGGAGGGGCGGTTGTGCCTCCCCGATGGTGCGGGCCCCGGCACTCGCGGAGAAGGCGACGGTGTTGAGCAGGCTGTCAATGACTGTCGACCACAGCGACGGAATCGCAAGCCAGATGATTCCCGCGGATGCGAGAATCAGCCCGCCGACCGCAGCAGGGTACGTGTCGGTGCCAAGGTCGCGGGCCTCCCACTGGCGTGCGAGCCACGCAAGGAATACAGCCCCGAGCGCCACGGCGAGCGGTACGAAGATTTGGAGCAGCGAGTACTCGCTCGGCGAAAACCCGAAGGTGTCAAACGGAATCACCTGCATCAGGCCCGCGACGGTCATTCCCACCGCCCCGGTGAACGCGACCGGCTCGGGGCTTTTCCCGTGGTAGGTGTCGCTCGTAAGCTTGATCGCAAGGAAGACACCTGTGAAGCCTGCAACCAAGATGCCCGGCTGCCAAGTCCACATATAAAGCCCGAGCGCGATGCCCGCGGCCGCAGCGTAGCCGACTGGCCGTTTGAGGGCATCCCAATCCTGGTCGACGACGAGCTCCCACACTGGCTTCTCGTCTTCCGCAACGCCGAGTGCGACGAGGAACGCGAGAATCGCGGTGCTCTGGAAGAAGACTTCGGCCGCGCTGTGGTCGGGGAACCCGACGAGGCTGTACCGGAGAAACGTCCCGGAGAACAGCGCCAGCGTCGCGGTGCCGACTAGTGCCGGGGCGCGGTCGACAAACTGCCGTGCGATGAAGTACGTCGGCACCGCAACGAGCGCGCCGATAATCGGCGCCATGACGAGCATGACTTCCTCCGTACTGCCCATGATCGGCCGGGCGATCCAGATCCCGACGGCCATGATGTGATCCCACAGCGTGCCGAACTGGCCAGCGTTCGTTCCAAAGGGGAAGCCGGTCCAGACGTCGTACGGGAGCGTACTTGGATAGTTCTCGAGGAGGTAGTTCGTTGTGCGGAGGTGATACCACGCGTCGTTGCCGCGGAAGTACACCTCACCGTTTTGGACGAAGTTCCCGTACGATCGCAGCCGCGTCCACAGCATGAACGCGAACACCCCGAGGAGGACGGGAACGTGATACCACCGCGCGAGGAGATCGGACGGGGACGAGTCCGATTCGTCCGGCGGATTGTTCGAATCGCTCATTATCCCATGGCACTGGCAAAACGCGCATAAGGCTTGTCATCTACCCGCGTCCGGCGCGCGTGTTCTAGTATTTCTCCCGCGAACACGTAATAGCCTCGAGGCGAGGCGGAAACCCTAAGCGCACGGGTCGAAAGCATTTCGATGTGAAGGTCTCGGTCGTCGTCTGTACGTACACGCTGGACATGTACGAGCACTTCCACGAGGCCGCCGACAGCGTCCTCGCACAGACGTACGACGACATTGAGCTCGTCGTGGTCGTCGACGGGACGCCCGAGGTGTACGACCGCGTCGTCGAGGACTACGGCGACCGCGAGGACACGGTAATCGCGTGTAACGAGGAGAACGTGGGACTGCTGGCGAGCCGGAACCGCGGCGCGGAGCTGGCGTCGGGGGACGTGGTCGCGTTCATTGACGACGACGCGGTAGCGGACGAAGCGTGGGCCGAGCGGCTGGTCCGCGCCTACGAGGAGGAAGACGCGATCGCGGCCGGGGGAAAGATGACGCCCGAGTGGGTCGCCGGGAAGCCATCGTTTCTGCCTGAGGAGTTCTATTGGCTGGTCGGCGTGACGCATCGCGGGTTTGCGGACGGCCCGGGTGAGGTCCGGAATACATTCGGTTCGAATATTTCGTTCCGCGCGGACGTATTCGCGGAGTTGGGCGGGTTCGACGTCAACATCGGCGGACGGAAGGGAGACAAGAACCTCCAGGGTGGAGAGACTGAGCTGTGTGCCCGGATGCGAGAGGAGTATGGACGGGGCGTGTGGTACGACCCGGAGGCCGAGGTGGCGCACAAGGTGTTTGAGTATCGAACTGAGTTCCGATGGCTTGTGGATAGGGCCTTTTGGCAGGGATATTCGAAGCGGGCGATGGAGTCGTTCGTCGATAGTGGGCGCAGGGAGGAGAGAACGTTTTTAAATCAAATAATACTCCATTCCGTTCCAGAGCGTCTGAGAAGTCTCATAATTGATCGCTCAGTTTCGGAATCTGAGCGTATATTCTGTATCTTCGTGTTCACGCTTGCGGTTGGCTTGGGTTATTTATACGCTATCATTGACTATCAGTAAAATCGGGTATCTTGGTAGCCGGTATGTAATGGCATAGATGAGATAGTAATGTCCTGACGGGGCTATCGCTGGTTTCTTGATTTAGTGGCTTATTTAAGCTACATGGACAAGCGCGTTGACGTTGCCGAACCGATTCTCGGCGATGAGGAGCGGGAGAACCTTGAGGAGGTTCTTGATTCTGGGCGTTTTTTACAAGGTCCATTTGTTGAGGAGTTTGAACAAAAATGGGCTGATCACGTGGGTACAAAACACGCAGTTGCCGTCAGTAACGGCACGACAGCAATTCAACTGTCTCTCAAAGCACTTGGAATAGAGCCGGGCGACGAGGTAATCGTTCCATCGCTAACTTTCGGATCGACGGCCACCGCTGTCGTTCACCAAGCCGGTGTCCCAGTGTTTGCGGATATTGACCGGGAAATCTACACTCTTGATCATACTGACCTCGAACGATGCGTCTCTGACGAGACATTCGCGATCATGCCCGTCCACTTGTACGGTCATCCTGCCGAAATGGACGAAATTAGGACATTTGCGGACAAACATGACTTATACGTTATCGAAGATGCCGCCCAAGCACATGGTGCGTCGTATAAAAACGATGTTGTTGGTTCGATCGGTGATGTAGGGTGCTTTTCATTTTATGCGACAAAGAACATAACAACCGGAGAGGGGGGCATCGTAACGACAGATAATGACGCTGTTGCAGAACAACTCCGAATGCTTAGGAGCCACGGAATGGCAAACCGTGACCAACACGTCACCCTCGGGTACAATTTCCGGATGAGTGAATTGAACGGGGCTATCGGAACGGCACAGGTCGATCGACTTGAACAGTTCAACAAACGTCGGAAGGATATCAGCGAGCGTCTACTTGATGAACTCGATGAACTGGACTGGCTGGAGCCAGCTACGGTGCGAAAATACGTCGAACACGCGTACTTTTGGGCACCATTTGAGGTGAAACCAGAAAAGATTGGAATGAGTGGAAAAGAAGTTTGGAGTGAGCTTCGTGAGATGGGGGTTGAAACACGACATAGATACAACATTCCGCTCTACGATCAACCGGTTTTCGAGCGACATCGTGGGTTTAACTCAAATTTCCCGTGGAGCGAGAACTCAAGTAACCACGACTATGATTTATCGCTTCCTAATGTAGAAGCGATTGTTGGGAATATGATCGGGCTACCGAATCATCCCAATCTTACGGAGGAGGAGATACAATTCGTTATCGAAACAGTTCGTGACTTCGAAGATTCGGTGTAATGGGGGTTGTCCAGTGATACCCGTCGATACGGTTGTATCGGTAACTGCGTTATTGGGGAACTGCCCAAAGGGAGCCATCAGTTAGAGCCGTTTAATCGGTGCTCTGGGGAGATGATGAACCAGACCCCCTCCACGGGAACGATCAGTTGAGAATTTGGAGGGTGATATTCGCCAAGTCAGGATCTCTTACACGCTGCTGAAGGATCAATACCGTGATTCATCTGGCAGGGATTGTCGGCGATCTTACTTTTACTGAAACGAAAAAGCAACACAAGTAGTCAACGTCGGGTCGGTGGGGTACAATATCCCTGGGAGGGAGATACAATCATGTGGATCACCGCGTACCACCGTGAAGAGGTTCACGAGCACGGACAGTACATACTTCTCGTGTTCTCTGGAGTAGTGGATTGGGCTATCTCTAAGCTGCGAGAGAGTACCGATCCGGCTACAGGAAAAGGTTCCGTGCTACTACAGGTAGCCGAGATCTTTGAGCCGTTCCTCAGTTTTGCTATCCATCGCCACGTCGGGTAGCGTCTCGTTGGTTACCCGTAGTTCCTCAATGTGCTTGACGATCCGGTCGCGGAACTCCTCGGCACGTTCGGGTTCGGCCTCGACGAGATTCTCTGTCTCCTCGGGATCGGCACGCAAGTCGTATAGTTCCTGCTCGTCGGTGGCCCGGTCCCAGATGAACTTCCAGTCGGTAGTCCGGATCGAGAGCTTGTGGTCGTCGTCGCTCCAAGTCTCGCTGATGACGTCGACGTCCTCGCCGGAACCGGCAGCGTCCAGAAGCGAGCGGCCCCGATAGGTGTCGGGCGTTGAGACGCCGGCTAGCTCGGTAACAGTTGGGGCGATGTCGAGTAACTCCACCTGTTCGTCCTGATGGCCGTCGGCCGGAACATCGGGACCTGCGACGACGACCGGGACGTGAAGCACCTCGTCGTACATCGTCGGGTTGTGGCTGAACTGCCCGTGTTCGAGGAACTCCTCGCCGTGGTCGGAGGTGACAACGACGATTGTCTCCTCGCCCTGCGCGTTCGCTGCCTCGATCAGCCGGCCAATCTGCTGGTCTGTGTATCTGATTTCGGCGTCGTAGAGGTCGGTCAGCGTCTGGAGTTCATCGTCGGTGATTTCACCGGGCTCTTCGAGCATTTTCCGCCGGAGCTGGATCGCCTCCCGTTCAGAAATATCTATGTCGATGCCGAGTTGCTCGCCGACCTCGGCGTGGGGTACATAGGGGTGATGGACATCCATATAGTGGACCCAGGTGAAAAAATCCCCGTCGGTCGACTCAATCCAATCGATGGTCTCGTCAGTGATCGTCTCAGCGTCTTTGTAGGTCTGGCCAACGTCGAGGCCGGCCTTCTCTTCGGTGGTGTCGTAGAGCCACTGAAGCGTCCGGTATACGAAGCCGTCGTCGTCGAGTTTTAGCTTCACGAACGCGCGGACCTTCGCCAGTAGCGACGGATCAGACTTGGAGTCATAGAAGTGATCGTATCCATGGTCGTAGTTGTAATCCCGCGAGAGCCAGAGGTTCGAGTGGAAGGCCGCGGTCTCGTAGTCGCCCTGTCTGACCGCCGAGGCGACAGTCGTCCGTCCGTCCGAGAGATACTCGAAGCCACCGTATTCTAGCGGATACGTCGATGTGATGATCGAGGGGAACGAGGCACGGGTCCAGTTCGCGTTGGCGTAGGCGTCAAAGGAGAGTCCATCGGCGGCGAGTGAATCGATAACCGGCGACGTGTCACGGTCGTAGCCGAAGTGCCCCAAGTGATCAGCTCGGAGCGAATCGACTGTCACTAGAACGATATTCGTCATACGACAGTGTCGGCAGAAACCCCGTAAATACCTGATGATCCGAAAGTGGCCGAGAGCCGTATCAGACAGCCGGGAGAGACACTGGCAGGTACTGGTCGACGACCTGGCGGATGTCCGGGTCCAGTAGGACCAGCACGGCGTAAATGCCGGCCCCAGTGAAGACGATGGCGAACAACGTAGGCAGTGTCAAGGGTGCGAGGACTGTCGTGAGGCTAGCGACTGAGAGCCCCATAACTGTAGCGCTAATGAGTTGCCAGGATACGCTTTTGATCGGCAACGAGAGGTCCAACAGTCCGCCGATAGAGATCCACTGGTAGAGTGTATCGAGGAGTTTCGAGGAGAACGTGGCAACGGCTGCACCGACGAGTCCGTAGGTCGGGATCAACACCAGGTTCAACACGATCGCCAGTGTTACGCCCACCAGCCGCGAGCGGAAGGGCACGTCCGCCCGGTCCATCCCGGTCAGTATCGAGTTACCGACCCGCTGGACCGACTCCACAGCCATGTATCCCGCGAGGATCGCCATCGGGATAGCGGCCTCGACGTACTCCGGCCTGTAGATCAGCCTGAGAATATCCTCGTTGAGGACGGTCAGCCCCACTAGCCCCGGGAGGGGGAAGATGAGCCCGAAGATGATCGACCCCGGCACGATCCGTTCGATTTCCTCGTAGTCGCCGTTGCTGGCCCACCGAGAGATTTTAGGGAAGATCGTCGTGTTAATCGCCATCGTGGCAATGATAAGCACTCGTGTCGTCTGCCAGGCCACCTCGTAGGAACTCACAGCGGCCTTAGTGAGGAAGACGCCGATCAAGAACGTGTCCAGCCAGAAGTAGATGAAGTTCGTCGGCCCGAAGAACATCGTGTACCGCGAAATACTAAACACCCGCTCGAAGTCTGATTTCGCGGGGATCGCCACCGACAGGTTTGATAACGGCAAGCCAACGACGAACGTGGCTGTAAACCCGATGATGACGCCGTACATCAGCCCCACCGGGCCGAAGCCGTACGTGATGAACCCGACACCAGCACCGACCCTGACGACGTCCTGAAGCAACTGAAGCAGGCCACTGGCTAGCACGCGGTCCTCGGCCTGTAGCGTCTTGATCACCAGGTCGGCGACAAGCCAGGTCGCGGTCGCTATCGCTAGCAATCCGGGGACGGTCGCGCCGATGTACTCCGAGATGGTGGGCTTGAACAGGTAGAAGGCAGCTGTCGCGAGAAGGCTTACCGAACCGATGACGGTCAGCGCGACTGTAAACAGTTCTGACTGACGCTCTCCCTCGCCGATCCGGCGGACCAGCGCCTGCCCCATCCCCAGGTTCCCGACCATCGTCGACACCTGAATGACAAGGAAAAACAAGAAGTAGATTCCCAGTTCCGACTGGGGAATCACCCGGGCGAAGTATACCAGCCCGAGGAAGCCGACGACCCTTGCCGTGATCTGGACCAAAAACAGGAGGATGCTCTCCCGCCCAGCGTCACCGTCGCTCATCCTGTCACCCGTCCGCGGCCGCGTCGAAGACGTCGGCCATTGCCTCGATTTTGGTCTCCCGTTCGAACTGGTCGAACACTGACGGATCGGGGTCGTACGTAAACTCACCTGAGCGCAGCGTCTCGATGGCAGCTGCGATGTCTCCAGGGGACCTGGGATCGGCGACCACGCCCAGTCCGTTGTCCTCGATCAGGTCGGCTACCCGGAAGGATGAGTCGACGATAGCGAGAATCGGCGTTTGAGCTCCGATGTAGTCCCAGATCTTGGAGGGGACGCTCTCGGCGTTGTCCGTCTCAATCCCACCGATGTACAGCACCGCGTCCGACCCTTTCAGAACCGGAACGATATTTTCGTGGGGGACGAAGTCGTGCGTCTCGACCATCGACTTGACTCCGTGATCGCGCGCCCTGGCGCTGTAGTCATCGTTCCAGTCACCGTAGAACTGTACCGTCAGGTCTTCGGCTCCGTACGCCTCGAGGCCCGCCAAAACGCTGTACGGTTCGATCCACCCCTGGTAGAACGACCCCGCGTAGGTAATCGTGAACTGGTCGTACTCGCGGGCCTCGACGCCTTCGAAGTTCCCGCGATTATAGCCTTTGAACGGCAGTTCAACAAATGTCTCAGGCGCGATATCAGGATAGATCCCCCGGTAATAGGACCCGCCAACTTGGATGCCGTCGGTCCAGACCACACGTTCGGCCCGATGTACGCACAGCCACTCGACTAGCTTTGCGGCCTTCGTGATGAGTGCGTCGGGATCTCTGTCTGGATTGGTCACCATTGGATCGCGGAACTCGGCAACCCAGGGAACCTGAAGCAAGAGGCTGACTATGAATCCGACGAGCTGGAGGTGAAACGGATTACTAACCGACACTACGATGTCCGCGTTCTCTCGGCGACCACGGCGGTAACACCGAAAGATGCTCGGTAGGAAGGTCCGAAAATACGGTTCAGGGACTTGCTCGATGACTTGTTCCCAGCCATACTCACGGAGGATCCTCTCTCGGGTGTCAAAATCTGCGGCGCGACCCCCCGGGTCCCCAGTAGTGACGTTCGAGATGAGCAGCGCCGTCCGCATCCTCAGAGGTAACCCAGGTCTTCAAGATGATCCTGCGTCTCGGCACTGACCTTGTCCGCAGTCTCGTATCGCTGTTCGTCGTCACCGATCCACCCGACGAGTTGCTCGAACAGTTCCTTCGCGACTTCTTCGTTGTCCTCAAGCAGATTCCGTGATTCGGAGGGGTCTTGGGCGATGTGGTACAGCTCTGTCGGTCGCAAGTCGCCGTTGGCTGTACAGATGAGTTTCCACTCATTCGAGCGAATGCTCACCAGCGAGTCGAGTTCGTTCCACCCAAAGTCGTACTGTTCGTTCATTTTCTTTGTTAGCTTGTTCTTGGAGGTCAACTGGCCGTGGTAGGTTTCAGAGTAGGCCAGTTCGGGGTGGTCGCCCTCCAGAATCGACTGCCCGTCAACGTCGGGAATGTCCATTTCCAGAGCGTCGAGCAGCGTCGGCACGATATCGATCGTGCGAACCTGCTCGTTGACCTCCTTTTCCGGGAACATATCCCCTGCCATGACCAGCGGGACGCGGATCAATTCGTCGTACAATTCGACGGCGCGGAACTGGGAGCCGACTCGGTTTCCCTCCGAATCGTACACCCACGGGTAGCCGTGTTCGCCAGGCATCTTCGAGCCGTGGTCGCCCGTGATGATGGTGGCGTCGACATCGATCAGTTCGTGGAGCAGTTCGATCTGTCGAGCGACGAAGTCTGACTCCTCGTAGTAGCGCTGTTCCTGCCGACCAATGTACTGCTCGACGTTTTTGTAGACGTGTTGGTCGTCAAACGCCGGCGTCTCGCCGTTGCCGAACTCCGAACGGAGCGTGAAGTGAAGGTCGAAACAATGGATAAACACAAAGTTGTCCCCGTCTTCGTGGTCGTCCAGCCAGTTGATCGCTCGGTTGACCAGCACGTTCGCCGGGCCCAGATTTTGGCGGCCTTCCATCCGGTCTTCGATCTCCGCGTGATGTTCCCAGGTGTCGAACCCTTCGCCGAGGTTTCCGGTTGGAAGCGGATAGCCGCCAGTGAACCCTGCTGTATTGTATCCCGCGTCTTTGAAAATCTCTGGGAGCGTTGTCGTGTCGGTGTGGTAGTCGACCAGCCAGCGAACACCGTGGTTGAATGGGTGCTGACCGCTCAGCATCGACGTGTGGGAGGGACTGGTGAACGGAGCCTGTGTGATACAGGTGTCGTAGAACGACCCCTCTTTTTTTAGTGTCTCGTAGAACCGGTGCGTGAACGCGTCTGGGCGCAAACAGTCGACCGAAACGAAAATAACATTCATGACTCCGAGTCCAAACTTAGTAATAAAAAGTGTTTGGTATCACCCCGCGGGCGAATCAGGAATCGGTAGCCTCTCGCAATCGAGTCCAAATCTTCGAGAGACTCATCCAGCTTTTTCGACGCGAAGGCTGACAATGATCTGCGCTTCGGCTGTCTCGGCTACGGCACTGTGACCAGGAAGTTCTTGGTCGGGGTCGAGGTCGATCCCAAACTCGTTATTCCCCTTACCGAATCAGTCGAGGGGGAGTACGGACGCGGGGTGACCTACGAGCACCATAACGCCATCTAAGTCGATAGGATATATACACAACGAGCCAGGGAGCCATCGAGGACCGCAGCATCGAAGTGTCGCTGGTGACGGGGTGGCCCGAACTGCTCAAACCGGAACCGATCGACGCTCCCGAGCTTGGGTGCGTGAACAGAAACTTCTCGCTACTGCCCGAGCGTCGCGGCCGTTCCCCTGTGGCGGGGGTGCTCATCCACGGCCTGAGTGAGACGGGCGCCTCGCCATTCTGGGTCAACAAGAACGTTGACTCCGGGGAGCTGATCGACCAGCGGGTCGTTCAGATCGATCCCAGTGAGCACGCCGTGGACCTCCATCACAGCTGTACGCAGGCAACCATCGCACAGTTTAACAAAATGACACTACTCCGGTTCGGCGACGGCTACTTCTCCAGCCAGCCACAGGAAGGTGAGGCGACCTACACCCACCCGCGGCGGCCGGACATAGGGATTATCGACTGGACTGACTCTGCGTGGGAACTCCACAACTTCGTCTGCGGGCAGTCGCATCCCCATCCTGTAGCATTCACGTAGAACCAAATGGACAAGGTGAGTACGTGGTAGGCCAGAGTCGAAGATAAGTTCATCACCAAGGCCGCACCCGGGACGGTCCTCGAGACCGGTTCCCAGGACGACGAAAGCTGGCTGATCCTACGGTGAAGGCATCGTGGACGTCACCGTCGAGTACGTCAACGGAGCCAATTCGATTCAAGTTGGTGACCGTTTGGGGGGTGATCCCGTACTGATGAACGTCGTCTTTCTCGTCTGCCACGTTGACCACGCCAGCGTCGGTGTCGGCGGCATGGCCCAGCGGTTGCTAGAGACCGGTAACAATACCGACATTGTATACGTGACTGAGGACTACACCTACCACTCAAAAAAGAACTATGACAATCGTCAAGAACCTCGACAGGCCTGGGGCGTGTTCGGTCTCAACGAGGTCCGCATCCACTACCTCCACTTCCCGATGATGAAACTAAACACGGAATCACTGATCGACGTGAATATGTCCTTTGAGAAGGCTGGTCTGAACCCGATGTGATCTTCGCGCTGGACGAGGGGGAGATGAACCAGGGCTACTGGACCGTATACAGCACGCGATGGTGGTCGGCCCCTACATTGATCGCCAGATCGGAATCGTAACCAAGGAGGTCCTCTCTTCGACGGAGTAGGGTAGGCGAGTTCCAGCCAAACTACTACGTCAATGTCGATGACCGTGTCGACAAGCAGATCGAACCCTTGTCGAAAGTCGAGTCTGGGATGAGAAAGTGGCCCCATCCCCGCTCCGAAGGGCATCGAGATGAAAGCCCAGCAACGTGGAATGGAAGTGGCTACGACTACAGTGACGCGTTCCGGTTCGTTCGGTAGTTCGACTTTGACGACCAATTGGTGTGAAAGTGAGCGCTGTCGCTACGACTTGAAATACTCGCGAACGTTCCTAACGACAGTGTTGATGTCCTTGCGAGACAGGTTGGCGTGGATGGGCAACAGCAGAACTTCGTTGGTCGCAGTCTCCGTGTTGGGAAACCGCGCGGTGTCCACGTTCGGTGCAAGGGCGAACTCGTAGAGGGCCTTTTCGTAGACGATCGAAGTTTCGACGTTGTTCTCCTTCAGATACGCCATCAGTTGCTGATTCTCCGGCGTCCGGATCGGGAAGCCGTGGTAGACGTTCGTTCGGCTCGGACGAGTACGGGGGAGAACAACGTCAGACGGGAGTTCGTCCAAATATATTCGCGCAGCCTCACGCTTGTCGGCGACTACATTGTCGAATTTTTTCAGTTGCTCGATCCCAATGGCCGCCTCCAGATCGTTCATCCTGACGCTACGGAGCGGCGTTTCGTCGTCGCCGTTCGTGTTCGAGCGAAGTTTCTTCACACGGTCGACATGGGACTGCTCGTCAGAGACCACTGCTCCGCCTTCAGCCGTCGTGAGTATCTTGGTTGCGCCGAAGCTACAGACGCCGATGTCCCCGTAAGTCCCAATATCTCGTCCGTCGTACGTCGCGCCCACCGCCTGGGCGAAGTCGTTGATTACAGTGAGGTCATGTTCCTCGGCGATCCGACTGATCTCATCAAGGTCACAGGGCTGACCGTAGAGATGGGTTAGGAGAAGACCATCGGCCGCCGTTTCCTGTACGGTCTCGCTGAGGGCGTCGGGCGAGAGACTGTAACCCTCCAGCTGGATATCACAGAAGACCGGCTGCATGTTCTGTCTGACGATCGAGTACAGCATCGCGGCGCAGTTGAACGGTGAGAGGACGACTGCGTCTCCTTCCTCCAGATCACTCACCTCTAGTGCGAGTTCGAGCGCGACGCTCCCGGAACTGACAGCAGCGGCACGGGCCGTTCCAGTAAACTCGGCGAACGAGTCCTCAAAGGTCTCGACCGTGTTGCCGACGGAAATCTCACCGTCGGCCAAGAGACTGCTGACGGCGGCGATCTCCTCCTCACCCGTTTGAGGTGAACCAAGCGAAACCATCAATTGCTCTTCTCTACCCTGTAGGCGGGGAAGTAGCCACTCTCCGTCTCGATGCCGGTGGCCTCGGCCTTGGCGACCAGGTCGTCGTACACTTCTGGCATGTGTCGGACTCGGCCGAGATACAGTTCGGCGCGATCAGGCGAGAAGGACTTCTTGAACTTGAAGACGCCCGGCCGACCGCCCTGAAAGTCGAAGCGCTCCCGGCCGGTCTCCCGCATGTACATCATCGCCTCGTAGCACAGTAGGTTGTTTACGCGCAAGTCCCAGTAATCGGGGTTCGACGCGCGGAGATAATCGTGTGCGATCTGCTCGTCGTGGACAAGCATAGCGCCGCCGATCACGTCGTCTTCGTAGGTTGCGATCAGCAGCGTCCCGAGATCTGACTCCAGCAAATCGACGAAAAAGTCGATGTCGAACCGGTAGTGTTCACTGGCTTCCTTGGCGTCCATCGCGTTCGAGTAAATGTCGTGAAACGCTTGGTAGTCTCCGACGTCGCTCGTCGGTGTGACCTCGATGGCGGTGTCCTGGGCCTGGCGTATCGCGTTACGGTTTCGCTTCTCGAAACCGTCCCAGATGGCGTCCTCCTCGGCCGTGAGATCGACCCAGACTGTCTCCCGGTTAAAATTCGGTTCGAGACACTCAAAACGCTCGTGGTTTTCCTCGTTGGGGTCAAACCGGAGGAACTCGGCTACGATGTTCTCGGCCCGGCAGTGGTCGTCGAACGCCTCGGCGAAGCGGTCACAGAGTTCACCGTCGTCTCTGGACGTGATCGGGCCGCCGCAGTACCAAGAAGAGACGATGTCGTCGTACACGCCGAGATCCGTCTCCGTATCCTCGGCGAACGGAACAGACTCTAGCGATCTACGGATGTACGGATAATAAACGACGTCGTCCCCGTCTTCGAGCACGAACAGTTCGGGCCGTTCGTCATCGTGCTCGAAGTCCCCACTCAGCAACTGAAGGTAGTCAGGCCGGTGATAGGGACCTGGCTTGCCGACCCGGTTGTAGTAGTGCCACCAGTCGTCGAGGTCGGCAGCTGATAAGCATCTTGTCTCCATTGTTTACATGTACGGGTAGTCAGAGTTGCGGAACTGTTCGTGCTCGTAATCCGTGATGTCCTCCTCGGCTATCCATTTTTTAATCTCTTGAACGCCGTCCGCGATGTCGTACTCGGTCTCCCAGCCGAGGATGTAGTTGATCTTATCAAAGCTCACGCGGTAAGTACGGTTATCCTCCTTGTGCTCAACGAACCGCACTTCCGCGTCCTCGACGTTCTCCTCGACGATTTGGCCGACCTTCTTGATCTGGTAGTTGAGGTCATTGTCCCCGACGTTGAAGATCTGGTGATCGACGTCCTCCTTGTCGGCCTCCAGAACGGCTGCGAACGCGCGGGCGGCGTCGTGGACATGGACGAGCGGGCGGTACTGCTCGCCACCGTAGACCGGGATATCGCCTTCCAGCACGGCCTTGGCGGTAAGGATATTGACCACCAGATCAAAGCGCATCCGGCGCGACCAGCCAAAGATGGTCCCCAGGCGGAGGATCGTTGCCGTGATGTCGGTGTCCGCGAACTGGTCGTGGGTCTCGTGGAGGATGATCTCTTCGGAGTCGATCTTGGACTCGGCGTACAGCGACAGCGGGTTGAGATATGAGCCCTCGTTGAGTTCCATCAGTTCGCTCGCGCCGTAGACGCTACAGGTAGAAGCGAAGACGAGCCGATCGATATCGTAGAGTTTCGCCACCTCGACGAGCGCCTTCGTCGCTTCGACGTTGACCGACTGAGTTGCCTGCTCATTAACCCCACATGCCGGGTCACCGACGATACCGGCCATATGAATGATGGCGTCACAGCCCTGGACGGCGTAGGACAAGTCCTCGATGTGACGGATGTCGCCCTTGTGGATCTCAAGATCGTCGTCGTCCTTGAACGGTGCCAGGGCGTCGTCGCCCCAGAGCATCGAGTCCAGCACTCTGACTTCGTGGCCGTTGTCGAGTAGTTCTTCGACGATGAAGTTGCCGATGTAACCGGCCCCTCCTGTGACGAGCACTCGCATTAGTATAGTCAGGTTCGAGAGAAGAAGATAAAAAACGTTCCGTATGGCCTTAGTGCGGTCAAACTGGGTCCAGACTGGACGCGGTCAAGTTCGGAAACAACAGATATATGGGCGATTTTGGAGAAATCTCGGAGTATGAACGGCGTCCCTCGCCAGGCGTTCGACCGCGCGACGACGATTCTTCGTGGGTTTACACCACGCCGGATCAAAGGACGGTTCAACGGCCCGCGAGTGTTCGCCAACAGCGTCCCAAAGTCCGGAACGAACCTCCTCACCGAGTGCCTTTTTCAGTTCCCTATGTTGCGGCCCTGCTTCAAGCACGTTTCGATGAATCAGAACCGGATTCCGAGCACCGAGGAGTTCAGCAAGAAGATAGCCAAGACAGGCCGTGGTCAGTATACCACTGGACACGTCTTCTACAGCCGAGAAAACGCTGAGATACTAAAACGCAACGACATCATCTCACTTTTGATCGTCCGCGATCCGCGCGACATCGTCACTTCCCACTACCACTACGTCACCGATAAAAATCCCTCTCATAGACTCCACGACTATTACAATGCGCTAGACGACGACGAGACCCGCCTGATGGCGTCGATCCAGGGCGTCTCGGGAGAACAGAGTGAGGACGGCAAACCGCTAGAATCCATCGGCGAGTGGATGGACCGCTTTCTCGGCTGGACAGAACCGGAGTACACACACCTTGTACGCTTCGAAGACCTGATCGGTCCGCAGGGCGGCGGCGACAAGGAGTCTCAGCTCGAAACCGTCCGGTCCATCGCCGACCACCTGGAGGTCTCTCTCTCCGAGGAGGAACTCTACCACGTCGCCGATAACACCTTCTCGACGGGCAGTTCAACATTCCGGAAGGGACTTATCGGCGACTGGGAGAACAGCTTCGGTCCGGAACACGTTGCGGCGTTCAAAGATCAGGCCGACGACTGGCTGATCGAACTGGGCTACGAGGACGACAGCGACTGGGGCGTCAAGTGACCAGACCGGGGCGACGAGTGGCGTGTTCGGCTCCTGTCGATTCCGAACTGTTTTATAAGCGAACGCCGATCCGAGCGACATGGACATTGAGGACGGCGTCGCCGATCTACACATACACACCAAGGCCTCAGACGGCACCAACACCGTCGACGAGCGCATCGAGCAGGCCAAGGATCGGGGTCTAGACGCCATTGCGATCACAGATCACGATGCGATCAGCGAATCGTTGACAGAGCGCGTCACACATCGGGATGGTGTCAAACTCATCAGCGGCGTCGAGATTAGAGCCGATGTCTTCGACACGAAAGTCGAAATTCTGGGGTACTTCGTCGATCCGACTGAGGAGACGCTGCGGGGTACCCTCGCGCAGGCGAGGCAGTTCCGCCGGGACCGCAACGAGACGATGGTCAAGAACCTGGCCGAAACGACCGGGTTGGACCTCTCCTACGACGAGATGCGAGAGCGAGCCGACGGAAACCTCGGTCGGCCACAGATGGCCGAAAGGCTGGTCGACGACGGCGTTGTCGACTCCATTGGTGAGGCGTTTGAAAAATACCTCGGGACTGACGGCGACGCATACGCCCCAATGAAACGGCTACCAGCACCGAGGGTTATCGACGCAATCCAGGCGGCCAGCGGCATCGCCTCGCTGGCACATCCCGGCCGGATACGCTCCGACCGCGTGCCAGAGATGGTCATGGAACTCGTCGAGTCGGGCCTAGACGCCATAGAGGTTTGCTATCCTTACGATGCCAGCGGTGGGCCGGACGCCTATGCCGATGTCGGCATCGAGGACGCCGCGGCCCTCAAAACGGAGTACGACCTGCTCGAAACCGGTGGCTCCGATTGTCACGGCCCCGATTCTGGGAAGTTCCGTATCGGAGACGTGCGAGTTACCGACGACGTGCTATCCGAGCTTCGGCAGGAAGCAGACCTCTGAACACCGCGATCGATCGGACCACAATCTTCAATAAAGCACTGATCGAATATAGATACATGGATGATAGTTCCACCAAAATCGGTGGGGACGCAAACGACAGTCGATTCATCGCGGTCTATCTCATGGGTGTCATCATAGGTTCGGTTGTCCGGACTGTCGCGTGGATCCTTCCGGACGGCATCGTCTCGAAGGTCAAAAGCACCCTTCCGTGAACGAGTGGTCTCGAAGGCGGTAGTGTTTAGATAAACTGATTCCATGCGAAGGTGAATGCTTGTAACCAATTTCGGGGGTGCTCAGTTCGACAGGCTAATGATATTTGAAAACGACCCCGTTTATCGTTTTACTCTATAAAAGACATGTTCGACGGTGTTCCGATTCCCAGATGTGATGTATCGGAATCGGAGCCTTAGCGATGACAGGCCGTGTGTAACCGTAGCGCACCGTCGACGAAATAGACTACTCTATTTTTTGAATGCCTCATCCTTCGAGGTTATCTTAACACCCCGCCCGAGGTAGTGTTTAGATAAGCTGATTCCATGCGAAGGCGAACGCTTGGAGCCAATTTTCGGCGGTGTTCGGTTCGACATGGCTAAACGTATTTGAGAACTGGTTTGTTCGGCGTTTTACTTCACGAAAGACACGTTCGACGGCGTTCCGATTCCCATGTGTGACGTGTTGGAATCGGAGCCCGTGACGATGACAGGCTGCCTGTAACCACGGAGCACCATCGACGAGAAAGACCGCGTCGTCGACCTGATGTTTCTCACGGAGTTCTGAGAGAAACATCGAGGATATCGCGTTTGTTCTCGTCGGGTAGAGTCGAACGTGGAGCAGGCGGTTCGTGTCGGGATCGACGGCAGCGTACAGCCAATATCGCTCAGAGTTGAGCTGAATCACAGTTTCATCGACCGCAACGTGATTCGGATTCGCACCGTCTGTCGGCTGTAGATCGGCTTTCTGAACCCACCGATGAACGGTGGTTCGATGGCGATCGACACCCAACCTCTCAAGAATCGAGACGGTATCCGAAAGTGATAATCCAGCCAAATGGAGTCGGATACCGAGCTTCATCGCCGACTTGGGTGTCGCCTCTCGCTCCAGAAAATCTAACTCGATACAACCGCTATCGCCGCTGAGGCGGTCGAAACTGAGCATGGACCACTCGATCTTTTGACCGCCTCATCCTTCGACCTTATCTCAACACCTCCCGCCCGAGAGCATAATGTTTTTTATTGCTAGGTTGGAAGTGATACCAATCGATGAAAGAGCCTCACAGTGGACATCTCGTTGATCGGCTTGTCGATCCTAACAATTACAGTGACTGGATCGACAGTGGTGCCGAGGAGTGTCCGTCGATTCACCTCGACAAAAACTTGTTTCAGGACGTTCTGAACATTGCTACTGGACGGTTCAGTCCACTTCAGGGGTTCATGAACCGTGAAGACTTTCTGAAGACGGCCAAGGATATGACGTTGGAGGATGGAACCGTGTGGCCGCTCCCGGTGGTTCTGGACGTCGACAGCGAGAAGGCCGCAGCCCTCTCTCCGGGCGAACGGGCAGCTCTGTACGATCCTGGCGGTGAACTGCTGGGCTTTCTTTCTGTTGACGAAGTCTACAAGTACAACAAAGAGGAGACCGCACAGGATGTGTTCGGGACCGACGACCGGGACCACCCGGGCGTCGACAATTTCTGTCGACAGGAAGACTTCCTCGTGGGTGGGACCGTCACTGTCTTCGAAGGGTACCGCTACAACTCCCACGACCTGCGTCCCGCTGAGTCGCGCGTACTCTTCCGGGAGTACGGCTGGGACACCGTCGTCGGCTTCCAGACCCGCAACGCGCCCCACCGCGGGCACGAGTACATCCAGAAGACAGCGCTCGAACAGGTCGACGGCCTGCTCGTCCAGCCGAAACTCGGCGAGAAGAAGGCCGGCGACTACCAGGATGACGTCATCATCGGCGGCTATGAGGAACTGATCGACCATTACTACCCCGAGAATCAGGTGGTGCTTTCGATATTCCCGAGTCGGATGCGGTACGCGGGCCCCCGGGAGGCCGTCTTCGACGCCATCGTCCGGAAGAACCAGGGCTGTACCCACTTCATCATCGGCCGGGACCACGCAGGAGTTGGCGACTACTACGACGGTACGGCCTCTCACACCATCTTCGAGACGATTGGCGACATCGGCATCGAACCGATGCTGTTCTACCACGCGTTCTATTGTACCGCCTGTGACGGGATGTGTTCTCGAAAAATCTGTCCCCACGGTGACGAGGAACGTATCTACCCCTCGGGTACGACGATCAGAGAGCAGATCCAGAACGGCGAGTCGACATCATCGAAGATGATCCGCCCCGAGATAGCTAGTCACATCAAGGACGCCGACAATTCATTTGTGGAGGGATAAGATGTCGTTCACACTGTGGTTCATGGGACTGCCCGCGTCCGGAAAGTCGACTCTGGCAAAGCGCGTCGAAAACAGGCTCCGTGAAATGGATATCAAAGTAGAGAATCTCGACGGTGACGAAGTCCGGAAGAACCTCCACCCTGACCTCGGATTCACCCGTGAGGAGCGTGCGCTGAACAACCGACGGACTGCATTTGTCTGTAAACTGCTGAATCGCAACGACATCGCCACGGTTACGGCGATGATCACGCCGTTCCGGGACGCCCAACAGCACGCCCGCGAGACTATCAATGAGTCTGGCACGTTCGTGCTCATCTACGTGAAGTGTCCGGTTGAGGTCTGTGCCGAGCGCGATCCCAAGGGCCTCTACGAGAAGGCCAAGGCCGGCAAAATCGAGAACTTCACCGGTATCAATCACCCGTTTCAGGAGCCAATCGATCCGGAGATTATCGTCGACACCGCCGAAAACGACATCGACGAATGCGTCGAGGAAATCATGACTCAAATTCACGCTATGGAGATATTCAACGGCGATCCTGACGGCGATTACGAGTTTAATGTCTCTCGGCAGGAAGAGGAGTCGATCAAAGAAAACCTCAAAGAGCTCGGTTACTTCGAGTGATAAAATGGGACCACTGGACATCCCCAATCAGGAGTACGACCTCAACGGAAGTACACAGCAGTCGGATACGCAGCCCATCCTGCTGCTCTCGACGGAGCGGTCAGGTTCGAATCTCGTTCGGAGCATCTTGAACGCACACCCGGAGATCACCGCGCCACATCCTCCGGAGACAGCATTCCCCTGGCGAAACATTGCCTCACCGGAAGATCTGTCCGCCGAGCAGCGACGGAAACTCGTGCGGGATATCCTGATCAACAAACGCTACTCTCACCATCCACTCGTCGAAGCGCTTGACATCGACGCCATTGCCGAGCGGATCAACCGGGCCGACCCGAAGTCGTTCATGACGGTCCACGAAGCACTGTACGCCGAGTACGCCGACGTGACCGACTCATCGGCGTGGGTGTCAAAAGACCCCAGCATCTGGGACTACATCGAGGAACTCCGCGAATACTACGACGATATCAAGATTGTCTACCTCGTCCGGGACGCCCGCGACGTTGTGCTATCGTTCAAGAACTCGAACGCTGGCCAGTACCACCCCTACTTCAACGCTCAACGGTGGGCCGCAGAACAGGGACGTGGCCAGGAGTTACTCGACAGCGAGCTCGGGGAGTCGATGTTCCAGCTACAGTACGAACAACTGCTTCAAAATCCTGAATCGGTCGTGGAGTCACTGTGTGAGTTTCTCGAACTGGAGTACGCGCCGGAGATGCTGTACTACTACGATACCGACGACGCCCAAGAGGCCGCCGGGAGTGCTGCGGCCTTCGAGAACCTCTCAGTGCCAATCAAGAGCGACAACTTCGGGAAGTTTCACGATGGCCTAACCGGTGCGGAAGTCAAGATCACCGAAAAACTCGCCGGCGAGGAACTGGAGGCGTTCAACTACGAGCTAACGACCTCCGAGAGAGAACGCGAGGAGTTCGAGTTCGACGTGGAACGGTATGAGGAGAGGGACAGGACGCTGACCCGGATCGCGGCCTACGAGGACTGGCTTGGGCAGACCGACGAAAAAGTTCGACGCTACACGGGGCGGTCGTTTTCAACCTACATGATCCTGCGGTACGGCCTGCTAGCCTAAGAGACGGGAGCTGATCGCTACGGAAGGATGCGATCGGGGCTGGACCATCTGACGGAAGCTACAGACGGTTTCGAACCGTACCTGACGTCTTCGTCCCCGATGGTCGGATGGCTTAGGATGCCGAACATCCTTTTAAACCAATTTTAACATACAATAGAAATTTACCACTATTATTGGCGAAATTAGTACATATATCAGTATTTCCAAGATAGTGTTGAGATAAGGTCGAAGGGTGACGCGGTCAAAAGATGGGATGGCTTATACTCGGTTTCAACCGTCTCAGGGGCTATAGCAGTTGTATCAGCTTAGATTTTCTGGAGCGAGAGGCGACACCCGAGTCGACGATGAGTATCGGTATCCGACACTATTTGGCTGGACTATCACTTTCGGATACCGTCTCAATTCTTGAGAGGGTAGGTGTCAATCGCCATCGAACCACGGTTCGTCGGTGGGTTCAGAAAGCTGATCTACAGCCGGCAGACGCTGCGAATCCGAATCACGTTGCGGTCGATGAAACCGTAATTCAACTCAAGTCTGAGCGATATCGGCTGTACGTTGCCGTCGATCCCGACACGAACTGCTGCTGTACGTTCGGCTCTGCCTGAAGAGAACACGCGATCTCCTCGATGTTTCTCTCGGAACTGCGTGAGGTACATCAGGTTAACGACGTGGTCTTTCTCGTCGACGGTACTCCGTGGTTACAGGTGGCCTGCCATCGTCACAGACGCCGATTCCGATATGTCACACGTGGGAATCGGAATGCCGCCGAACGTGTTTCTCGAAAAGTAAAACGACAAAAAACGCATCCTCAAACACTTTTAGTCACGTCTAACCGGGTACCGCCGAAAATTGGATACAAGCGTTCGCCTTCGCATGGAATCAGCTTATCTAAACACTAGCCATTTCCAAAACCAGTAGTAGTTCTATAATTGAAGATGTTCGCTTAAATATTTATTCTGTATATCTCTACAGTTGGGCCGGAGTAGCGATCGCCGCAGCTGTGCCGGCGCTACTCGGTGTCGTTCTTACATATGGTCCGTTACTCCGACTGATCGAATTTGGACTCCCAACCGCTGGGTCTCCAAACAGATAGTCTCTACAGTTATCATGAGCAGATTCATCTGTGGTCTCGCTGAGATATTAAGATATAAACCATCCTGGGCTCGGAATTGATACTTATTAGTGCGGTTTTCTATTTTGTAATGTTCTCAGTATTTTCTCGATAGTCCAGGAAATTGTCCGAAATTTACTCTAAACAGAACTCACACGTTTGAGTGAGATTCTGACCATCTTCAGCGGATGAGCTCTCGCACAGAAGAGCTAACACCTTCTGACGGTTTCCAATTGAGTTTCTGTATCGCTTTTGAAATGTCGACTTCAAACTGATCAACTGTTGTTTCGCTTGAACGCGGATTTTCGACCAGTTGAACGTCGATTTCTTTGGCCAATTCCAACTTGGCAGCTTCCCGCACGATCTCCGCTACCTCCATGACGCTCATGTCCTCTTGACCAGCAATCTCATACGTCTCAGTCCCGGTTTCGCTGTGCTCTAGTTGATGTAATAGCCGCTCCATGCTCTGGACGTGTGCCCGTGCCACGTCTTTTACGTGAACGAAGTTGCGTGCTTGGGTTCCGGGCTCGTATACCGTTAGTGTCTCCCCAGCGAGTGCTCGGTTGACGAAAAAGTTGATGACGGTTGGCTTATCAATACTCATGTCGCTGACGGCATGTTCCCCGTACAGGTTCGAGATGAGGAACAAGTGCGCTGGGAACGCACCGTCCGCAAAGGTCTCTATAGATCGCTCACCCAGTAACTTCGTCCGGCCGTACCAGTTCAGCGGGTCCCGCGGCTGGTCTGCGGTAATCGGGAATTCCTCAGGGTCGCCGAGTACGGCCATACTGAACGGGAACACCAACCCAGCGCCTGTCTTCCGACAGAACCACGCCACGTTATTCGTTCCTGTGACGTTCACCTCATAGGCAAGATCAGGATTTTCTGCGCAGTCATCAACCCCGCTTATCGCCGCGAGGTGACAAACCACGTCCGCACCCGCAAGCGCCTCTTCTAACCGCCCGCGGTTTCTGATATCCACGTGCTCAATCTCGACAGCGCCAATCGTGTCCACCTGACCACGGTACATGTTGTCGATTGCGATCAGCTCCCAATCGGGGTGAGTCTCGCGCAACTCGACAATAATCCGGCTCCCGATGTACCCAGCCGCACCAGTAACCGCAACTGTCGGGGTCGTCCCGGTATCTGACTTACTCATCGGCCAGCACGCCGGGGAGGAACCGGTCCTCGTGGGCCGCGATCCGCTCCTGTTCTTCGACGAGCGTCCTGAGCACGTCGCGGATCCCGGACTCGAGCTCCTGGCGCTGTCCACCGACCAGATCGAGGAACCGCTCGTTTTCCATCTCCATCTTGTGTTCTTCGTCCTCTTCGCGCGGGTTCTCGTAGTGTTTCACCTCGGCGTCCAGATCGAACTCCGCGCCGACCTTGGCGATTGTCTCGGCGAGTTCGACGATGGCGATCGGCCGGGTGACCTGGTTGTACACGTCGATCCCGTCGTCGCCGGAGTGGCCCTGCTCGACCAACCGAACCAGGCTCTCGACGGCGTCTTCGAGGCTCACCATCGGCTTGCGCTGTTCACCTTTGCCGTACACCGTGATCGGGTACCCCGCCACGGCCTGCGCACAGAACCGATTCACGACCGTCCCGAAGTAGTAATCGAAGTCGAACCGCGTCGGGCTCTCGTGGGCACGCGTCTCGTCGGTCTCGGTACCGTAGACGATGGCGGTCCGCACCTCGCTCATCGGGAAGTCGAACTGCGACTCAGCGAGCCGCATGTTCGCGGCGTCGAACGACTTCGTTTGGTGGTACCAGCTGCCGCCCATCGCCGGGAACGGCACCTCATCAGCGCCGTCCTTGCGTTCGACCTCCAGCCCCCCTTCCGGGATTGGGAAGTGCGGCGCGCCGTAGATGCCGGTGGTCGTCGTCTCGATGAAGTGGGTGTCCGACAGCCCCGTCTCGTGGAGCCCATGGAGCAGGTTCAGCGCCATCGAGACGTTGTTGCGCTGGGTATACAGCGCGCGCTCACCGTTGATCGACGAGTAGGGGGCGCTAGGCTGGGCAGCCGCGTGGAGCACGGTGTCGGGCTCGTGGGTGGCCAACAGCTGGAGCACGAAGTCCCGGTCCGCGAGGTCGCCCTCGACGAGACTGAGGTTCTCGACGCGGGCGAAGCGCTCCTCGGGGCCCTCGATCCGTGTCGCGGAGACGCTGCCGGACTCGGCGACCCAGTCGCGTCGCGAGAAGTCGTCGACGCAGACGATTCGCTCGTCGAGACGGTCCGCCAGCCGCAGCGCGGTCGGCCAGCCGAGGTAGCCGTCGGCACCGGTGAGTAGGACAGTCATCGTTACTCGGCAGTCGAGTAACTACGAGTAAATGCTTTGCGGTTAGGCTCGCAGCGCTGATACTGGCACGTCCGGTGGCGATATACTCGTGTTACTCGCTGGTCTCATCAGCCGGTTCGGAGCCACTTTCGGGGTCGGGATCTGCGGGGACGCTCTCGTGGCGCCACAGCAAATCAAAGTACTGCCACATCCCCGCCACGAACGACGGGTTCTCGGTGACAGCGGCCTGGCGGTGGTGGTTCGGCACCTCCTCCTGTTCGACCATCAGCAGTCCCTGCCCGGACTCATACGAGAGGCTCGGATCGACGAAGGTGCCGCGCCACGGCAACACCCGGTCGCTGACGCGTACGGTGACCGAGGGAAACTCCTCGGCGAGCAGTTCACGAATCTCGGCCTGCCGTTGGCGATTCTCGGCCGACAACGCGTCGGGATGGAGGAGGAGCACGTCGACGGCGACACCACGGTCGACCGCGTCGCGGATCGCCGGCCGCACGGCATCAATATATCCGAAACTCTTCGAGAGCACGTACACACCTTCGTCGGCCTCGCGGAACAGCCGCCGCGTCTCCCGCTCGCTCGGCTCCCCGACGTCCACGACGTGAAACAAGTCCTCGGTGGGGCTGAGCTCGTCGACGCCTCGGTCACGGATCGGCGCGTACTCGTCGATGAACGCCTCCTCGACGGCTTCGACGTCCTCGCGAAATCGCTCGTAGGCGTGGCGGCGGTTTTCGACTGCCCGCTCTGCGATCGCCGCCGGTTCATGGGGCTCGTACCGCTTCGGCCGGCCGGGAATCATCTTCACGTAGCCCGCCTCCGAGAGCGCGTCGAGCACGCCGTAGATCCGCGCTTTCGGGATCCCGGTCGCCTCGGCGAGATCCGGCGCCGTGGTTCGCCCCAACAGCAGTAGTTCCTCCAAGGCATCCGCCTCGTACTCCGTCAGATCAAGCAACGAAAAGAGGTCTCCGCCGGAATCAGCCATGTGTATTCCTTCAAGAGTCACTCCGTAAGTACGTACTGGTGGTGCCGGAACAGTTATTATGTGGGCGCTAATATAGTTACTCAGAACATGAGTAACTCGGATGCTGCTGATGACGCCCACCTCGCCGACGTGCCCGACGGCGCGGGCTGTACGGAGATCTGGGAGCGCCTCTCTGAGGGCCGCGACGAGGATCCGGACGACGAGTAGAAGTAGTGGGCCGATTCCGGTCGGTGTGAGCGATTCAGGCCCGATATCGCTGGCCCGTTGATTGCCGGTTTCTCGATCGACCGCGATAGGCGACCACTACCGCCTACGACCCGATCGCGGCCGACAACGCCCTGAACGATGTTGACGACGTGACCTACGCCGACTCGGTCATGGCGGCGCTTGACGGCGCCGACGGCGCGGTTGTCATCACCAACTGGGATGAGTTCGCCACGGATGCGGCGTTCAACGCGATAGCAACCCCGATCGTCGTTGATGGGCGCGGAATTATCGAACGCCGCGAGGGGAGTACCTACGGAGGGCTGACCTGGTAACGCCTCACAGCTCTGACTCCATTGACTCAATCTTACTGGCTGATGGTCGTGTTGAGGGACTACGACAAGGGAGCGAGGTCACTTCCAACAACCCTCGGCGATTCACCTGCCGAAATTGAACTTTTCCCGCGAAATCGTCGCTCGCCGAGAAAACCAGCCGATCTACACCCCTTCCCCCGGCCGCAATCCTCCCCGTGATAACGGGTGTAACACGCGCACTCGAAACTGATAGAGTTGACACGCCGGCGACAACGAGCGTTGCCCTCACTCACCAGAGGGGGAACCCACACGAAACCACCGGCCAGCACCGGGATCCAACCCGGTGTCACATAACACATGGCAAAGCGCTGTCAGCCGGCCAGCGGCCGACATCTCAGGCGACCGATCTCAGAGATTGCCCGGAACACCCCCGGTGTTCCCGGGGTGTTTTCGCGATGCGAATTCGGTATGTTTGTCAGCTGAGAGGATGGTGCCCCCTGTTGCTCGCGACGAGCCGTGTCGCCACTTCGGGAAAGCCTCAGACTGCGACGCGATCTGTAGGCCGTAACAGCGATTGCTCACCTGGCAATGATTAAATTTCGGTCGCAATCGCTGTTCTCCAATCGGTGTTTCACCCGTTGACAAGAGTAACACTGCGGCGGGACAAACCAGTGTAGCTCGGTCTGAACGCCACACTGAACGCTCAGGTATCCGTCTCAGCGGCTTTTCGCGCGGTGAGGCTTCGCTGACAATCGCGGATGGGTTCAGAGACGCTCGCTCACACGGCCAGTGATGACTGTACGGAATCTTAACCAACCCAACCCGGTAGACACACCCTACTGTTGGTTAATCGATTTCCTGGCGGCCCACGGGGCGGCCGCGGGCACGCGGCGTCACTCCACCGTCACGCTCTTGGCGAGGTTCCGCGGCTTGTCGATCGACCGACCCTTGTCGTTGGCCACGTGGTACGCGAACAGCTGGAGGTAGACGTTCGCGACCAGCGGCTCGACGATCCCCACGTCCGGCACCGGCAGCGACACGTCGAGCGTGCCGTACTCACTGCCCGCAGACACACAGCCGATAGCGGGCGCGCCGCGCGTTTGCGCCTCGGTGACGTTGTTCATCGTCTCATCGGCACGCGACCCGTCGGTCAAAACCGCCAGCACGGGCGTCTCCGGCGTCACCAACGCGAGCGGGCCGTGTTTGAGCTCCCCCGCAGCGAACCCCTCCGCGTGGTCGTAGGAGATCTCCTTGAGCTTCAACGCGCCCTCCAGGGCGACGGGGACGCCCAGCTGCCGCCCCACGAAGAAGAAGGCCTCGCTGTCGCCGTACTCGGTCGCGGCCTCGCGCACCGCGTCCTCGTTGTCGAGCACCTGCTGAACGGCTCCCGGAAGGTCGCGGAGCCCCTCCAAGACGGGCCGCGCGTCGGCGGCCCCCAGCGCGCCGCGCTCGCGGCCAATCGCCACCGCGAGCATCGCGAGCGTCGCCACCTGCGAGGCGAACGTCTTCGTCGCCGCGACGCCGATCTCGGGACCGGCGCGGATGAACGCGGTGTCGTCGACCTCGCGCGTCACCGTACTCCCGAGCGTGTTCGTCACGGCGAACGTCCGCGCGCCCGCGGCGTTCGCTCGCCGGACCGCGCCCAGCGTGTCGGCCGTCTCGCCGCTCTGCGTCACGGCGACGACGAGCGTGCGGTCCGGGCTGCGCCCGGCGCCGAACTCGTACTCGCTGGCGATCTCGACGGTCGCGCGCACTCCCGAGAGCTCCTCGAACAGCTGCGCGGCGTACCGCCCCGCGTAGTTCGAGGTGCCACAAGCGACGATCTGGATCTCTTCGAGGTCGGCGAGAAAGCCGGGCGGGAACGAGACGTCGAGGTCGACGCCGCCGGCGTCCACGTCGAGGCGCCCCGCGATGGTCTGCCGGAGCGCCTCGGGCTGCTCGTGGATCTCCTTTCGCATGTAGTGTTCGTAGCCGCCCTTCTCGGCGGCGTCGGCCTCCCAAGTCACCGTCTCGACGCCGCGGTCGACGAGATCGCCGTCGGCGTATATCTCGACGCCCTCGGCTGACAGCGCCGCCACGTCCCCGTCTTCGAGGTAGGTCACGTCGCGGGTGTGTTCGAGGAAGGCCGTCACGTCGCTGGCGACGAACGTCGCGTCGTCGTCGCGGCCCAAAACGAGCGGGCTCCCGCGCCGCGCCACGACGATCCGGTCGTCGCCCTCGCGGACGGCGCAGATCGCGTAGCTCCCCTCCAGACGGTCCTCGACGGACCGGACCGCGTCGAGGAGGTCGTCAGTGCCGCGCTCGGCCGCGAGCTCTTCCTCGATCAGGTGCGGGATGACCTCGGTGTCGGTGTCGCTCGTGAACTCGTGGTCGGCCAGCTCCGCTTTGAGCGCCTCGTGGTTCTCGACGATCCCGTTGTGGACGACCGCCACGTCGCCGACGCAGTCGGTGTGCGGGTGGGCGTTCGCGTCCGTCGGCGGGCCGTGCGTGCTCCAGCGCGTGTGGCCGACGCCCAGCGCCGCGTCGGGCACGTCGGGCACGGTGAGGTTGTCGACCTCCCCGGACCGCTTCGCGACCGTGAGCCCGCTCGTCTCCCCGACGAGCGCGACGCCCGCCGAGTCGTAGCCGCGGTACTCCAAGTTGCGGAGCCCCTCGTGGACGATGTCGCCGACGCCGGCGACCCCGCCGTCGCCCGCGGCGCCGTCGCTGTCGCTGTCTCCGTCGGCCAGCCCGATGCCGTCGCCGACGTAGCCGGTTATCCCGCACATGGTTACCCCCTCCGCACGACCGCGCCCGAGTCGACGCGGTCGTCGATCACGACCCCCGCGTCGGCCGTCACGTCGTCGCCGACGACCGCGCCGTCGGTGAGCGTCGCGCCGGCGCCGACCGACGTGTTGTCCCCGACGACGCCGGCGAGTTCGACGGCGTGGTGGACCGCGTCGCCGACGACGACCGTCGCCGGCCCGCCCGCGATCGTCGCGTTGGGGCCGACCCGCGCGTTGCCGGCGACGATCGCGTCCCGGACAACCGTGCCGGCACCGATCACGGCGTCAGGGAAAATCACGGCGTTCTCGACGATAGCGCCCGCCTCGATGGTCGCGTTACTGCCGATCGCGGTGCTCCCGCCGACCGTGACGTTCGGCCCAACGCGCACGTTGCCCGCGAGCGCCACGTCGTCGGCGATGGCCACCGACTCGCCGCGGCTCGCGCCCGCGGCATCGGGCGCCCCGGTCTCGTCGACCAGCCCCGCGTTGACGGTCAGCAGGTCCCAGAGGTTCGACACGTCGAGCCAGCGTCCGTCGTACCGCACCGCCGACAGCGTCTCGCGGTCGGCGAGGTCGTTGAGCGTCGCCGTGATCGCCAACTCACCGGTGGCGTGCGTCTCGCGGATCGCGTCGAACACCGCCGGCGAGAAGGCGTAGACGCCGGCGTTGATCTGGTTGGTCTCGACCGGCCCCTCCGGCTTCTCGTCGATGGCCGTCACGCAGTCGCCGTCGAGCGTGACGACGCCGTACTCGCGGGGGCTCGCCGCGGACGTGACCGCCATCGCCGGAGGGGCGCCGTCGAGCGCCCGGTCGCGCATCGCCGAGACGATCGACGAGTCGACGATCCGGTCGCCGTTGAGCACGACGAACGGGCCGTCGACGACCGGCTCGGCCTGGAGGACGGCGTGGCCGGTGCCCAGCTGCGTCGCCTGCTCGACGTACTCGATCGTGACGTCCCAGTCGTCGCCGTCGCCGAAGTGGTTCCGGATGCGCTCCTGCTCGTAGCCGACGACGAGGACGATCCGCTCGATATCGGTCGCCGTCACCGCCTCGACGACGTGTTCGAGTAGCGGCCTGTTCGCCACGGGGACCATCGGCTTCGGCCGCCGGTTCGTCAGCGGCGCTAGCCGCCGCCCCTCGCCCGCGGCGAGGATCACCGCGGTTACCGAGTCGGTTGCCATACCGTCACCGTCGCCCGCCCGGGTGTTAAATCGCTCGCGCGAGACCGGCACCTTGGAGAAGAGTAAAGTAGCGCACCGGGTCTACATTTTCTGTGGCGAAATCGGCCGTCATCGCGGACGACGACGAAACGATCCGGTCGATCCTCCAGTACAAACTGTCGAGCGCGGGCTACGACCTCACAGTGTGTCACGACGGCGAGGAGTGTCGCCAGGCGCTGAACGAGAGCGGCACGGTCCCAGACGTCGTGCTCCTCGACGTGATGATGCCGCGGATGAAGGGCACGCAGGTGTTACGGGCGATCCGGCGCGACGAGCTCGCCGTCGACCCCGACGTGCCCGTCGTGATGCTCACCTCGCGCGGCCAGGAGGCGGACGTGTTGGAGGGGTTCGACGCGGGCGCCGACGAGTACCTCACGAAGCCGTTCAGTCCGAACGAGCTGCTGGTCCGCATCGACCGACTGGTCGAGGGGTGAGCGTGCCGCTCGCGTCCCCGACGGCGGCGTCCGTCACCGGCCCTCAGTCGCGGCCCCTCGCGATCGCCGTCGTCTTCCTCGGCTCGCTGCTGGTCGCGGCGGCGCTCATCACCCTCGCCTACTCGGTGCTCGCGGCCCGCAGGCGCCGGCGGCGAGAGCCGCTCCGCGCCGCGCTGCGCTCCGAGCTACTCGATCGGCTCTACGGGCGCGACGAGCCGGCGTGGGACGCGTGGGTCGCGAGCCTGTCGGCGGCCGAACGCGACGAGCTGGAGTCGGTCCTCGACGTGTACCTCCGCGAGCTCGCCGGCCGCGACGCCGCGACGCTGGCCGGGCTCGGGCGGGCGCTCGGCATCCCCGACCGGGCCCGTCGCGAGATCGTCGACGGGGGGTACTGGGAGCGGACCCACGCCCTCGTCTGGCTCGCGCTGCTCCGCGACGCCCCCGACCGCGACCTGCTCAGGGCGCACTGTACCGCGACGCCGCGCGAGCGCGCCGCGGCCGCCCGGGTGCTGTACGCCGCCGGGACGGACGACCGAGCGACGACCGGCGTCGACCTGCTGCTCCGAGACGACCCCGAGGCGTTCTCGGTGTTCGGCGTCGACACGCTGTACCGCGTCGCCGAGAGCGACCCCGGTCCGTTCTTCGACCGGGCGGCCGCCGACTTCGAGACGTGGCCGCCGGCGCTCCAGCGGCAGGCGCTGCTCGTCGTCCGCCACCTCACCACCGTGGTCGGCGGCGCCGACCTCTCGTGGGTCGTCGCGGCGCTGTCGAGTCCGGACTCAAGCGTGCGGGCCGCCGCGTGGCGAGCGCTCAGCGCGTACGGCTGGAACCGACGGCTCCGGGACGCGGTCGACCTCGGAGCGATCCCCGAGGAGCCGGCGCCGACGGTCCGCGCCGACGCCTACCGCGCGCTCGGCGTGTGGGGCGACACGGCGGCGCTCGACGCAATCGAGGCGGCCGGGACGATAGACCCGGACCCGCGCGCGCAGGTCGCCGCGGCCGAGACGCTGGTCGCCCAGCGCGGGGCGGACGCCGCGCCCCCCGCGAGCGAGAAGCCGTTCGGCGTCGCGTGGGATTGGGCCGCCGAACACGCCCGCTTCGACCGGCTGGCACGCGACATCTCGCGGGGCCGAGAGCGGCTACACGACGAGGTGCGCGGATGACGACGCTCGAAAGCGTCGGAACGTCGCTCATCGTCGGCTCGGGCGTGTTCATCGTCACGTACTACCTGCTGATCAACGCGGGCTACCTGCTGATCCACGTGCTCGCGCTGTTCCAGCTCCGCGACAACGTCCGCGAGTCGGCGTGGGACCCTTCGTTCCGCGCGTTCGACAGCCCGTTCTACCCGGGCGTCGCGATGATCGTGCCGGCGTACAACGAGGCGGCCAACATCGTCGAGAGCGTGCGCTCGATGCTCGCGCTCAACTACCCCGACCAGGAGATCGTCGTCGTCAACGACGGCTCGTCGGACGCCACCCTCGAACGGCTCGAAGACGCGTTCGGGCTGCGCCCCGTCGACGCCGAGGTCCCGTACGACGTGCCCTCCGAGCCGATCCGCCAGGTGTACCGTTCGGCGACCCACGAGAACCTGCTGGTCGTCGACAAGGAGAACGGGGGCAAAAGCGACGCGCTCAACGCCGGCGTCTGGCTCACCGACCAGGAGCTGTTCTGCGCGGTCGACGCCGACACCGTGATCGACCGCGACGCGCTGCTCGACGTCGTCGCGCCGTTCCTCGAGGAGCCGACCCGGACCGTCGCCAGCGGCGGGACCATCCGCGTGGCCAACGAGTGCGTGATTCAGGACGGCCAGGTGAAGGAGACGAACCTCCCGAAGACCGGCCTCGCCGGCGTTCAGGTGATGGAGTACCTGCGGGCCTTCTACTCCGGGCGGCTCGGGCTCGCCCGGCTCAAGGGGCTGATCCTCATCTCCGGCGCGTTCGGCGTGTTCCGGACCGACCGCGTCCGCGAGATCGGCGGCTACCGCCACGACACGATCACCGAGGACTTCGACGTGGTCGTCAGGCTCCACGAACACCTCTCGGACAACGACGTCGACTACCGGATCGAGTTCGTCCCCGAGCCCGTCGCCTGGACGGAGGTGCCGGAGTCGCTCCGGACGCTCGGCCGGCAGCGCCGCCGCTGGTACCGCGGCATGCTGGAGACGGTGGTCGCCAGCCGCGGCCTCTTCTTCCGCCGGCGCTACGGCCGCGTCGGGACGGTCGTGCTCCCCTTCTTCACAGCCGCCGAGGCGCTCGGGCCGCTCATCGAGGGGTTCGGCTACGTGCTGCTCCCGCTCGGGTGGTACCTCGGCATCCTCAACGTCGAGTTCTTCCTCACGTTCCTGCTGCTCACCGTCGGCGCCGGCGTCTTCCTCTCGTGGTTCGGCGTGTTCAGCGAGGTGTGGAGCTACAACCGCTACGAGTCCCCGCGGGACGCCGCCCGGCTGCTGTGGTACGGCGTGGTGGAGAACTTCGGCTACCGTCAGTGGAAGACGGTCGTCGCCTGGCACGGGCTGATCGAGTTCCTCCGCGGCGAGCAGTCCTGGGGCGTCATGGAGCGGCGCGGGTTCGGCGACGCGGGGACCGAAGCCGCGGCGGCCGAAGCCACCGTGGCCACGAACGACCGCGAGGACGCGGACGACGGCGGCTTCGTCTGGGTGGACCGGCTCGCCGACGAGCCCGGGACCGACGGGCTCCGGTGGCTCGACCGGATCGCTAGCGACGACCGCCCCGGCGCCTTCGCGTCCGTCACGGACCTCGCCGTCGGCGTCGGCGACGGCGGGTTCGTCTGGACGACCGACTTCTCGGAGGGCGTCGGCGACGGGGGGTTCGTCTGGGTGACCGACCCGACGCTCGGCGCCGGCGACGGCGGCTTTGTCCTCACGGTCGACGACGGTGGCATGCGAGTCGCGGCGACGACCGACTTCTCGGAGGGAATCGGCGACGGCGGGTTCGTCTGGGTGACCGACCCGACGCTCGGCGCCGGCGACGGCGGCTTCGTCTGGACCCGCGACGCCGCGGTCGGCGCCGGCGGCGAGGGGTTCGTTTGGGTGGTCGACGCGACTGACGCTTCCGACTAATCAGCGGCGAGCGCCTCGTGGACCGGCTCCGCGGCGTTGACGTCGCGCACCGCGAACCGCGTCCCGTCCGGGCCGCTGTCGACGGCGAGGTCCCAGCCGTGCCCCGTGACCACGCGCTGGACGACTAACAGCCCGAGCCCGAACGACTTGATGTTCTCCGTGTCGGCCGCGGTGAGCGCGCGTTCCACGTCATCCGGGAGTCCCGGCCCGTCGTCCGCGACCGCGAAGCCCTCGTCGTCCCCGGCGACCGTCACCGCGACGTCAGGCCCGCCGTGTTCGACGCAGTTCCGGAACAGATTCTCGAAGAGCCGCCGGAGACGCATCTCGTCGGCGAGGATCGCGGCGTCGGGCGCGACCTCGACCGACAGCGTCGCGTTCCGCGTCCGCACCGTGTCCCACGCGTCGCGGACGACCCGTTCGAGGTCGACCCGCGTCCGCTCCCCGACGTCCGTCCCCTCCTTCGCCAGCATCAGACACTCGGCGATCATCGACTCCATGCGGTCGAGCGCGCCCCGGACGCGGTCGAGGAACTCGGCCGCCTGCCCGCTGACGTGGTCCTGCGCGAACTCGGTGAACCCGATCGCTCCCGACAGCGGGTTCCGGAGGTCGTGGGCGACGATGCCGGCGAACTCGTCGAGCCGATCGTTCTGCTCGCGCAGCTCGGCGTAGTGTTTCTGCCGTTCGAGCTCGCTGCCCACCCACTCCGCGAGCACCGCGACGAAATCGCGCTCCGCGTCCGTGATCGGGTCCTCGCGCGGCTCCGCGTCGGAGAAACACAGCGTCCCGTACGTCTCGCCGTCGATCGTCACCGCGGCGCCGACGTAGCAGTGGAGCCCGGTGATCTCCAGCGCGCGGTCGTCGCGGTACTCGCTGTCGGTCGCGTCCGCGAAGCCGAGCGGCTCGCCGCTCTCGACCACGTGGCGACACCACGTGCCCTCGAGGTCGACGACGCCCGCCTGCGCGTAGGGACCGCTCTGGATGTTCGTCTCGACCACCTCGTACCGTCCCTCGCCGGTGTACGAGAGCACGCCGTTGTCGACGCCGAGGTACTCCCGACCGACCTCGATCGCCTTTCGGAGCCGCTCGTCGGTGTCGAGGTCGCTCGCGGTCAGCTGTAACAGGCTCTTGAAGGGGTCCGAACGGACCGTGTCGGGTGACATGGTGGATTCGATCGCCGTTGTCCGGGGTACTCGCCGGCGTCTGATAAAGGCCCGATTCCGTCCCCGACGGCCGCGCCGCCGACCGCGCCGAGCGAGCCCCCTCGACAGGGTCCCCGAGGGCGCCCCGGTCGGGCAGTCGCCAGCGACCGATCCCTCCGAGAGGCAGCCTTATGACCGTCCGCCTGTACCAGTTCGTGTGCGCAGACGCCGATTCCTCAGCCGCGTCGGGGTCGCCGGCGCGGTCGGGACTGCCGGGTGCGGCTTCCGCGGCGGCAGGTCCGGAGACGGCGCGTCTGACGCCGCCGAGCGGCGGTTCCGCGTCGGCGACGACGGCTTCGCGGTCGCGGTCGACGGCGGCGGGTTCGAGCCCCTGTCGGTCCGCGGCGTGAACCTCGGGATGGCGAAGCCCGGACGGTTCCCCGGCGAGGCGGCGATCACCCGCGCGGAGTACGACCGCTGGCTGGGGCTGATGGGCGAGTTGAACGTCAACGTCGTCCGCGTGTACACCGTCCACCCGCCGGCGTTCTATCGGGCGCTCGCGGCGTACAACCGGTCGCACGTCGACCCCATCTACCTCCTCCACGGCAACTGGATCGGCGAGGAGACGCTCCGCGAGGCCGGCGACGCGACGACGCTGTCGGCGCCGTTCGACCGCTCGATGCGGCAAGTCGTCGACGCCGTCCACGGCGCGACGACAATCGCGCCGGAGCCGGGGTACGCGAGCGGGACGTACGACGCCGACGTGAGCGACGCCGTCCTCGGCTACGTCGCCGGCATCGAGTGGCCACCCGCGGTCGTCCGCGAAACGGACCGCGTGAACGAGGCGACCGGCTACGACGGGGAGTACCTCGCCGCGCCCGACGGGTCCCCGTTCGAGGCGTGGCTCGCGGCCCGCCTCGACGCCGCGGTCGCCTACGAGGCGAGCGAGTACGACGCCCGACGGCCCGCGGCGTTCACGAACTGGGTGACGACCGACCCGCTGGAGCATCCTTACGAGCCGTTCCAGAACGAGGACGCCGCCTCCGTCGACCCCGACGCCGTCACCGCGACCGGCGCCTACGACGCCGGAACGTTCGCCGCATACCACGTCTACCCGTACTACCCGCCGCTGTTGAACGAGACGCCGGAGTACGTCAATTACGTCGACCACCGCGGCGAGCCGAACAGCTACGCGGGGTACCTGAACGGCCTCGTCGGCGCCACCGACCACCCGCTGCTCGTCGCGGAGTTCGGCGTCCCCGCCTCCCGCGGGATCGCCCAGCGGGACGTCCACGGCCGCGATCAGGGACGCCTCACCGAGACCGAGCAGGGCGAGATCCTCGCCGCGATGTACGCGGACGTCCGCGAGGCCGGGACCGCGGGCGGGATCGCGTTCAGCTGGCACGACGAGTGGTTCAAGCGGACGTGGAACCTCGCCCCCTTCTCGGACCCGAACCGCCGGCCGTTCTGGTCGAACGTCCAGACGCCGGAACAGGGGTTCGGGCTGCTCGCGTTCGACCCCGCGGACGCCGTCCCGCTCAACGGCGCCCCCGAGGCGTGGACGGACGCGACGGCGGCGACGCCGGCGGACCCGCCGACGCGACTCGGCGACGGCGCCGACGCGGCGCGCGAGCTGACGGCGGTCCGCGTCGCGAGCGACGCGGCGTACCTCAACGTGCGACTCGAATTCGCAGGGCTCGACGGCGAGCCGGACTGGGACGCGACCAACTACCTCCTGGCGATCGGGACCACCGGCTCCGGGGCGCGCCCGCTGCCGTACGGCGCGGCCGCGACGGCGCCCGCCGACTTCGTCGTCCGCCTCGGCGGCCCCGACGCCTCGCGGGTGACGGTCCACCCCCGCTACGACGCCTTCGCGTACGAGTACGGCGCCGAGGCGGGCCTCGACCTCGACCGATACCGGAATCCCGATCCCGGCGACTACACGCCGCTCCGGCTGGTGATCAACCGCGGCTACACCGTCCCGGTGACGGGCGAGCGCGTCCCGTTCGAGTCCGTCGAGACCGGGCGGCTGCGATACGGGAACGGCAACCCCGAGTCGCCCGCGTACGACTCGCTCGCGGACGTCCACGTCGCTCCGTCGAGCGACGCGATCGAGCTTCGCCTCCCCTGGGGGCTGCTCAACGTCGCCGACCCGAGCCGACGGCGACGCCTCGGGGACCTCTGGATCGACGGCCTCGACACTTACGAGCCGATCGAGTCGATCGACGTCGCCGCGGCCTCGTACATCCCCGCGGCCGCCGACGGGACGGCGCGGCCGCTCGACGCCCCGACGAATCTCACGCACGCGGTTCCGGGCACCGATGACGACGCCCTGCGCTCCCTCGAATTCGTCCCGCCGACCTGGGACCGCCCGGCGTACACCGAGCGGCTCAAGGAGTCGGCCGACGCGGTGGCCGAGGTCTTCGATCGGTACGCGCAGGGGGAGTGATCCCGCTCCCGCGTCGGGCCAGCGTTACTCCGAGAGTCGGTCGCGTGTCAGCGCCTCGCCGGGCCCCGTCGTCTCGCCGGCACCCAGCACGACGCCCGCGTTCAACGCGGTGTTGATCCCGGTCTTCGCGCCGTCACCGACGATCGCGCCCAGCTTGCGACGCCCGGTGTCGACGCGGTCGCCCTTCACCGTCTGCCGGACGTTCTCGCCGTCGTGGCGGAGGTTCGCGACGTTCGTCCCCGCGCCGAAGTTGACGCCGCGACCGAGGACGGAGTCGCCGACGTACGAGAGGTGGCCGACCGAGGCGTCGGCCATCAGCACCGAGTTCTTCACCTCGACCGCGTGGCCGACGTGGACTCCGGGCCCCACGACGGTCGCCCCGCGGACGTAGGCGTTCGGTCCCACGTCGGCGCCCTCGCGGATCAGCGCCGGCCCCTCGACGTACGCCCCGGATCGGACCCGCGCCCCCGCCTCGACGACCACCGGTCCGTGAAGCTGGGCGTCCTCCTCGACGGCGCCGGCGATCGCGCGTTCGTCGTCGAGCGCCGCCAGCGCCAGCTCGTTCGCTTCCAGCAGCTCCCACGGACGCCCCACGTCGAGCCACGTGCCGTCGTAGCGCGCCACGTCGATCCGGCGGCCGTCGCCGAGCAGCATGTCGATCGTCGTCGTGATCTCGTACTCGCCGCGCTCGCTCTCGGGCGTGCGGTTGATGTACTCGAACACCTCTGGTTCGAACGCGTAGCAGCCGACGTTCGCGAGGTTCGTCGGCGGGTCCGCCGGCTTCTCGACGATGTCCGCCAGCGCGCCGTCCGCGTCCGTCGAGAGCACGCCGTACGCCCGCGGGTCGTCGACCTCGGTGGCCGCGACCGCCGGCGCGCCCGCCTCGGCGAGCGCCCGCGGCAGCGAGGCGTCGACGACCACGTCGCCGTTGAGCACGAGGAAGTCGTCGTCGACGACGGGCGCGGCCTTCGCCACGGCGTGAGCGGTGCCCAGCGCCTCCGCCTGCTCGACGAAGTGGACCGGGCGGTCACGGTACGACTCGCCGATCGCCTCTCGGATCGCCTTGCCGCGGTAGCCCGTCACGACGACGAACTCGTCGACGGTGTCGCGGGCCGTGTCGAACACCCGTTCCAGCAGCGAGCGGTCCCCGACCGGGAGGAGCGGTTTCGGGCGACGGTCCGTCAGCGGTCGCATCCGGGTCCCGCGGCCGGCCGCGAGCACGACTCCGTACATGGACGGCCCGACGGCGGGGCGGTGCTTATCGGCTGCGGTCGGCTCGGTCGATGTGGCCGTCGAGATCGATCTCGGAAGGGCGGTCAGATGCTATATTTCTGCTACCAAAGATATATGTCTTGTAGACCACGACTGAACGGTATGTCGGACGACACCACCGGCGACTCGTCGTCGGACGAGAGCGGCGAGGCCCGACGTCAGTGGGAACGCGACCGAACCACGTTTCAGCGGGTGTACGACGTGATGACCGGGGTGACCGAACACGCGTCGGCGAGCGAGATCGCCGAGCGCGCGGCCTGTTCGCCCGACGGCGCGCGAAACGCGCTCACTCAGTTGGTCGAGATGGGCATCGTCGACCGGCGCGGGAGTCGTCCCGCCGAGTACCGCCGCAACGAGTCGTACTTCGAGTGGAAACGCGTCGAGACGCTGGCCGACGACCACACCGCCGCAACGCTCCGCGAGCGCTTGGACGACCTCCTCGCCGAGGACGCCGACCTCCAGGAGTCGTTCGGCGTTCCGAACCCGGACGCCGCCTCAGTCGCGTCAGTCAAAGGCGGCGACCACGCGGCGGTCCACGACCGGCTGGAGTCGCTGTCGCGGTGGCGAACGGTGCGGCACGACATAGAACTCCTTCAGCGGGCCGTCTCGCGGGCCGAGACGCGCGGCCGCGACGGGACCGACCTCCGCGGGTCGGCCTGAGGCCTCCCCAGCTACATGTCGGACAATGACGACGCCGAGACCGCGGCAGACAGCGGTCGGCTCGACCGGACGACGATGGAAACGATCGGGCGCCGGGCGGCGACAGCCCCGCTGGTCGAGTCCTGGCAGTTCGAGCCGGACCGGATCGCTCCCCGGTCGCTGGTGCTCACGCTGGACGCGACCGCGTATCCGTCCGCCGTCGACGCCGCCCGGATCGACGTCCACTGGATTGTGACGGGCGACTACTACTTTCATTACGTCGAAGAACGGGGCTCGTCTCGGTTCCAGTGCCGCTGGGACCGCCATCCGAAGGCCGACGCGCCGAGGAACCACTTCCACCCGGCGCCGGACGCGGGCGGCGCGGAGCCGTCACCGCTCGGCGACCACCACCTCAACGTCCTATTCTCGGTTCTCGACTGGGTCGCGGAGCGCGTCGAGCAACGCTACGATGAGTCGGAGCGAGGGTAAGACGCGCCCTTTGCGGCCCGCTCGATGAGGTCTCGCGCCGTCTTGAACAGCGCGTCCGCGTCGGCCTCATCGCGCGCCTCGGCCGTGATCCGGACCAGCGGCTCGGTGCCGCTCGCGCGGACGAGGAACCAGCCGGCGTCCGTCTCCACGCGGACGCCGTCGAGCGACGACACGTCCTCGTACTCGGCGGCCGCGGCCTCGGCGACGCGCTCGACGATCGCCGACTTCGCGTCCGTCCGCACCGAGTCCCGGCGGATCGGGTACTCGGGGAGGTCGTCGACGAGCGCGGCGAGCGAGCCCTCGGCGCCGACGAGGGCGGTCAGGATACACGCCGCGAGCGAGCCGTCCGGGCAGGGCGTCCGGTCCGGCCAGATCCACGCGCCGCTGGGCTCGCCGCCGAACGCGACCCCCGGCTTCGACGCCTCCGCGGCGACGTACGCGTCGCCGACAGGCGTGTAGGTGACCTCGGCGCCGACCTCGGCGAGCGCGTCGGCGACGAGCAGGCTCGTGTCGACCGGGACCGCCACGCGGTCGCCCTGATCCGCCTCGCGGCGCGCGAACAGCGCGAGCAGCGCGTCGCCCGCGACGAACCGCCCGCGCTCGTCGATCGCCATCATGCGGTCCGCGTCGCCGTCGTGGACGATCCCGAGGTCGGCGTCGGTCGCGGCGACGACCTCGCAGGCGGTCTCGCAGTTCGCCGCGGTCGGCTCGCTCGGCCGGCCCGGGAACCGACCGTCGCGCTGTCCGTTGAGCGTCTCCACGTCGCAGCCGGCCGCGTGGAGTGCGTCGGCCGTGACGCGCCCGACGCCGTTTCCGAGGTCGACGACGACCGAGAGGTCGTCGGGCAGCGAGACGGTCTCGCGGAGCGCGCGCTCGTGCCGGCGTCGGGCGTCGCCGCCGACCGCGACCTCCCGCTCTTCGACGGCGCCGATCGCGTCGTGCCCCGCGAACTCGAACGCCTCCGCCTCGACGATCTCGGCGATCCGGTCGTTGCGCTCTTCGCCGAAGGCGCGCCCTGAGGCCGTCCAGAGCTTGATCCCGTTGTCTGGCGCCGGGTTGTGCGAGGCCGTGACGACGGCGCCGGCGTCGGCACCCTCGCGGGCGACGGCGCGGGCGACCGTCGGCGTCGCCTCCACACCGACGTCGATCACGTCGGCCCCGCACTCGGTGAGGCCTGCGACGAGCGCTCGCGTGAGCATCCGCCCGCTGTCGCGGGCGTCGCGCCCGACCACGACCGTCGCCGCGCCGTCCGTCGCGAGCGCGCGCCCCACGTCGAGCGCGAGGTCCGCAGTCACCGCCTCGCCGACCGGCCCGCGAACGCCGCTGGTTCCGAACATACCACGGTCATCACCGGGCTCCGCAAAGACGGTTCGGGATGGCGAGTCGGAGCGCCCGGACCCTCCGCCGCGGGGCGCGGATCGACACAGGTGGGGAGCGGTCGCCGTCAGTCGGTCACCGACCCCGCGAGCGCCACGAGGCCGACCAAATGCGCCACCGTGACCCCGAACACCGTCGCGGCGTCGGAGAGCCCGAGGAGCGGCGTCACGCCGTACGCGATCACGTACGGGAGGACCGCGATACACGCGACGCCGACGGCCAAGAGCAGCATCGTCCGGCTCCCGTTCCGACGGCCGCCGTCGTACGCCAGGTACGCGACGTACGTGCCGAGGCAGGCGGTCGCGACCCCGCCGGCGGTCGCGACGACGGAGAGCGTCACCGGTGGACCACCCCGAGGACGAGGAGCAGGCCGCAGAGCTTGCTCGCGGTCACGACCACCGTGCGCTCGGTGGCGGTCACCCACGCGATGTTGCCGAAGGCCAGCCGAAGGAACATCGGCAGCGGGGCTAAGAGCAGGAGCCCGAGCGTGAGGAACAGCAGCGGCCGCCGCCGCGTGCGGAGGTAGCCGCGGGCGAAGCGGTAGGTGACGAACACCGCGAGCAGCACCGAGAGGAAGAACGCGGCGATCGTGATCGCGGCGAGCCCCGCGCCGCCGCCGACCACGTCGACCTGCGCCGGATCGCTCGCTCGCCCGACGAGTGGGGCGCTCTGCTGGCCGACCGCCGCGAGCGCCGTCGCCGCTGCGCGCGTTTCGATCATCCCGAGAGCTCCTCGTAGAGCTGCGTCAGTCGGTCCGCGGCCGTCTCGTCGACGTAGTCCACGCTCACTTCGAACCCGCTCGCGGTCAGGTCCACCGACACGCGGTTGAGCCGTGCGGCGTACACCTGCTGAGGACCGCGGTCCGGGTCGACCTCCTGTACCGTCTCGACGAGGTCCTGTTCGCGGAGGCGTTCCAGCCGGCGGTAGACGGTCGCCTCGGAGGCGTCGCAGGCCTCGCTGAGCGCGCGCGCCGAGCGCGTCTCCTCGTAGGTCTCGATGAGGATCTGCCTGGCGTACTCGTCGTCGAGCAGCGAGTACACCTCCCGTTGGTCGACGGACGCCTCCGAGGCCATCCGGCTGAACGTCGCCGGCGGGAAACTTAATTTCCCCGGCGGCGGCGTCGCGCCCGCTCCGAACCGATCTCCCGTTCGCGCTCCGCCGACGAACAGCTCGGGACGGTGACAGGACCGAGATTTAATACGACCGTTGGCAGACGGTCCAGACGGCAGATGGCCCTCTCAGACGCGATCTCGGTTCCCTCCGCAGACAGCGGCGTCGTTCGCGCGGTGCTGTTGACGCCGTTCCGGCCGCGAACCTACGCCGCCGCCGCGTACCTGGCCCTCGCGTTCCCGCTCGGTATCGCCTACTTCGTCGGCACGGTGGTCGGGATCTCGCTCGGGCTCGGCCTCTCCGTCCTCGTGGTCGGCGTGCCGATACTCGCCGCGACGCTCGCCGGCGTGGTGGTGGTGTCGATCGGCGAGCGTGCGCTCGCGGAGGCCCTCCTCGGCGCCGACATCACCCCGCCGTCGTGGAAGGTCCGCGAGGCGTCGGGCGTGACCGACGGCGCCGTGGCGGTCGTGACCGACCTGGCGGTGTGGGGCGCCGTCGCGTTCGTCCTCTCGAAGCTGGTCGTCGGCGTCGCCGGCTTCACGCTCCTCACGGTCCTCCTCAGCGTCGGCGGGTCGCTGCTGGCGACGCCGCTGTACTACGACGCCCCGGGCGCGTCGGTCGGGCTCATTCTCCCGGAGCCGATCCGGCGGGAGCTGTCGCTCGTCGTCCCGTGGGAGCAGTTCGAGGTCGGCGTCTCGTTCATCGTGCGGCTCACGTCGTGGGAAGTCTCGACGCTGCCGGGCGCGCTGGCGATGTCACTCCTGGGCGTCCTGGCGCTCCTCGTCGGGCTCAACGTGCTCTACGCCGCCGGTTGGCTCTGTGCCCGGTGGGCCGAGCTCACCCTGGGGCAGGGCGCGCCGTCGATCGGAACGGACTGAGTCCGGGACCGGCGTCCGGGACGGTCGGCACGAAACTTATACTTATACTTTGGGTGGCGTTGCCGGATCAGCAGCGCTCGATTCTTTATATGTCGACGGGGCGGCAAGCCGTAAGCGCACCATGAGCGACCACAGTTGGTCTCCGCGCTCGCCAGGCGAGGCGCTCGCGCGCTTCGTCGGTGTGCCCTTCGACGGACAGACGTATCGCAACCTCGCGTACCTCCTGTTGGCGTTCCCGCTCGGGATCGCCTACTTCACGGTCGTCACCACCGGCCTCTCGACCGGCATCGGCCTGCTCGTCACGTTCGCGGGCGTTCCGGTCGTCCTCCTGACGCTGCTCGTGACGCTCGGGATCGGCTCGTTCGAGCGCCGGCTCGCGGAGTGGCTCCTCGACGTCGACGTCGCGGCCGCGCCCGCCGACGTCGACCTCGAGTTCGGGTCGGTCGAGGAGGCGCTCGGGACGACGAAGCGGATCCTCACGGCCCCGACAACCTGGACCGGCCTCGTGCTCGTCGGCCTCAAGTTCGTCTACGGCGTCGTGGCGTTCACCGCGCTCGTCACCGCGGTCGCGCTCTCGGCCACGCTGATCAGCATGCCCGTCTTCTACGACGCCCCCGGGGTGACGTACACGCTCGGCCCCTACGTGGTCGACACGCTGCGCGAGGCGGCCGCGGGCGCCGGCCTCGGCGTCCTCCTCGCGCTGGTGTCGCTCCACGTGCTCAACGGGGTCGCCAGGTTCGGCGGGTTCCTCACCGACGCGCTGCTCGGCGGCGCAGCGCGGACCGCGGAGGACGCCGATGCCTGACGGGTCGCCCGACGGCGCGTCGGCCACGCGCCGGGGCCTGCTCGGCGCCGTCGGCGTCGGCCTCGGAACCGCCCTGGCCGGCTGCGCCGGCGTCGTCGATGTCGATCGACGGACGGAGACGGAGCGACGGACCGTCGACCCCGCGGCGGTCTCGACGCTGGCCGTGACCGACGTCGCCGGCGACGTCTCGTTCAGCGCCGAGCCCCGCGACGACATCGAGGTCGTCGCCCGCAAGCGCGCCGTCGGCGGCGTCTCGCTCGACGAGTTCGAGGTGACAGCCCGGGTGACCGGTGACCGACTTGAGGTGACCACCGACGAACCGCGCATCGTCGGGCTCGGCGGCGGGGGCGTCGACGTCGAGGTCACCGCGCCGCCGGACGTCGACGTCGATAGGCTCCGGTCCGCCGACGGCGACGTCCACGCGGCGTCCGTTCCCGACGGTGCGGCGCTGGTCGCGGTCGACGGCGACGTGTCGGTGACGGACGCCCGGGGCGCCGTGCGCCTCGAGTCCCGTGACGGCGACGTCCGCGTCGACGGTGCCGCCGGGGCCGTCACGGCGACGACCACGGACGGCGCGGTCCGCGTCCGTGACCCCGAGCGCGTCGAGACGCTCCGGACCCGCGACGGCGACGTCGTCGCCGACGTCCCCGCGGTCGCGGCGGACGCGACGGTCGAATCGTCGGACGGCGACCTGCTGCTCCGGCTCGGTGACGACCTCGAGGCGGCGCTCACCGCTCGCACGTACGACGGTGACTTCGCACTCTCGGGAGGCGGCCCCGGGTTCCGCGTCCGCGAGCGCACCGAGACCCGACTGCGAGCGTCCGTCAACGGCGGCGACGGCGCGCTGACGGCGCGGACCAACGACGGCGACATCACGATCCGAGCGTAAGCGCCCCGGACCGTCCCCGCTGACGCCGCGTTTCCGCCCGGACCCGCCTCGCTTTTCGGCCCGCCTCGCTTTTCGGCCCGCCTCGCTTTTCGGCCCTCCTCGCTCAACCCGGACCGCTGAAACCACGCCCGTCACCGCCCCCAGGGGCCTCCGCGCCTCGTCCTCCCGTCGAGCGCCCACCGGCGCGAAACGAGGCGTCGATCGGCACAGGTTCGGAGACGGACCAGTCGAGTGCGCCGCCCCCGACCGGTCGGTATCGATCGTGGGCCACTACGAGCCGGTGGCGCCGGTGCGCTGGCCCCACGAGGCCCGCCTACAGCCGGTCGAGCGCCTCGTCGAGGTCGAACTGCTCCGTCGTCTCCTCGAACGACTCCCCGTCGCCGCGCGCCTCGGTCTCGTCGTCGGTCTCGCCTTCCGCGGGCGCGGGGCGGACGCTGACGAGGGCGTCGTCGACCGCGTCCGTCGTCACCGTCGCCGCGAACCGCTCGCGCTCGCTCGCGGGGCCCTCGAACGGTTCGATCCGATCGACGCCGTCGACAGCGCACTCGACCGCGAGGCAGACCGCCGCGCGGAGGCGGTCGACGGTTCCCCACCCCGCCGGCGGGACCCGCGGGAGGTCTCGCTCGCGGAGGCGCCACGTCTCGATCACCAGTTCCGCCTCGCGGGTCGACATCTCTGATCCCACTTCCGGCGCCGCGAGCAAGTCGCTTTCGCCGCGTGCGGAGCCGCGAGTCCGCCCGCCCGCCGCCTCGGTCATCCTCGCGAAACCGAAGCGCTGAACCGTCGGCTCTGAGGACACTCGTTCATGAAGGACAAACGAGTCCTCGTCACGGGCGGCGCGGGATTCATCGGCTCGAACCTCGCGAACTGCCTCGCCGCCGACAACGACGTGATCGCGGTCGACGACACCTATCTCGGCACGCCCGAGAACCTCGACGACGACGTCGAGTTCGTCGAGGCCTCCGTCGTCGACGGCGAGTTCCCGGTCGACGTCGACGCCGTCTTCCACCTCGCCGCGCTCTCCTCGCGGAACATGCACGAGAGCGACCCTCAGCGCGGCTGCCGCGTTAACGTCGAGGGGTTCGTCAACACGGTCGAACGCGCTCGAAAGGAGGGCTGTGACACCGTCGTCTACGCCTCGACCTCCTCGATCTACGGGAGCCGCACCGAGCCCTCGCCGGTCGACATGGACGTGGAGGCGCGCACCGCCTACGAGGCCTCGAAGCTCGCGCGCGAGCGCTACGCCGAGTACTACGCCAACCACCACGACATGGCGATGGCCGGCCTCCGGTTCTTCTCGGTGTACCAGGGCTTCGGCGGCAACGAGGAGCACAAAGGCGAGTACGCGAACACGGTCGCGCAGTTCGCCGACGCGATCGCCTCGGGCGAGCCACCCGAGCTGTTCGGCGACGGCACCCAGACCCGCGACTTCACGCACGTCTCGGACGTGGCCCGCGCGTGCGAGCTGGCGGCCGACAACGAGCTCACCGGCGTGTACAACGTCGGCACGCAGGAGGCGTACTCGTTCAACGAGATGGTCGCGATGATCAACGACGCGCTCGGCACCGACGTCGACCCCGAGTACATCGAGTGTCCGTTCGACGGCTACGTCCACGACACGATGGCGGACTACTCGCAGTTCCACGAAGCGACCGGCTGGGAGCCCGAAATTAGCTTCGAGGAGGGCGTCGAACTCGTCTGCAAACCGTACCAGTAGTTTCGAACGGGGACGAAGACGGCGGCGGTCAGGACGAGTCGACCGCGCTGCCGGCAGCGACGAGGAAGCCGATGATGGCGGTGATCAGCCCCACCATCCCGATGGCGACGGCGCCGATCTGGAACGCGTCACCGGACAGTCGCTGCGCTGTGAGGAACAGGAAGACGGTCGTGACGAAGCCGACGAGCGCCAGGATCCGCCCGAATCGGGCGGTGTCGATCCCGGGTTCGCTAGACACGGTTTAGGATCTCCTTGAGGACGCCCTGGTACTCGTCGTCTGTCGCGGCGTTGCCGAGCGAGTGGATCGACTGCGAGATCCACAGCCCCGCCGTGAAGTTGATGAACGCCGCCATCGAGACGGTACCGACCTGTCCCTCGACGAACAGCCCCGTGTACACCGCCCCGATGAACCCCAACACCATCAGGCTGTGCGTGACGAGCGAGCGGGTACCGAAGTCGGCGAGCTGTAGTGACAACCGAGTGCCAACGGCCATATCACTGTTTACGGCCCCGGCGTTAAAGAGGTAGCGCGTGTCGGGGTCTCGTGACGCCACGATCGCCGGAGGTCGCCACGCGGTACCGCACCAGTTTACCGACGCGGCCCCCTAGCCCCTCTCGAATGACTGACGCCGAGCCGACGCACGACGTCGTTGTGTGGGGCGCGACCGGGGTCGCCGGGCGGTTCACGGCCGAGTACCTCGCCGAGCGGTACGGTCCCGACGAGCTCTCGCTGGCCGTCGGCGGCCGGGACCGAGCGAGGCTCGACGCGGTCGCCGACGACCTCGCCCGTCGCAGCGACGCGCGGGACGACGTGGCCGTCGTCGTGGGCGACGCCACCGACCCCGAGAGCCTGCGCGCGGTCGCCCGAGACGCGGAGGTGGTGTGTACGACGGTCGGCCCGTACACCCGGCTGGGGACGCCGTTGGTCGAGGCCTGCGTCGAGACCGGCACGGACTACTGCGACCTCACCGGCGAGGTGAACTGGGTGCGCGAGACCGTGGACCGCTTCCACGAGGCGGCGGTCGACGCCGACGCCAGGATCGTCCACAGCTGCGGGTTCGACTCGGTCCCGGTGGACCTGGGTACCCTGCTCGCGCAGTCGTGCGCGCGAGAGGCGCACGGCGCGCCCTGCGAGACGGTCCGGATCTACCTCGACGGCGGCAGCGGGAGCGTCAGCGGCGGCACGCTCGCGAGCGCGGGCGAGCTGTTCGAGGCGGCCGCGACCGACCCGCTCGCGCGGGAGACGCTCCGGAACCCCTACTCGCTCGCGCCGCGCGGCGAGCGGAGCGGCGTCGACCCGGGCGCACAGCGGTGGCCACGGCGGGACGCGCTTCGCGGCGAGTGGACGGCGCCGTCGCCGATGGCCGCGGTGAACGAGCGGGTGGTGCGCCGGAGCAACGCGCTCCTCGGGTACCCGTGGGGGCGCGAGTTCCGGTGTTCGGAGGTGGTCCCGACCGGCGAAGGGGTGCGGGGCGCGGCGACCGCGGGCGCCGTCGCCGGCGGGCTCGGCCTGCTCACGGCCGCGATGTCGGTCGGGCCGCTGCGCTCAGCGCTCCGGCGGCACGTCTTCCCAGACCCGGGCGAGGGGCCAACGCGGGAGGAGGCCGAGGCGGGCCACTTCCGGATCCGCGTCCTCGGACGCGGGACGGCGTCGGACGGTCCCTTCACTGTGGAGGCCGAGTTCGGCGCCGACCGCGACCCGGGGTACGGCGCCACAGCGCGGATGCTCGGCGAGTCGGCCGTCTGTCTGGCGCGCGGCGACGTCGACTCGCCCTTCGACGGCGGCGTGTTGACCCCGGCGTCGGGGATCGGTCGCCCGCTCGCGGACCGGCTGCGCGAGGGCGAGTTCACGGTCTCGGTCGACCCGGCCGGACCGACCGTCGGCGAGTGAGCCGCTCAGGCCGACCGCGAGTCCCGCTTCTTGTAGTCGGTGGAGTCGGCGCCGCGGAGCTCTTCGAGTAAGTGGTGGCCGCGCGAGCGCCCTCGCCCACGGAGGTCGCGATCCGCCGGCGGCCGCCGGTGACGTCGCTCGCGGCGTACACCCGGTCGACCGGCGTCGACTGGTCGAGGTCGGTGACGAGGTCCTCGCCCTCGACGGGCACGCCGAGCGTCCCCGCGAGGTCGGTGCAGATGACCGCGGCGGGGTTGTCGCGGTGGCAGTAGGCGTAACACTACGCAGGTGTGTTGTGTATTTCGGACACGTGACGGCCCGTGAGACGAGGGCTCGCGGTCGGCTACTCCTCGTCGAGCGACAGCGCGTCCGTCGGGCACTCCTCGACGCAGGCGGCACACTGGAGGCAGTCGGCGTGGTCCACGACGCCGTCGACCTCGCGGGTCGACCCCTCGAGACCGCCCGGCGAGAACACGTTCCCGTGGTCCGTGACCTCCCCGTCGGCGTACTGCCCCGGACGGATCTCCTGTCGGCAGACCGTCCCGCAGCGGCCGCAGTTCACGCAGGCGTCCGCGTCGACCTCGACGCGCGGTGCCGGATCGCGACCGAGCCCCTCCGCGACGCGGTGGACGGCGTGGGAGAGCGTCCCGGCCGGGCAGATCTGACACCAGGCCCGCTGGTGGTACACGACGCCGAGAACCACCGCGACGAGCGTGCTGACGCCGAGCATCGTGAGGAAGGGCACGCCGAGCGACCCGCCCTGCCGCCACGCGGCGTACAGTCCCGTCCCCAAGAGTCCGGCCGCGGTCAGGCCCACGGCCGCGCGGGTCAGCGGATGCTTGAACCAGTCCGGCGTCCGCTTTCCACGGCTGAACAGGCGGACGTAGCCGTCGAGCAGGCCGCCGCGCGGACAGAGGTGATTACAGTAGAACCGGCCGCGAACGGCGCCGACTCCGACCGCCGCGGCGGCGCAGCCGACGACGCCGACCCCTGCGACGAGCGGGTACCAGAGCGCCGCCGCCAGCAGCCCGACGAAGGCGACGCCGAGGTAGCGCTGCGCGCGTCGCCGTCGTTCGATCGAGCCGTCGTCGACCGGCCGGCGACGGATCGCGTCCAGCCCCCGCTTGTCGAACCACGGGTCCCCGTCGCGTACCCGACGGAACGCCTCGACGAGTCGCTTCGTCCGGTCGCCGGTCGCCGCCGACCGCGCTCGATCCACGAATTCGCTCGCTCGGGTTCGCAGGCTCATCTTCGACGCGGACGATCCTGTCCGGCGCGTCGAACTTAGTAATTTGGAAAGCACACAATACTACACAATCAATCTCCCGTACCGCCCGTTCGTCGCGACTCCGGCCCGTCGCGAGGCTCGGCGGTCACCTCGTCCGAGGTGGGATCGAGCCCGGCCGGCGGACCGGCTGGTGGCGTTCGGCGAGGCGCCGGAAGTTCCCGAATATCTGCTTGCTCGTCCGCGCCGCCTCGACGGACTCGTCGGTGATCCCCTCCAGCACGGAACGCTTCCGCTCGTCCGGGAGGTCTTTCCCCTCAGTCACCCAGACCGCGGTCTCGCGGTCGTACTCCGGGTGGAACTGTACTCCGTAGGTGTTCCCGAGGCGGAAGGCCTGAACGCCGAAGCCGTTGCGTGCGAGCGTCGCCGCGCCCGGGGGAAGCTCGGCGACGCGGTCGGAGTGCGTCTCGAAGCTGGTGAACCGCTCCGGGAGTCCCTCGAACAGCGGGTCCTCGCCGAGCCGCACGACCCGCTCGTATCCGAGCTCGTACTCCCCCATGTCGGCGACGCGGCCGCCCAGCGCCTGCGCGAGGAACTGGTGGCCCCAACAGATGCCGAGCGTCGGGACGTCCGCCAGGTGGACCCGACGGATCCACTCCGTCAGCTCGTGGATCCAGTCGCGATCGTCATACGCCGAGGTCTGCGACCCGCTGATGACGACGCCGTCGAACCGCCAGCCGGACGCCGACACCGAGGGCGGGAACTCCCCTTCGCTCGGCTTGTAGACGGCGACGTCCGCGTCGAGCTCTCGTCGGAGGTTCGACTCCGCAGGGGTGTCGCCGACCGACGCGTCGATCACTGCGAAGGTTGCGCTCATGCGTCTACCGAGGCGCGCTGCGGCCAAATCACTTTGCAGGTAATGTGCTATACACACACTACCGATATCCGCCTGACGAGAGCCGGCAGCGCCCGTTCGGTGCCGAACCGAGGCAGCGAGGCGTCCACCCGGTCAGACGATCTCCGAGATCGCTTCGCGGAGGGACAGCCCTTCGCCGACGACGTCGCGTCGGTAATGCATGTAGACCGCGCCGAGCGGCGGCTGGATGACGTACGCCAGCGCGATCGGTAGCACCGCCCCGGATGGCACCGCGTCCGCGGCGACGACGATCGCCAGCGCGATCGACAGGTTTCGCATGCTGGTCGCGTACACGAGCGCGACGCCGCGCCGCGGGTCGAGCAGCGTCCGTCCGACGGCCGCGGCGACGCCGAGGACCGCCGCGTAAAACACCACCAGCGGGACGACCGTCACTACTGACGCGGCCGGATCCGCGAGGATCTGACCGGACCGCATCGTCATCGCGACGAACACGATCAGCATCACGCCCAACGACGACAGTCCGCCGAACAACGGCTTCAGGCGCTTGAAAACCGCCTTTGAATACCGCCGAAGCAACAGCCACCGAGTGGCCGTCCCGGCGGCCATCGGGACGACCACCACCTGCGCGAGCTGTCGGTACAGCGCCGAGGGGTCGAACCCGACGTCAGCGGGCACGAGCACCGACAGGTACGCCGGGAGGATCACGATCGCCGCCAACAGGTTGACCGCCATCGCGACCAGGGCCGCCTCGAGGTCGCCGTCGGCGAGGCCCGTCCACGCGGCGGTCATTCCCGAGGTCGGTATGAGCGCGATGAAGTACAGTCCGACGGCGTACTCGACGCCGCCGCCGAAGAAGCCCCGCGAGAGGGCGACCGCGAACAGCGGCGCCGCGCCGAAGTTGATCAGCAGGCTTAATCCCACGGGACCGGCGTGGTCGCGGACGTTGAGCACCTCCCGGAGATCGATGTTGATCATCATCGGGTAGATCATCAGGAACAGGATCGGGACGACCGCTGCTCGGAGGACCGACGTCGTCTCCGAGCCCGCGACCTGGCCGACGGCCAGCCCGGCGACCAGCGAGGCGACGACGACGTAGATGAGGTTCTCCTTGAGTCCGGTGAGGAACGGGCGTATCATCTGCTGGACGTGGACGAGTTGTGATGCGCGCGCTTGCCGTGCCGATGCGTTCTCTTCCGTGGGGCGGGCGTTCGATCTGTCATCTCTCGACTGTCCGATCGGCCGGCCGTCGACGTCGCCGACCGGCTTCGGGACGCTATACGCGATATCGTGCGACGCAACCAAAAATGTATGGTCTATACAATCGTGTGACTCACCGTGAGGCCCTCGGTCGCGGTTCCGGCCGCACACTTCGCCGACGAGGGGCACTGAGACTTATTCATGACGTGTTCGCGACGCCGATATCCGAGATTACGGACGGCGAGAGCAGTGCCTAGTGTACACAATCACGCGTCGGTGACCGCTCGGCGGAACCGTATACGGTCAGTCCGGCTTCAGGATGGGATCGACCCCGAAGTCGCGGCCGAGGAAGGAGTCGTGCGTCGGTCTCCCGCGCGTCGCCCGCTCGCCCTACATGTAACCGAGGTCGCGCAGGCGCTCCATCAGGTCCTCCTTGTCCTGGGCGCGGCCGGCGCGCTCGGTCGTGTCCTCGAGGTTCTGGAGCCACGCGGGCTCCTCGGTCGTCTTCTCGGTCGAGACCTCGCTGCCCAGCGAGCGGAACCCGGCGAAGTACTTCGGCGAGATCGGGATGTCCTCCTGGGTGACGCCCTCGGGGAGGTCGTCGTCGGCCTGCGGGATGTACCCCTCGTCGGGGAACGCCTCGACCGTGTCCGGCACGACGAAGTTCCAGAAGGCGTCCCACACGTCGGCCTCGGCGAACTGGAGGATGGGCTGGATGCGGTCGTGCGGCGGGAAGAGATCAGGATCGTGCCGCGGCGAGAAGAACGTCTCGTCGGCGCGGGCCTCTTGTTCGTCCCAGCGGACGCCGGAGATGACGCCGTCGATGTCGTGCTCCTCTAAGGCGTCGTTGAGCGCGACCGTCTTCAGGAGGTGGTTGCCGACGTAGGTGTCGAGCAGGAAGGGGAACGAGTCCTCCTCGAACTCCAGAATCTCCCGGATGTGGTGCTGGTTGTGCTCCGAGAGGGCGTCGACGGGGATGTCGTCGCCCGGCTCCAACCCGTGCTCGTCGACGTAGGCGCCCACGTCCTCGTTGCGGGCGTACACGAGGTCGATATCCCACTGGTCGGCCCAGTGTTCGACGAAGTCGGTGATGTCGTCGAAGTGCTGGAAGTGGTCGATGAACACCGCGGTCGGCTTCTCGTAGCCGTACTCCTCGGCGACCTGGTTGATGAAGTACAGCGTCAGCGTGGAGTCCTTCCCGCCCGTCCACATCACCGCGGGGTTGTCGTACTGTTCGAGCCCGCGGCGAGTGACCTCGACCGCCTTCTCGATTTTGTGCTGGATCGACGGGTAGTCGCCCGGGCTCTCGCCCTCGCCGTCGGTGTAGTCGACGTCGACGCTCGCCGGGAAGTCGTCGCTCATACGCCGTAGCAGTCGCCGCCGAGACCAATATGCTTTCTGAATCGGGGTCGCCCGCGAGTCGGTCCCGCGGTCGGCGGCCGCCGCCGCGGTCCCGCGGAACACAAGGGATATGCCGGCCGCCCCGGAACCGTCGCCCATGGGTCTGTTCGACCGGCTCCGCGGCGACGACGACGAGCGCGTCGTCTTCCTCGGGATCGACGGCGTACCGCTTGACCTCGTCGAGGACCACCCCGACGTCTTCGAGAACCTGACCGACATCGCCGAGACCGGTTCCGGGGGGCGCTTGGAGAGCATCGTCCCGCCGGAGTCGAGCGCGTGCTGGCCGAGCCTCACGACCGGGAAGAACCCCGGCGCGACGGGGGTCTACGGCTTTCAGGACCGCGAGGTCGACTCCTACGAGACGTACGTCCCGCTCGGGCGCCACGTGAAGGCGACCCGGCTGTGGGACCGCGTGACCGACGCCGGCCGCGACGCGACCGTGTTCAACGTCCCGGTCACGTTCCCGCCCTCCGACCGGATCCAGCGGATGGCCTCCGGGTTCCTCTCGCCGGACCTGGAGTCGGCCGCGAGCGACGACGAGGTGCGCGAGACGCTCGACGGGTTCGACTACCGGATCGACGTGAACGCCAAGCTCGGCCACGACGACGACAAGACCGAGTTCATCGAGAACGCGCACGCCACGCTGGACGCCCGCTACGACGCCTTCTCCCACTACCTCGACCGAGACGACTGGGACCTCTTCTTCGGCGTGTTCATGAGCACGGACCGCGTGAACCACTTCCTGTTCGGCGACTACGCCACCGACGGCGAGTACAAAGAGGAGTTCCTGGCGTTCTACCGCGAGCTCGACGGCTACATCGGCGAGATCCGCGACTCGCTCGACGACGACACCACCCTGATCGTCGCCTCCGACCACGGGTTCACCCGACTGGAGTGGGAGGTGAACTGTAACCAGTTCCTCGCCGACGAGGGGTGGCTCTCGTACGCCGCCGACGACCACGACGCGCTCACCGACATCGACGACGAGACGCGAGCGTACTCGCTCATCCCCGGGCGCTTCTACCTCAACCTGGAGGGCCGCGAGCCCAACGGCGTCGTCCCCGAGTCCGAGTACGAGGCGACCCGCGAGGAGCTCATCGACGACCTCGAATCGCTCACCGGCCCCGACGGCCGACAGGTGTGCCGCCGGATCGTGAAAGGCGAGACCGTCTTCGACGGCGACCACGACGGTATCGCGCCCGACCTCGTCGTCATCCCCGCGGACGGGTTCGACCTCAAGTCCGGCTTCTCCGGCAAGGAGGCCGTCTTCACCGAAGGCCCGCGCAACGGGATGCACAAGTTCGAGAACTCGCTGCTGTACTCGACCGACCCCGACCTCGACCTGTTCGACGCGAACCTCTTCGACGTGACGCCGACCGTCCTCGACCTGCTGGACGTCGAGGCCGACGACGAGTTCGACGGCGAGAGCCTGCTGAGCTGACGGCGCTCGCTGCCGCGCGTTACTTCCCCGCCGTCGGCCGCGAACAGCGCAGACAGAGGATCCCGGTCCCCGCCCAGTTCACGTGGGTCGACCCGCAGTGCGGGCACTGGTGGGTGTCGTTGTTGTACTCGGTCGTCCCCCGGGGCGCGGCGAGGTGGCCGTCGTCGACCGCGCGCTCGACCAGTCCGGGGAACCGCTGCTTCTTGAACCGGGCGCGGTGCGCGAGGAACTCGCCCGGTCGGCTCGGGTCGCTCCCGTGGAGGTCCTCCCACTTGATCGCTATCTCGCCGTCCGCTTGCCCCCGCGCGACCTGTTTGATCGTCGCGGCCGCGGCCTCGAAGAGCGGGGTCGTCGCGAGCGCCTGCGGGGAGTCGACCGCGTCGCCCGCGGCCGCGTACCGCTCGGCCGCGTCGTCGTAGGCCGCTTCGGCGCCGTCGAGGCCGCCCGCGACCCGGAAGTCGGCCACGAACTCTGCGAGGCAGGCCGTCTGTCCCGGCTCGTCGAGGACCGTCTCGAAGTCGCGGGCCGCGGCGAGCCCCTCGACCGCGCGCTGGGTCGCGCGCCCGTCGCGGCCCGCGACGCGGTACGCGACCGTCGCCGCGAGCAGCTGCTGGAGCCCCTGCCCGATCCATCCCTTCTCGTCCGGTTCGAACGGGTCGCGATCGGGGCGCGGGTCGGCCAGGACGCGTCGCCCCCCGCGAGTATACCGGTTCCCGGCGCGCTCGTACTCGCGGCCCGCCAGCGCGTCGACCGCCGCGTCGTGGTGTCCGCCGTCGTTCGTGTTCACACGCGCGATACGGGCGGGGACGGGTTACGCCTGACGCCCCGGCGCGGGCGTCCGCTCCGCGAGGGCCCGGTAGAACGCCACGGAGTAGGTCGTCCACAGCGCGCCGAGGAGGCCGGTGACCGCGACCACGCCGACTCCGACGCCGACGGTCCCCAGCGTGCCGAGTTCGACGCTCGGCAGCCACGCCGGGGCCGTGTCTATCGCGGGCGGCGGCGCGAGCGTCAGCGACGCGGCGGCGACGAGGAGGCCGAACGGCGCGCCGACGGCGGCGAGGATGACCGTGTACGGGATCGCGGCCCCGAGGTTCGACCGCACGAGCCGGACGCTACGGCGGAACGCGGCGACGAGTTCGGCGTCCTCGACGACGACTGCGTGCGCGTAGAACTGGAGGAAGAACGTGACGAGCAGGTACGCGCCGAACAGGCCGACGACGATTATTCCGAGCACCGCGACGAGCGTGACGTCCTCGGCGGGGATCCGAACGAACCCGGCGGGCCCGCCCACGACGCTCCCTGCGACGCCGAGGACGATCCCGACGACGAAGAGGAACCCGAACGCGAGGCTCACGCCCACCAGCGCGAGGTACGCGACGAGCAGCGGCAGGTAGTGGTCGCGGCCCGCGGCGACGAGCGTCGCGACGCCCGTCCGACCGTCGAGCGCCTCGTCCGCCATGGCGAGCAGGCCGCCCTGGAAGAAGGGGACGACGAGGATCAGCACGCCGAACGTCAGCGCGGAGACCGCGGCCGCGAGCCCGGGGCTCGCGGTCGGCCGCACGATGAGGTCGGGGAACTGCGCGAGCGCGAACAGCGTCGAGACGGCGACGAGGACGGGATTCCTCGCGACGCCGCCGACGGCCGGTCGGATCGAGCGGAGGGCTGGCATTGACGCTCTTTGTCGCGGAGGACGGTAAAAGCCTCTCTGCGCCCGCGAGGTCCCGACCATACTTACTCCCGGGCGCCGAACCCGTCGTATGGAGAGCCCGGACGGCGCTACCCGCTCGGCGTCGGACTCGATGTCGGGGACCGCCTCGCGACCGGAGCCAGAGTCGTCGTCGCCGCAGACCAGCGGTCTGGTCGAGTGGCTCCTCGTCGCCGCGCTGCTCGCGGTCCCGATGGCGGTCGTCCCCGGCGGCGACGGCGGCCCGACGCTGGTGAGCCTCTGGGGGTTCGTCACGCTCGGCGGCGACGGCGGCGGGATCGGCGGCTACCCGGTGTGGGCGTACTTCCTCGACCAGCCGCGCCCGTTCGCGACGCTCCCCCCGTCGATCCGGGCGTGGCCGCTCGCGCTCGGCTTCCACCTGCTCGCGGCCGGGAGCGCCACGAGCGGGGTCGCGCTCGGCCGCGAGGACCGCCGGGTCACGGGGGGCCTCCTCGTGCTCGCGGCGGCCGCGACCCTGTGGGTCGCGGCGGGGCTGGGCGTGCGCTTCGGCGTCGGGACGACCGCCGGCTGGCTGGCCGTCCTCCCGATGGGAACGGTCGCGACGCTCGCGGTCGGCGCCGTGCGCTACGGAGGCGATCTCCGGCGGATCGTCGCTCGGTGACGACCCGGATCGACCGGCCCCCGGCCGGCCCATCTATCGCTCTCCTTCCCGGACCCGGGACGCATGACTCCGTTCGTGACGGTGCTCGGCGCGACGAGCGCCGCGAGGCTCCCCAGTCCACTCGGCGCGGTCCCCGTGTTCTTCAGCGCGGGTGCCCCACCAGACGTACGACGCCGCGCTCAGGTTCGCGCCCGGGGCGATGACCGCGGCCAGCGTGTTCGGTCTCGCGGCCCCGGGACTGGAACGGGGGACGCTCCCGGGGGTGACGACGGGCGCGCCCGTCGGCGGCGTCGGCCCTCTCGACCGGGCCGTGCTCCGTCGGATCCGGGTTCGCACCGGGCGGGATGCGCGCGGTCGCGTTCCGGGAGCTGGTCCCCTCGCCGTCGTCGACGCGGTTATCGTCGTCTGAGCAGGGCCGATTTTCGCGACATCGGTCTCGACCGCGGTCGCGTTCCGCGTGGTAGAGCGCGCGTCGAGGCGGGTTTCCCGCAAGGATTAATCGACTCGACCGCGTCGAGGGGCGCGATGACACGAACCCGGTTCCCGCCCTCAGCCTCCGACGGCGACCGCCCCCGACCGAACCGGCGCGGACGTACTCGCGGACCGGGCGAGGCGTGCGAGGGGGGACGGTGACGCTGTACGCCGTCGATGCGATCGACGATGCGATCGACGCGACGCGGTCGCTGCTCTGGCCGTTCGACGTGGGACGGTGGCTCCGGCTGATGCTCGTCGTCTTTTTCGTCGGCGGCGCCGGGGGCTCCACGACGTCGCAGTTCGGGGGGAGCGCCTCCACCGGCTCCGGCCCCCAGCCGGGGTCGCTCCCACAGCCGTACCCACCGGAAACGGTCCTCCCCGGCGGCGCCGAGCTACTCGTGATCGGGGCCGTCCTGGCGGCCGTCGCCGCGGTCGTCCTCGGACTCCTGTTCGTCGGGTCGGTGATGGAGTTCGTATTCGTCGAGTCGCTCCGCCGAGAGGCGGTCTCGATCCGGCGGTACTGGCGCGACCGCTGGCGGGCCGGCGTGCGGCTCTTCGGCTTCCGACTCCTCCTCGGCGCCATCACGCTGACGCTCGCCGGCGCGGTGCTCACGCCAGCGCTGTTGCCGGCGCTCTCCGGCGAGGGGTCCGTCGCCGTCGGACTGCTGCTTCTCGCGGCACCGGTGTTGCTCGGACTCACCGTCGTCAGCGGCCTCGTTGGGGGGTTCACGACGAACTTTGTCGTGCCCGTGATGCTGGTCGAGGAGCGGTCGGTGGTATCCGCGTGGCGCCGGTTCTGGCCCGTGCTGACCGGGCAGTGGAAGCAGTACGCCGCGTACGTCGCCCTCGCGTTCGTGCTCCGGACCGCGGCCGGAGTCCTTTCGGCCGTCGCGGTCGTTTACGGCGTGATCGCGGCCGCAATCCCGTTCGCAATCACCGGGGCCGTTGGGCTCACGCTCCTCTCGGTCGCCACCCCGGTCGGCGCGGCCCTGATCGCCGTCTCGGTCGTGCTGTTCGTGCTCGCGGTCGTCGCCGTCGCCCTGTTCGTTTCGGTGCCCGTACAGACGTACCTCCGGTACTACGCGCTGTTCGTGTTGGGCGACACCGACGCCGAGTTCGACCTCATCGCCGAGCGGCGACGCGCGGTCAGGGAGTGATTCCGCGGAGTCCCTGGCCCGGAGACCGGCCGGTGGCTCCGACTACTCGTTCTCCGGGCTGCTCGGGTGGTAGTCGGTGTCGTACTGTCCCGGGTTCCCATCCACGCGGTCGGGGTTGATCCGACCGCCGAGCAGCATGAAGTCGAGGACGGTACAGTACAGCATCGCCTCGACGACGGGGACCGCCCGCGGCGGGAGGACCGGGTCGTGGCGGCCGACGACCTGGATCTCCTTCTCCTCGCCCGTCTCCCAGTCGGCGGAGCGCTGCTTCTTCGGGATCGAGGTGGGCGCGTGCCACGTCGCCTCGCCGTAGATCGGCTCGCCGGTCGTGATCCCGCCCTGGAGGCCGCCGTGGTCGTTCCCCTCGGGGACGGGGTCGCCCTCGTCGCTCTCGACGTGATCGAACGACTCGCCGTCGTCGAACGTCCAGTCCTCGTTGCGCTCGCTGCCGGCGACGTGGTTCGCGTCCTTCCCGAGCCCGTACTCGACGCCGGTCGTGGCGGGAATGGAGAACATCGCCTGCCCGAGCCGCGCGGGGAAGCTGTCGAACCGCGGGGCGCCGAGCCCGCGCGGGACGCCGCGACACTCGAAGTAGATCGACCCGCCGATCGAGTCGCCCTGCTCTTGGTACTCCTCGATCAGCTCCTGCATCTCGGCGGCCGCCTCGGGGTCGGCACAGCGCACGTCGTTCTCCTCGCTGCGTTCGAGCAGCTGTTCGAAGCTCACCGGGTCGGCCTCCACGTCGCCGATGCGGTTGACGTGGGCCTTGATCTCCACGTCGTGCTCCGAGGCGTCGAGGACCTGCTCCGCGACGGCGCCGGCCGCGACCCAGTTCACCGTCTCCCGGGCCGAGGAACGCCCGCCGCCGCCCCAGTTGCGCGTGCCGAACTTCGCCGAGTAGGTGTAGTCGCCGTGCGAGGGCCGGGGGGCCGTGACGTACGGCTCGTACTTCCCCGAGCGCGCGTCCTTGTTCTGGATCACCATGCCGATCGGCGTGCCGGTCGTGTACCCGTCCTGAACGCCGGAGTTGACGACGACCTCGTCGGGCTCGCCGCGCGAGGTGGTGATCATCGACTGACCCGGCTTGCGCCGGTCGAGCTGCGCCTGGATGGCCTCCTCGTCGAGTTCGACGCCCGCCGGCACGCCGGAGACGGTGACGCCCATCGCGTCGCCGTGGCTCTCGCCGTAGGTCGTCAGCTGGAAGAGTCGACCGAACCGGTTCCCGTTCATACCGGTACGTGTGGCCGGGGGCATATAGGGGTTGCAATCCGCGCAACGGGTGACGACCGGGCGCACGCACCCAAATTCAGCTTTCCGCTGAGGTTGCTCGCCGAGCGTCACGGCTCGGGCCGCTCGCCGAGCGTCACGTCGAGGGTCTCCTCGCTACCGTCGCGCACCACGGTGACGGCGACCGTGTCGCCGGGGTCCGTCTCCAGGGCGAGGTACCGCGAGAGGTCGGGGTTGTCCGCGATCTCGGTCCCGTCGAGCGCGACGATCACGTCGCCGCCGGTCGGCACCGTCGCGCCGTCGACAGTCGCCTCCCCGTCCGTGCCGCGGAGGACACCGTCGGCGGGGCCGTCGGCGACGACGCCGGCGACGTAGACGCCGCTGGCGTCCGGGAGGTCGTTGCCGGCCGCGAGCAGCGGATCGACCCGAACGACGCTCACGCCCATGAACGAGTGGTCGTAGCTCCCGGTCTCGATGAGCGCCGGGACCACCTCGTTCACGAGCCGCGCGGAGACGCCGAAGCCGATGTTATCGCCCCGCGTCGCGGTCGCGACGCCGACGACCGTGCCGTCGAGAGTGACGATCGGCCCCCCGCTGTTGCCGGGGTTCAGCGCGGCGTCGGTCTGGATCGCGTCCGCGATCGAGAAGCGGCCGGGCGCCGTCGACGCCGGAATCGTCCGGTTACGCCCGCTGACGATTCCCTGGGTCGCCGACCCCGACAGGCCGAGCGGCGCGCCGACGACGAGGACCCGGGTGCCGACCGGCGGGAGGTCGGTCGCGACCGGGAGCGGGTCCCCGGGGAGCCCCGCGTCGAGTTCGACGACCGCGAGGTCGCTGTACGGGTCGCGACCGACGACGGTCGCGTTCACCCACGTCTCGTCGGTCGCCTGAACGCAGATCGTGTCGGGATCGCCGATCACGTGGTCGTTCGTCACCAGGTGCGTCTCGTCGTAGAGAAACCCGGAGCCCTGTCCCGCGGCGCCGCCCTCCCCCGGCCCGAAGACGGTCTCCCGGCTCTCGACGTACGTCTGGACGCGCGCGACCGACGGGACGACGGCCTCGTACACGTCGACGTAGTCGGGGTCGTCGGCGGTCACCGGCGGCTCGATCTGCTGTTTCCCTCGCGGAGCGTCGTCGTCGGTCGCCCCGCCGATCGCGCCGAGACAGCCGGCGGTCGACGCGCCGGCGATCGCCGCCCCGACCCCGAGGACCTCGCGTCGGGTTCGTTTCATACCATCCGGTAGGAGCCGCGCTCGATTAAGCGATCGGCCGCCGAGGCCTCGACGCCGCGACCGAGTCCCCCCGCGGTCCGGTCCGGGACCGATGGGGGTATGTAACGGGATCCCGTTGGTGAGAGCGTGCGCGACCGCCTCACCTCCGACCTCGGCGTGTACGCCCTCTCCGGGCTGTTCTCGCTCGTCGTCTTCGTGCTCGCGCTCGGCGTCCTCTCGCGGACGCTCCCCGGCGGGCTCGCGAGCCGCCAGCTCGGCGGCCTGATCCTCGGTTACCTCCTGTTCGTCGGCGTGTACACGACGGCGTGGTTCATCTACACCGGGATCGACAGCCGCGAAGAGGTCTAACGGGGGGTCGTCGCTCGCAAACGCCGGTTCCGGAACCGCGGATCCGGCTGCCGAACCGTTTTCACGCCGCCCCGCGACGGGGGCCGTATGAGCCGGGACACCATCTCCTTCGACGTCGACGACCGCGGGGTCGCGACGGTCACCGTCGACCGACCGGAACAGCTCAACGCGCTCACCGTCGAGACGCTCGAAGCGATCGAGGACGCGCTGGACGAGGCGGCCGACCGCGACGCGCGCGCCCTCGTGATCGCCGGCGCGGGCGACGAGGCGTTCGTCGCGGGCGCCGACATCTCCTACATGGTCGAGATGTCGACGCCGGAGGCGCAGGCGTACGCCGAGCTCGGCCACCGCGTCGCGGACGCGATCGAGTCGTTCCCGGCGCCGACGGTCGCCGCGGTCGACGGATACGCCTTCGGCGGCGGCTGCGAGCTCGCGCTTGCCTGCGACCTCCGGGTCGCGGCCGAGAGCGCGGTCCTCGGGCAGACGGAGATCGACCTCGGGATCATCCCGGGCTGGGGCGGCACGCAGCGCCTCCCGCCCCTCGTCGGCGACGAGGTCGCGCGGCGGCTGATCTTCCTCGGCGAGCGCATCGACGCGGCCGAGGCGGCCGAGGTCGGCTTCGTCGGCGAGGTCGTCGCCGACGAGGACTTCGACGACCGGATCGACGAGCTGACCGGCGAGCTGGCGGCGAAGCCCGCGACCGCGCTGCGCGCCGCGAAGGAGGCGCTGAACGCGGCTGGGGACGGCGCCGCGGCGACCGGCCACGCCCTCGAACGCCGGGCGTGGGCCGGCCTGTTCGGCACCCACGACCAGCGCGAGGGGATGCGGGCGTTCCTAGAGAAACGGGAGCCGGAGTTCGAGTAGACAGTTCCGGCGGACGCGAGTCTGTTGCGGCGACGTTCATGTCGATCGACAGTTCGCGTACGAACGTTCGGGCGCCGCCCTCCGTGCCATCGTCTCCCACCGCGATCCCGTAACCGCCACGCTTTATTAATCCGCCCGAGTACCCGCGACATGGACCAGTTGCGGCAGTCGCTCCTCGACGCGCCGATCATCGAGAAAGGCGAGTACCAGTACTTCGTCCACCCGATCAGCGACGGCGTCCCGATGCTCGAACCGGAGCTGCTCCGGGAGATCGTCATCCGGATCATCCGGAAGGCTGAGCTCGAGAACGTCGACAAGATCGTCACCCCCGCGGCGATGGGGATCCACATCTCGACCGCGCTCTCGCTGATGACCGACATCCCCCTCGTGGTCATCCGGAAGCGCCAGTACGGCCTCGACGGCGAGGTCCCGCTGTTCCAGGAGACCGGCTACTCCGAGTCGGAGATGTACATCAACGACGTCGAGGAGGGCGACCGCGTGCTCGTGCTCGACGACGTGCTCTCGACGGGCGGCACGATGAAGGCCATCCTCGACGCGCTCACCGACGAGGTCGGCGCCGACGTCGTCGACGTGGTCGCCGTGATCAAGAAGGCCGGCGAGAACGAGCTCGACGACACCGACTACAACGTGAAGACGCTGATCAACGTGACCGTCGAGGACGGCGAGGTCGTGATCGTCGACGCGCAGGGCGACGAATAAGCCGTCCGCAGCGGAACCGCGGTGAAACCCGCGAATTTTCTGGTTAGCCGCTTATAGGTAGTCGACTACGCAGCGGCGACGAACTCCTCTAAAGCCCCAGCCGTGAGGACTCGCGCGGCTCGTTGCGCGCCTCGCTCGGTCGCTCGCGTTGCTCGCTCCGTCGCTGCGGTGCTTACTGCGCCGTCCTTCGTCCCACGGCTGCCCCTTTGAGTCCCGCCCCGTACCGCACCCTCACGCCTCCCCAGCCTCGCGGCTCCCGTCGCTTCGCTCCGGTCGCCGCGTCCCTCGCACGCGCACCTCGCGCCCTGCCGGGCGCTCGGCGGCGCGCGCCGACCGCATCGCTGCGTCAATTTATAAACCCGGCGCCGTCCTTCATCGCTGCCGGCCGCGGGCGCCTTTTGTGTCGGGGGCGTGAATGGGGGCGTACACATGACCAGCGCGCTGTTCGTCGTGAGCGAAGAAGGGTACTGGGCCGAGGAGTGCATCGAACCGCTGACGACGCTCGAAAGCGAGGGCGTCGACGTGACCGTCGCGACGCCCTCGGGGTCGCCCCCGGTCGTCGACGAGCGGTCGCTCGACCCGGAGGCAGCTGGCGGCGAGGAACGCGTCGCGGAGCTTCGCGAGGTCGACGAGAGCCACCCCGAACTCAACGATCCGGAGCCGATCGCGACGGTCGAGGTCGACGGCTACGACGCGGTCGTCTTCCCCGGCGGGCACGGCACCGTCTGGGACGTGAACCAGGACCGCCACGCCCGGCAGCTCCTGCTCGACGCGGTCGCGGGCGACGACGGCGTCGCCCTCGTCGTCTGTCACGCGGTCGGCATCCTCGGGTTCACCCGCGAAGCCGACGGGACGCCGCTCGTCGAGGGGCGCTCGGTGACCGGCTTCCCGAACGCGTGGGAGGAGGACATCGTCGACGAGGACGACGTGCTGCCGGACGGCCGGAAGCTCCCGTACTGGGTCGAAGACGAGGTCGTCCTCGCCGGCGCCGACTGGGACGCCGAACTCGACGCCGACGCGAGCGTCACGGTCGACGGCGACCTGATCACCGCGCGCGGCCCGGGCTCCTCGGCCGACGCGGCGACGACGCTGCTGGACGAGCTGTAAGCCGCGCGAGCCTCCCTACCGGATCACGAACGCCGGCTCCTCGATCCGCTCGCACTTACACTCGGGACACCGCGACGGCTCGTTCACCGGGTCGTCGAAGCCGTCGAACCCGCACTCGCTACAGGTCGGCGGCGCGACGAGGAACTCCTCGTCCGCGTCGCCGCCGCCGGCGTTCCCCTCTCGGACCGACCGCGAGACGTGGTCGAGGTGTTCGTACACGGTCGGCGTCGGCAGCGACAGCGTCTCGGCGAGGTCGCTCGCCGTCCGCGGCTCCTCCCGGAGCGCGTCGGCGATCCGCTGGCGGGTCGTCTCCATGGGCGAACGTCGAGGGCGACGCGCAAAACGGTCCGGGATCGGAGCGCGAGCGCTCGGAGGCGAGTCAGCGGGCGCACGGCGTCGACACCCCCGGGCGAATCGGAGACGACTCGGGCACAAGAGGTATGTCACCGGGGTGAGACGGAGCGGGTATGAAAGCCGTTGTACTCGCGGGTGGCTACGCGACCAGGCTCTGGCCGATCACCGAACACCGGCCGAAGATGTTCCTGCCGGTGGGCGAGAACACCGTCATCGACGAGATATTCGAGGACTTAGAGGCCGACGATAGGGTCGACGAGGTGTTCGTCTCGACCAACGAGCGCTTCGCCGACACCTTCGCCGAGTACCTCGCCGACAGCCCGTTCGAGAAGCCGACGCTGTCGGTCGAAGAGACCGTCGAGGAGGACGAGAAGTTCGGCGTGGTGGGGGCGCTCGAACAGCTTGTCGACCGCGAGGGCGTCGACGACGACCTGATCGTCGTCGCCGGCGACAACATGATTAGCTTCGACATCGCCGACTTCGCCGACTTCTTCGAGGACAAGGGGACGCCGACGCTCGCGGCCTACGACGTGGGCGACCGCGAGCGCGCGAAGTCGTACGGGCTCGTCCAGCTGGACGGCGACGAGGTGGTCGACTTCCAGGAGAAGCCAGCGGACCCGCAGTCGACGCTGGTCTCCATCGCCTGCTACGCGTTCCCCGCGGAGACGCTCCCGAAGCTCACAACCTACCTCGACGACGACAACAACCCGGACGAGCCGGGGTGGTTCCTCCAGTGGCTCCAGCGGCGCGGCGCGGTCCACGCGTTCACCTTCGACGGCGCGTGGTTCGACATCGGCACCGCCGACTCCTACCTCGACGCGGTCGAGTACGCGCTCGACGGCGGAACGCTCGTCGCCGACGACGCGACCGTCGAGGGGAGCGACCTCGGCGGCGTAGTCCACGTCATGTCGGGCGCGACGGTGACCGACTCGACGCTCGACCGCGCGGTCGTCTTCGAGGACGCGACGATCGCCGACTCCGAGGTCCGCAACACCGTGATCGACACGGGCGCCACCCTGGAGGGCGTCGCCCTCTCGGGCGCGCTGATCGGTTCGTACACCTCGATCACCGAAGGCGACGACTTCTGAGCGCGTCGCGACCGCCGGGGGGCGCCCTGCGCCCTCGCGGTCAGTCGCCGTCAGCCGGTGTCAGCCGCCGTTCGTTCCCCTCTCAGCTAGCCACTGCCCTGCTCACTCGCGGTCAATCGCCGTCCGTCCCGGCCTGCGCGTGCGTGTGGTGATAGCAGTCGAACGCGGGCTCACCGCCGTCGGTCGCGGGGTAGAAACAGACCCGCTGGTAGCGCTCGTTGTCGAGCAGGTTCGCCACGAACCCGCCGGTGTGACGGGAGACCGAGTCGTACTGGTCGCCGCAGGCGGGACAGTCCGGCGGCGGGTCCTCGGGAACGTACATGCGGCGTAGCGTTCGTAGGTACGGGGCCGAGCCGGAAAACGACCCCGCCGAGGCGCGGGTGCGATCCGCCCCGAGTCGGCAGGTCAGGACCCGTTCGAGCCGTCGCCGCTGCCGCCCTCGACGCCGAGCGCGTCGAACAGCTTCCGGCGGACCGCCTCTTCGGTGAGGTGGAGGAGCGTGTCGCGGTTCTCGCCGCTCGCCTCGATGCCGGTGAAGATGCCGAGCGGGATCTCTAACGAGCCCTGCGTCGAGTGGCCCGCTGCGTCGCCCATCTCCGAGAACGCCTCGTCGAGGACGTTGCCGATGTTCAGCCGGATGTCCTTCGAGCGGGCCGCGAGGTAGATCTTCTCGTCGGCGATGCCCAGCACGGCCGTCGTCGTGATCCCCTCCAAGTTGAGGAGGTGCTGGGCCGCCTGCGCGAGCGCCTCGCGGTCGCGGATGAACCCGGCCGTCGAGAAGAGGTGGCTCCCCTGGACCTCGCGGTTCTGGATCGCCTCCGCGAGCACGTCTAGCGTCTCCGGGCTCATCGACGGCGACTCCACCTGTTCGAGGGTGTCGTGGTTCGCGAACGGGTGGAGGTACGCGGCCGCGGTCAGGTCGGCCGGCGTCGTGTCGCGCTTGAAGTCGAGCGTCTCGGCGCGGATCCCGTACAGCAGCGCGGTCGCGACCGCCTCCGAGGGCGACTGGTCGAACTCCTGGAGGTACTTCGTGAGGATCGTCGACGTCGAGGAGACGTTGGTGCGCACGTCGACGAACCGCGCGTCGAACGGCACCTCCGACTCCAGGTGGTCGAGGTAGATGTCGACGGACACGTCGAGGTCGAGGTCCTCGGCCGCGGCCTTCGCGAGGTCGACGGCCGCGACGGTCGCGTACTCCGAGAGCGCCGGCGCCTCGCCGCGGGCGAGCAGGTCGATGCCGAGGAGGTTGACGAACGCGCGGTTCTCCTGGTGGCCCACGTCGCCGGAGTAGATGATGTCGGCGTCGACGCCGAACGCCTCGGCGACGGCTTGGAGCGCGGTGGCGGACGCGATCGAGTCCGGCTCGGGGTTGTCGTGGGTGAGGATCGCCATGCGGTCGCCCCCGTCCTCGATGATCTCCGCGAGCTGACGCGCCATGTACTCCAGCTCGCCGGTCTCCAGCGACTGGAGCGCGCTGTCGGCGATCACCGTCGAGGGGTTGATCACCACGTCCGCGCCGCGCTCGCGCAGCTCGTCCTCGCTGACGGGGTCCGACGCCCGGACGACGACGTAGTGGTCGCCGCCGGTCTCCCTGACCGCGGAGACCGCGGCCTTGTTCGCCTCCACGTCGCTCGCGAGGACCAGGACGATGTCCCGGTCGCCGAGCTCGTCGACGACGTCCGGCTCGACGATGTCTTGGACGCGCGCGTTGAGGTCCTGATCGCGGAGCGCCTCGACGCGGCTCTCGTCGCGGTCGAGGATGAGGACGTCCTTCCCGCGCTCGGTCAGTTCCTCAGCGACTGCGTGACCGACGCTTCCACAGCCGAGGATGGCGTATCGGGTCCGCGCGGATCCGGATGCCCCACTACTCATTGGAGGGATTTCCGCGGCACGACACTTAACGAGTGCGCTCTCACCGTCCGCGCGGGGTTCGTCTGTGCGCCCCGAACGTGTGACCGACCGGGCTCCCCGCGCCGTCGTCTCCGTCGAGTCGACAGCCCTCGGCATTCCGATCGGTCGGTCCGAGCGCACGCGAGTCGACGCCGCTCTCGCCTTCCGGATCCGAGCCGTCCGACCGTCGTCGAATGAAAAGGTCTTTTAACTCGACAGCGGTACAATTTGATGAGGGCCGGTAGCTCAGTTAGGGAGAGCGACGGACTCTTAATCCGTCGGTCGCGTGTTCAAATCGCGCCCGGCCCGTACCCTGAACCGCAGAGCGACAGCGACGCGGTGACTCGCCTCGACGCGTCGTTGTATGTCCGCGCTCTCCGATCGCAGACCCATGACGGAGCTCGACGGCGCGGCGGCGGTCTCGGTGGTCAACCCCTCCGCGGTGCGGACCGAGTCCGGCAGCGAGGAGGGCGAGCCGTTCGAAGAGCGCTTCGAGCCCGGCAGCGTCACCGAACCCGAGGAGGTCGCGGAGGCCATCGCGTTCGCGGCGTCGTGGCCGGGCTCGTCGGCCCACGAGATCGACCTCTACCGCCGGGACAAGTACGCCGACACGATGTGAGCGGAGCGGTCCGGCACGGCGTTTCGAATCGTAATCCCTTTTGAACCGGTCGGCGCGGATCCGGTGTGAGCAACGCGGGCGCGACCGACGGGGCGAAGCGATCGCAGTTCTGGGCGCTCTACCTCACCCGGTTCGCCGAGGGGTTCGGGTTCATCACGCTGCTGACGCTGCTGCCGACGTACATCAACGCCCTGGACCCGCAGGCGACGACGGTGTTGGGGGTCACGCTCTCCGCCGGCTTCGTCATCGGGATGTACACCACCGGGTTCACGCTCGCGCAGACGGTCGCCGTGGTGCCGCTCGCGTGGGCGGGCGACCGGTTCGACAAGCGGCTCGTGCTGCTCGGCGTCCTCGGCGTCGGCGCGGGCGTGTACGCCCTCTTCCCGCTCGTCGACACCTCGGGCACGTTCATCCTCGTCCGCGCGCTCCAGGGGCTCGTCGTCACCGGCGCGGGGCTGATGACGCTCTCGCTCGTCGGCCAGATCGCCGGCGCCGGGACGCGGGCCGACAAGATCGGCAAGGCGAACGCCGCCTCGTTCGGGGCCTCGATACTGGGGTCGCTCGGTGCGGGCGCCGTCTACGACGCCGTCGGCTTCGGGCCGGTGTTCGCGATCATCGCGGCGCTGATGGTCGCCGCGTGGCTCGTCACGTGGGGGGTCCTCGACCCGGACCCCACACGGGTCGGGGGGTTCCCGTTCAGCGACCTCGCGGTGAACCGGCGGATCCTGACCATCTCGACGTTCCGCGCGCAGTACGCCTTCGCCGTGACGATGGTGCGGACGTGGGTCCCCATCTACGCCGGGACCGAACTGGCTGCCGGCGGGCTCGCGGTCGGCGCGACCGCGGTCGCGGTGACGGTCACCGCCGAGAAGGCGACCAACATGGTCGGCCAGCTGTTCACCGGCCGGCTCTCCGACGCCTACGGGCGGTCGCTGTTCGTCTTCGCCGGCGGCGGGGCCTACGGCGCGGTCGCGGTCGCGATCCCCTTCTCCGCGGCCGTCGGGAGCGCGCTCGGCGCGGGCGTGACGGTGCCGATCCTCGGCGAGCTTCCGCCGGCGTACCTCCCGCTGGTCGCCTTCTCCGGGCTGCTCGGCGTCGCGGACTCCTTCCGCGAGCCCGCCAGCATGGCGCTGTTCGCCGACGAGGGGACCGACGACGGCGGCGTCGCCTCCAGCTTCGGCATCCGCGAACTGGTGTGGCGGCCGGGCTCCGTGGCCGGGCCGCTCATCGCCGGCTGGCTGATGGTCGAGGTGAGCATGGGGTCGGTCTTCTACGTCGGCGGCGCCTTCGCGATCACCGGCGTCGTAGCGTTCCTCGGGATCCTCGCCGCCGATCACGGCCGCGCGGCACTGACCGCGTGGTAGCGGCCGCGCTCGCGAGGCGAGCGCGACGCCGGTCGACTACCGCTTCCGGAGCGCGGCGCGATAGCGGGGCCCCTCGCCCGATCCCGAGCGGTCGACCGCCTCGACCGCCCACCCGGTCCCGATCGCCGCCTCGCGGAGTCGGTCCGGCGAGAAGAGGGTGAAGCGGAGCGTCGGGTCCCGCTCGCCGTCGTACGCGAACCACATGACGCGGCCCGCGAGCCCGGGCGTCGGGTCCTCGCGGTAGCCGAGGAGGTCGGCGGCGCCCGGATGGTCGGGGTCGTAGCAGTCGACGACCGCGGTCGCGTCCGGCGTCGTCACGAACGCGAGGTCGCCGAGGAACGCGGAGGGCCCGCGCATCGACCCCGCCAGTCCGATCTGTGTCCCTATCGCGATCGCCGAGGCGAACCGGTCGCGCTCGAACGCCTCCCGGAGGGCGAACATGTCGGCCTCGCGGGCGTCGACGACGCCGCGCTCGCGCATCGTCTCGACGAGCGCCGGGCTGGACTCGACGGCGACGGTCTCGAACCGCTCCTGAAACCGCAGCGCGTGGCGGCCCGCCCCGGCGCCGAGGTCGACCAGCGGCCCGCTGAGCCGCGACGCGAGCCACGGCCCCGCGTCGCTCTCCCGGTCGAACCCGGTGAGGTAGAACGCCTCGATCGGGTGCTCGCGCGTCTCCTCGCCGTCTCCCTGCCGGAGCGGCTCAGTCCGCTCGCCTCGGTGGTGGTCCCGGATCGCGCGTCCGAAGGCGTCGGTCACGGCGGCACGGTCGGCTCCCCGAGAAAAAAAGCGAGCGGGAACGGCGGTATCGGTTCGCACGGGGGCGACCGGGTCCGTCTCGACTGGGTCGGCCGCTCGCCCAGATTCGTCCCGACGGGGTCGGCTGCGCGGCCGGGCCGCGCGCCCGGACCGCGGTTCAGGCCTCGTGTCCCCGCGCCGCCAGCGCGTCCTCTAACGCGGCGAGGACGTACTCGACGTTCTTCGGGCGAGCGGAGTAGCCCATACAGCCGATCCGCCAGATGTCGCCCTCCAAGTCGCCGAGGCCCGAGGCGATCTCCAGGTCGTACTCGTCGAGGAGGTGGTCGATGACCGCGCCGTCGTCGACGCCGTCCGGCACCCGCACCGCGTTGAGGCTCGGGAGCCAGTACTCGTCGGGGGCGTTCATCTCCAGGCCGAGGTCCTGGAGGCCCGCCTTCAGGTCGCCGGCGACCTCGCGGTGGCGGGCCCACCGCGACTCGATCCCCTCCTCGGCGACGAGGCGCAGCGCCTCGCGGAGCGCGTACACGTTCGTGATCGGCGCGGTGTGGTGGTACGAGCGGTCGTCGCCCCAGTACCCCTCCAGGAGGGAGAGGTCGAGGTACCACGAGCGAGGGCGCTCGTCGCGGTCGAGCACCTTGTCCATCGCGCGGTCGTTGAGCGTGAGCGGGCTCGCGCCGGGCGGACACGAGAGGCACTTCTGCGGCCCGGAGTAGGCCGCGTCGACGCCCCACTCGTCGACGCGCATCTCCACGCCGCCGAGCGACGTGACGCAGTCGGCGATCACCAGGGCGTCGTGGGCGTGCGCGATGTCGGTCAGCTCGGGGACGCTCGGCTGGAGGACGCCGGTCGAGGTCTCCGCGTGGACGAAGCCGAACACGTCCGGCTGGTGCTCGTCGAACGCGCGCTCGACGTCGACGGGGTCGAGCGGCTCGCCCCAGGGGGCCGACACCTCGACGACCTCGCCGCCCGCGCGCTCGGCCATCGACTTCATCCGGCCGCCGAAGTAGCCGTTGGTCGGGACGAGCATGGTGTCGCCCGGCTCGACGAGGTTGCCGACCGCGGCCTCCATCGACGCCGACCCCGTCCCCGAGACGGGGATCGTCCACTGGTTGTCCGTCCGGAACGTGTAGCGCAACAGCTTCTGGACCTCGTCCATTATCTCGACGAACGAGGGGTCGAGGTGGCCGACCAGCGGCGTGCTCATGGCGTTCAGAACGCGCGGGTGGACGTCGCTCGGTCCAGGCCCCATCAGCGTGCGGTCCGGCGGCGTCAGCTCTCCGACTTCGGGCGCTCGGTCGTCGACGCCGGGCTCGGCTTGCTGGTTCGACATACGTCACCTCCGGACGAGCGAACGCAAAAAGCCGACGGAAGGGGCGACCCCGTGCCTCGTCACACGCTCTGTGCGCCGCCGCGCGCCGCCGAGTCGACGGGTCGGAACGGCGCCCAGCCGCGTCCTGTCCGGAATCCACCCTAACTTAACCGTCCGCGACACGTGCGCCGTGACATGAGCGACGGCGCGGGCGAGTCGGCGTCGAACAAGGACCTCCGGACGGTCCTCGACCGGATGTCGGACGGGTTCTTCACCCTCGACGGCGACTGGCGGATCGTGTTCGCGAACGGCCGGGGCAGGGAGGTCCTCCGGTCCGCGATGAGCGACGACGCCGTCGGCCCGGACGGCTCCGTCGAGGGCGCGCACCTCTGGGACTCGATCCCCGAGTCGAGGGAGACCGTGTTCTACGACCAGTACCGCCGCGCCATGGAGACACAGGAGCCGGTCTCGTTCGACTCCTACTACGAGCCGCTCGACACGTGGTTCAACGCGCGTGCGTTCCCGTCGGACGAGGGGCTCTCCGTCTACCTCCACGACGTCACCGAGCGACGCGAACTGGAGCGGCGCCAGGAGGAGAGCCTCCGCGCGATGCAGCGGCTGTACGCGGTGTCCTCCGACCAGGACCGCACGTTCGAGGAGAAGGTCGCGGAGATACTGACGATCGGCCGCGAGTACCTCGACGTGCCGAACGGCTTTCTCACGCGTATCGAGGACGACACCCAGCACGTCGAAGTCTCGCACGCCACTCACCCCCTGTTACAGCCCGGCGAGACGTGTCCGCTCGACGAGGCGTACTGTAAGCGGACGCTCGAACGCGACCGGCTCCTGACGATCGTCGACGCCTCGGCGGAGGGATGGGCCGGCGACCCCGCGTACGAAACGTTCGGGCTGGAGACGTACGTCGGCGGCCGCGTCGAGGTCGAGAACGAGCGGTTCGGCACGCTCTGCTTCGCCGACACGAACGCGCGCGAAGAGCCGTTCACCGACTCCCAGCGGACGTTCGTGGAGCTGCTGACGCGGTGGGTGAGCTACGAGCTGGAGCGGCGGCGCGCGGCCGAGCGGCTGGCGAGCGAGCGCGACCGGCTCGACGAGTTCGCGAGCGTCGTGAGCCACGACCTGCGGAACCCGCTGACGACCGCCCGCGGGCGGATGGAGCTCCTCGCCGACGACTGCGAGAGCGAACACGTCGAGCCCGTTCGGCGCGCCCTCTCGCGGATGGACACGCTCATCGAGAACGTCCTCACCCTGTCGCGCGAGGGCGGCGGCGTCGACGAGCTGACCCGCGTGGACCTCGCCGCCCTCGCCGCGGACGCCTGGGAGACGGCCGACACCCGGGGCGGGACGCTCCGCGTCGCGAGCGACGGCTACGCCCTCCGCGCCGACGAGCAGCGGCTCAGGCAACTCCTCGAGAACCTGTTTCGGAACGCCGCGGAACACGGGGCCGCGGCGCGGGAGTCCGGCGCCGTCGCGGTCGAGGTCGGCCCCCTCTCCGACGGCGACGGGTTCTACGTGGCCGACGACGGCCCGGGGATCCCGGCGGGGGACCGGGACCGCGTGTTCGAGTCCGGGTACACGACGACGAGCGACGGCACCGGGTTCGGGCTCGACATCGTCTCGCAGATCGCGGACGGACACGGCTGGACGGTCAGCGTGACCGAGTCGGCCGACGGCGGGGCGCGGTTCGAGTTCGCCGGCGTCGACCTGATCTGACGGTCGGCGCGCCGCGAGGGGCGCGCGGCGTCGCCCGTCACCGACCGACGCTCGGCTCCGCCGTCACTCGTCGTCGACGAAGTCGGGTTCCGTCCGCTTCTCGTCGCGCTCGGCGACGAGGTGGTCGACGAAGTCGTCGAGGTCGACGTCGCCGCGCTGATTCTCGAAGCGGTCGCGCACCGACACCGTCCCCGCCTCTCGCTCGTCGTCGCCGACGATGACCATGTACGGGAGCCGGTCGTCGTGGCCCGCGCGGATCTTCCGGCCGACCGTCCAGTCGCGGTCCTCGACCTCGACGCGGAAGCCGGCGTCCTCCAGCTCGTTCTTCACGCGGTGGGCGTAGCCGAGCGTCTCGTCGGAGACGGGGAGGATCCGGACCTGCTCGGGCGCCAGCCACAGCGGGAAGTTCCCGTCGAAGTGCTCGATGAGGACCATGAAGAAGCGCTCGTAGCTGCCGTACAGCGCGCGGTGGATCATCACGGGCTGGTGGTCCTCGTTGTCTTCGCCCGTGTAGGTGAGGTCGAAGCGATCGGGCATGTTGAAGTCGAGCTGGACGGTCGGGCCGTCCCAGACGCGGCCAAGGGCGTCCTCGAAGCCGAAGTCGATCTTCGGGCCGTAGAAGGCGCCGTCGCCGGGCTCGACGTCGTAGTCGTACCCGCCCGATTCGAGCACGTCGCGGAGCTGCTCCTCGGCGGACTCCCAGATATCGTCGCCGCCGACCGACTTGTCGGGGCGGGTCGCCAGCGCGACCTCGACCTCCAGGTCGAGCGTCTCGACGACCTCGAAGATCATCTCGATCACCGACTCGATCTCCCCCCGGATCTGGTCCGGCCGGACGAACAGGTGGCCGTCGTCGATGGTGAACGACCAGACCCGCGAGAGCCCCGACAGCTCGCCGCGCTGCTCTTTCCGATACACCTTCCCGTTCTCGAAGTAGCGCTGCGGGAGGTCGCGGTACGACCAGTTCTGCTGGTCGAAGATGGTCGCGTGGCCCGGGCAGTTCATCGGCTTCAGGCCGTACTCCTCGTCGTTGACGTCGAGGAGGAACATGTCGTCCTTGTAGTTCTCGTAGTGGCCCGACTGCTTCCACAGCTCCGTCCGGAACACGTGCGGGGTCTCGACCTCCTCGTAGCCGTGGTCGCGGTTGAGCTCGTTCGCGAAGTCCGACAGCTCGCGGAGCACGGTCTTCCCCGGCGGGTGGTACAGCGGGAGGCCCGGCCCGGTCACCGTCGGGATCGAGAAGAGGTTCATTTCCTGGCCGATCTTCCGGTGGTCGCGCTCCTGGGCCTGCTCGCGGAGTTCGAGGTACTCCTCGAGGTCGGACTCGCTCGCGAAGGCGGTGCCGTACACGCGCGTCAGCGAGTCGTTCTCCTCGTCGCCGCGCCAGTAGGCCGCCGACACCTCCAACAGCGTCGCGGCGCCGATCTCGCCGGTCGACTCGACGTGGGGGCCCTGACAGAGGTCCTCCCAGTCGTCTTGGACGTAGAAGGTGACCTCCTCGCCGTCGGCCTCCTCGTCTAAGATCTGTCGCTTGTACTCGTTGTCGGCGTAGGTCTCCTTCGCCGCCTCGCGCGACCGGACCTCGCGTTCGATGTCGTAGTCCGCCGCGATTATCTCCTCCATCTCCTCTTCGATGGCGGCCAGGTCGTCCTCGTCGACGTCGACGTCGGTCACGTCGTAGTAGAAGCCGTCGTCGGTCGGCGGGCCGATCGTCAGCGTCGCCTCCGGGTGGAGCCGCTGGAGCGCCTGCGCGAACACGTGGGCCGCGGAGTGGCGCAACACCGTGAGGTACTCGTCCGACTGGTCGGTGACGATCTCGATCCGCGCGCCGTCGTGGACCTCCGCGTACTTTTCGACGAGTTCGCCGTCGATCTTCCCCGCGACGGTGTCGCGACCGAGCCCGGGGCCGATCTCGAAGGCGACGTCCTCGACTGTCGACCCCGCCGGAACGGTCAGCTCTGATCCGTCCGGCAGGACGACCGTCACCTCGGCCTCCGCATCGGTCTCGCTCATACAGGTCGGAGCCGGACGACCGGCATAAGTGTGTTCGATCCGCGGCGGGGCGTCGCACGGTCGCGGGCCGCGACGCGCGAACCCGTTCGGTCGCGCCGCGCCGCTCTCGGCAAAGACTGCCCTCGCCGCGGAGCCCCGGAACCGGACGGACCGATGGCAACACACAAATCCCGCGGCAACGTTTGCCGGGCTATGACGGACCATCGGGAGCCCCTGTCGTCGGTGCTGGAGACGATCGGGGAGACGCCGCTCGTCGACGTCCAGGACGCGCCGGACGCGGTGCCGGTGTACGCCAAGCTGGAGTCGTTCAACCCCGGCGCGAGCGTCAAGGACCGCATCGGGAAGTACATGCTCGAACGCATGCTGGAGCGCGGCGACGTGGGCGAGGGCGGCACCGTCGTCGAGCCGACCGCCGGCAACACCGGCATCGGGCTCGCCGTCGCGGCCGGACAGCTCGACCTGAACGCCGTCTTCGTCGTCCCCGAGCGCTTCTCGGTCGAGAAGCAGCAGCTCATGCGCGCGCTCGGCGCCGAGGTCGTGAACACGCCGAGCGAGGAGGGCATGGGCCTGGCGATCGACCGCGCCCACCAGATCGCCGAGGAGCTCGACGACGCCGTCGTCCCCCAGCAGTTCTCGAACCCGCTCAACGTCGAGGCCCACTACGAGACGACCGCGCCGGAGATCGACGCGGCGCTCGACGGCGAGGTCGGCGCCGTCGTCGCCGGCTGCGGCACCGGCGGGACGCTGATGGGCCTCGCCGAGTACTTCCGCGAGCGCGACCCGGACACCTACGTCGTCGCCGTCGAGCCCGCCGGGTCCGCCTACCGCGAGTTCCTCGGCGAAGACGTGGAACACGAGGAGTACAAGACCGAGGGGATCGGCACCCACGACATCGACCGCAACGAGCTGTTCGACCCGGGGATCGTCGACGACATCGTCGCGGTCCCCGACCGCGAGGTCCACGAGGAGATGGCCCGGCTCGCGGCCGAGGAGGGACAGCTCGTCGCCTCGTCGGCCGCCGCGAACGCGATCGCGGCGAAGCGGGTCGCCCGCGACATCCGCGACGGCGCGATCGACGCCCCGCACGACGCGGTCGCCACGATATTCTGCGACTCCTCCGAGCGCTACCTCTCGAAGGGCGTCTACCGGTCGTTCGAGGAGTGGGAGGGGTGAGCGGCGCGGCGCCGCCCGCGCGACGCGCTCCGGAGGCAGAGGCTATCCGCGCAGGCGCCCCTATCCGCGCAGGCGGCCGTGTTCGACCTTGAGACAGTGGTCCTGGACCACGTCGATCCCGTCCGACTCGGCGGCCGCGGCCGCCTCGTCGTGGCTGATCCCGAGTTGGAGCCACAGCGCGCCGGCGTCGCCGCGGCCCGCGTGGCGTTCGCGGACGGCCTCGACGATGTCCGGCACCTCCTCGCTCGGGCGGAACACGTCCACGAGGTCGATCGACTCCTCGACCTCGCCGACCGCGTCGTACGCGCGCTCGCCGAGCACCTCGTCGGCGAACGGGTTCACTGGGATCACCTCGTACCCCTGCCGCTGGAGGTACGCCGGCACGTCGTGGGCTGCCTTCCCGGGCGTCGTCGAGCAGCCGACGACCGCTATCGTCTCGGCGTCGAGCAGGCGGTCGAGTCCCGCGTCGTCGGTGATGGGCATGGCTCGCCGTTGGGTCGCAACGCGATTAAGCGGATCCCTCGGTCGGCGCGTCGGGGCGGGGGAGGCGGCCGGCGCCGACCCCGCTCAGGGCAGCCGGATGTCGGGCTCGCCGTCCTCGGGGACGGTGATGATCCCGTCGAACAGCTGTTTGAGCGTGTTCATCGCCTGGTCGTCGTGGGCCGTCGAGTCGATGCTGAACAGCCCGAACCCGTCGACGCTCTGGACCCGCCCCGTGAACACGTGGAGGAAGCGGAACACCGTCTGGAGGTCGGAGTACATCAGGAGCGTCGACAGCGAGTGGACCATCACGCGGTTCCGCTCGATGCCGCGGTCGCCGAACGCCTGGAGGAACTCGGAGAGCTTGATCCCGATCCCCGTCATGTCCACCGGCGAGGAGGCGTACTTGATCCGGTCGGACTCGCGGGTCTCGCCGCCCTGCTGGCGGGTGACGCAGTCGACGACCGCGACCGGCTTCCCCTCGTAGGGCGTCCGCTTCTCGTAGTCGCGGAGCACCCGGTCGGCGCCGTCCTTCGTGGTGACGACGATCGCGCCCTCGTCGCGGTCGGTCCCCGCGGCGAGAATGTCCATCATTATCGACCGCTTCCCGCTGAGCGGCGGGCCGGTCAACAGGATGTTGGTCCCGGGCTCGACCTCGGCGTCGAAATGCGGCGTCAGCTCATACATGGACGCACCTCGGAGGCGACGTCGACGGCGCGAGCCGCTCGTTCGGCCGGGAGGCCGTACGACCAGGACACATCTACTACCGGAACATGCCCGCTCCGAATAATATTCTTTTTGATCGCCCCTTGCGAGGCGCCGCCCGACTTCGACGCCGCGGTACACCCCGTTCGATCGCGGAATTCGCGGCCGAGCGCGGATCCGCACGCGGCCGGATCGCGGGAACGTATCACGGAGCCGAATCGATTTCTCGGTCGACGAGACCCGCGGACCGACCGACTGCGCGGCGGCGCGTTCGGATCGCGGGACTTAACACGCTCTCGGCGGTAACTCGGAATGAGGGCGCTTAGCTCAGTTTGGACAGAGTGCTTGGCTTCGGACCAAGTTGCCACGGGTTCAAATCCTGTAGCGCCCACTTCCTCACCGACCGTTTCGCGACTAATACCAATTCCGCCGTAGCGGCTCGCTACGCCACGGAATTGGCCGAATCGGTTCCTTCTGAACCCGTCCCCGAAATCGGGTTGAATACGTCACCGATCGCGACCCCGTCGCGTCGGGCGATCGACCCGACCAACGTCGGGGTGATCTCCGGATGATGGTGCTCCGGATCAAGCCCGACGAGTCCGGAGTCTGCCTGGAGTGCGGGTCGCACCTCCCGCCGCGGTTCGGTCGGGTTCACGGCGACGACGACGATCGCGCACACCGCTGTCCCGAGTGCGACTCGTGGGTGCGGATCTGCGAGGGGAGCGCGGCCGGGAAAGATGTCGACACGCCGGACCCGCAACACCACCCCGCCCGCAACGGCGGCGAGCCGTGGAACGGAGGGCTGTCGGGATGACGCCGTTCGTCCGCGCGAGCCGTCTCTACGATCCCGCACAGGGTCCGCGGCCGCACGTCCGCGACGCCGCCCGGCTCCGCTGGGAACGCGACGCCCAACAGGGGCGATCGGCGTGAGTTCTGACCGCTCCCGAGCGGGGGAGACTGCGGCGATCTTCACGTCGCACGGCGTCCTCGACGCGGCGACGACGATCCTCGCGGCCCGAGCGGTCGGTCCGAGCGCGGAAGCGAACCCGATCGTCCGAGAGCTGCTCTCGATGGGGGAGCTGCCCGCGGCGGTCACGATGCTCGCGGCCGTCGGCTTGTGTTGCGGTGCGTGGCCGGTCGCGGCCGACGCCCTAGAGACGCCCGAGTGGGTCGGACTCGGCATCGCGACGATCGGCGCCGCGGTCGCGGCGGTGAACCTGGTGGTGGTGTTCGCGTGACGCGCCGCTGCGAGACGTGCGGCCGCGAGCGCCCCTCGGTCCGTGTTCGTATCGACGGACGGACCGAGTGCGCCGGCTGCTACCTCAACCGGGCGGGGCGCTCGCGATGAAGGCCGTCGAGACGGCCCCGCACGAGTACATGGCGAACTACGTGTACTCCGGGCTCGGGGCGTGGTTCGGCGCCGCGCGGCTCGTCGACGCGACCGGGAGCCGGCGCGGGAGCTTCACGCTCGACGGCGAGAAGTGGCGCGTCACGCTCTCCTATCAGGAGTCCGGGCTGGCGCCGCCGGACGGCGGGGAGACGCCGGACGGGACCCGTGTTGACTTCGACACGCTGCGGGAGTTCCGGCTGAACGCGATCGCCGACGACGAGGTCGGAGAGCGGAAGGTGAAAGCACTGATTCAGCCGCGGTGGCGCGGGCTCGAATCCACCGAGGGGAAATCGGTCGCGCGGCCGATGTGGGACCTCGGCGACGCGGTGAACGTCCGGGTGAACGCGTCGAACGTCGAGTTCGATCAGGTGGAGTCGGTCATCCAGCGCGCAGCGGGCGCCGTGACGCTCGACCCGATGTACTTCGAGAGCCGCAACGACGAGTACAGCGTCGTGATCGACGCGGCGCGGTACGTCCGGATCGACCGAGACGTGTGTGGCGCGATCCATTCCCGCGAAGGCCCGCTTGCACGGATGGGCCACCTGCTCGAAAGCGACCGGTCCGGATACCGGAAGCTCATTCAGGACGACACCGAGCGGGCCGGCTACTACCACACGGTGACGCTCGGGCCGAAGCGGATCCGCGAGGCGTTCCCCGACCACCGGATCCCGAAGGAGTTCAAGCACTACTACGCGCGGAACGCCGAGTCGCTCCCCGACGACCACCCGCTCGCGCACCCGAAGGTCGAAGCGTCGTATCAGTCGAGCCGGTGGGACGAGACCCTGCGGCCGGTCGACCACGACGAGATCGCCGACGAGCTCGAAGAGGCGATCCTCGCGACGCTCAACGAGTCGGGGCTCCCCACGCAGCCGCTCGACGACGACGGACCGAGCGGCGGGCGGACGTTCGTCGAAGACGCGTACTTCGAGGCGAAGACCGTCGACCGCTTGCGTGTGCTGCCGCTGAACCTCGAACGCGTCGAGAGCGACCAGCGAAACGTGGTCGTCCGGCAGCTCGCCGACGGCCTCTCGCCGGTCGAGTGGGACTCGCTGAAGACGCTCGTCGCGGACGGTGGCGACGTGTCGCCGGCGGAGATCGCGGACGAACACGACTGGCATCCCGATAGCGTCCGCCGGGGACTCCGACGGATCGAGAATATGGTCGTTCGCGAGAAGGGATCCGTCGCGTTGCGGTCGCATCACGTCGCGGAGCAGGTCGTCGAAGCGCTCGACGCGGCGCGTGAGGGCGTCCGGAACGCAATGGGGGCTGCGGCGAACGCGGTTCAAAACGCCGAGCGTGCGTCCCTCGACGAGCGTACGGACGAACTGATCGCGTTCTGCCAAGCGAACGGGATCCACATCGACGAGCGCGAAGCGCACCTCCGGGTGCGGATGGGGAACCTCGCCGACGAGTCCTGGTCGGAGCTGGTGACGCGGCTCAAGCGGTACTGGGTCGGTGCGGGTCGCGATCCGGAGCGACTGAAAGAAGCGGTCTCGCACTACCGCGACGCATCTGGTCCGAAGATCCGGCCGGTGCGGAGTGCGTGGGGGAAGGGTCAGACGCTCCGGTAGCGCGGCCCCTCGTGAGTGGCAACACTATCCAGATCCTCTTTTTGCGGCCGTTTCGCCTCGATCGACCCCTCCGACCGGCGGGTCCGTGATGATCTCGCCCGCAACACAAGCACGGATCCGAGCTCAACGAGCTGCTCGTCGACGCCGAACCGACACCGGGGGGTCGGTTGGCGGTTAGGGGTGTGGCTAAGGCCACACAGCTAAGGTACCACACTCCCTCCGCGAAGCCAAACGCAGATCGCGGTAGGACCGCTCAAAAAATTCATATCGACCTGGCTTGATTTTGATCCATGGTTGACATCATCTCTAATTTGGTGGCATATGGTGCTGGTGTAGTATCCGTGTTTATATTTAGAGATGTCTTACCATTTGAATACAAAAGATGGAGAAGAAATCAGATTGAGAAAGAAAATGATCGTCAAAAATGGTTCCAACTAGTGAATAATGCTGCTAGTGATATCGAATCTACATGGGACCATGAGTTTAGCCAAGTAGTTGAGAAAGACAACCCACAGCCCGATCATTCTAAGATTCAGAGAGAACTTGGCCGCCAAGCAGGGGTTCTCATTAAACTTGAGGGACGAATAGAAGCGGGTGATAATGTTGATGAAGAGCTACAGGCAGCCATGACCGACCTCATCTCTGCCTGCCAAGAAATTGAAAATCTTCCTTTACACATAAATTCACAGTCGGACTTCAAAGAACGAGAGGAAGAGATACTTAATCTGTCCCAGAAGGTGAGGAAACTGAGCAAAAAAGAAATTTGAATTGTGTCATATTTTTCAATCGTCTTGTGGTATAATTTGTACGTTGGAACTGTTTATGAGCCTATCAATTAGGCCTCTCTCATGATGTCCGCCGACAATCGCGCAGGCATTTCCCGAGTGTGTTTGTGCGTGTTGTTCGATGTCGAGTGCCATCTGTGCGTCCCGTCCATACAGCGTAGCAGCTAGGTACGACAGGAATGCCACCGCGGTAACGTAGATGAAAGCAATTAGAGTAAATATTGGATTTCCAAACGCTGCCTGCGTTACAAATACGATGAATAGGAGGGCAAAATTCGATAGAAACCAAAAATACGGCGAGGAATTAATTGTTGGGTGAAAACTCCCATCAACTTCTATTATCTCCACGTCATATTCATTAGCAATCTGTTGTTTCAACTGCTCGTCTCCTTTTCCTATCGCGTTCGCAATGGACTCTGCGGCTAAGACTAATATCGCACCCAGAACGATAAGAGGCGCTATAACACTGGTTTTTGCTTTTGTATATGCTGATTCATCATCAGTGACACATTCGATGAAAACAAAATCTACCGTGTCAAACTTTTGTTTAGTTAATTCGAACCGGTCGCTTGAATCTCCGATATGTGATCCACCCAAAAGAAGCAGGGATAACTGTTTGTCTGACATATCGGCATAGTGGTCCGTGAAGTAATTAATTCATTCTCTACTACCGTCCAAGGAATATTTCTATGATGACCCTCCTCCCATCCAGTGTTCTGTAATGATCCACGCCGGATATGTTCATTGAAGATTTTTCATTAGCCTGACTGCTGATAGCTGAGCCTCCCGCGAGTGACTCCGATAATGCGTCTCTCCTGGGTTCGTCCAGTTCGTTATCTCTAAATCCCGAGCGCGAACCGTGCGCGACGACACGACGGTTATCTCTCTGCCTTCCGCTCGGTACCACACAAGCGCGTACCCGCCATTGGCGTCCGCGAGCGTCTCGTGTTGGTCCTCCCAGAACTTGAACGTCGGTCGGACGCCGTTGACCATCGACCCCTTCACGTCCCACGGACGGCCATCCTCGTCGGTCGCGTCGAACTTGAGCCCGTCCACGACCGGATAGTCGAGCGTGAGCGGGTAGTGATCCGTCGCCCACAGCTCGACGAGCTTCCCGTATCGACCGACGATCGCCGGGTCGTAGCTCACGCCGATCCTCGTTTGGGTTGCGGTTGGTCCCCGCGCCGATCGGAGTCGACGAACGAACCTCGACCGAACCCCGGCCGCGCGGCCCCCCGCGGATTCGGACCCCCCGCCGGGATCGCACGCGTATAAACAGAGGTATGCGCCGGGGCGGGCGGGTGAATGAACGAGCGAACCGCCGCCGCGTCTATCGATTCACGCGACGGCATCGTTCACCACCTCGCCGTGGTCACCGTCCCTGTATTCAGCCATGCGGTCGGAGACCCACGCCGCGGAGTAGCCGACGAGGTCGCCCGCGTCCGCGTACGTCATGCCGTGATTCTCGACCGCACGGATCGCCTTGCTGATCGCTTCCTCGCGCCGGACCGAGTCGGCGTCGACGCCCTCACTCCCGTCGTCCTCGTCGACGAGTTCGATCGCGAACTCGCTCGGTTCGTGCTCGGGGTAGTCCGCGGCCGTGTCGGTCAGGCCCTTGTAGTCGCTCCCCTCCTCCCAGTCGTCTTTGCCGCCCTCGCTTTCGAGGAGGCGAGCGCGACCCGGGTCCGACCGTGAGGGCTTCTCGATCGCGAGCGATGCGACCCGTCGGATCGACTTCGCGGTTTTCGTGCGGGTGTGCCCGACGAGCAGGACGCTCCCGCGCTTCGGGTGCGGCCCGTGTTTGGACTCCTTCTTGCGGATAAAGAGCAACGAGTCCGAGAACTGCTCGGCCGCCTTGTTGCCCGAGCCGAAGCCCGAGAGCTCCTGGGCGATCTCGTCGAGGACCGCCAGCACCGGCCCCTCGATCTCCGCCATCGCTTCGAGCATCTCCCGGTCGGAACGCACCACGCGGTCGAAGCCGTCCCACGACGTGTTTCCGATGAGCGCGCCGCCGGTCCGGATCCGCCACGCCATCGCCACGTCGAGCGTCGTCGCGGTCTTGCCCGAGCCGGGCGCGCCGAACACGAGCCCGATCGCGCCCTCGTGCGCGAGCTCGCCGGCGGCGTCGCGGTAGAGGTCGCCGCCCTCGCGTTCCTGTCCGGTGAGCCCGGTGGCGCTCTTCATCTGCGAGACTGAGCCGTGCCGCACCGCCTCGTCGATCGTCTCGGTCGCGGCGTTCGAGATGATCAACCGGCCGATCCGAGTCTCCTCGATCGGCTCGTCGAGCAGGCCGTCGTAGTAGTTCAGCACCGCGAGCGTCCGCCGGTCGTCGACGAGACCGGCGTACCCGCGGACGTGCTCGCCCGGATCCTCGCCCCGGAGCGCGCTCGCGAGCTCGGCCGCCGCGTACGCGCCGGTCTTACCGCTCATCGTCCACCTCCAGGGCCTCGGTCTCGTCTAGCAGCTCGAAGCCGATCGTGTCTCCGTGGCCGTTCCGCTCGGTGTCGATGTCGTCTCCCTTCATGCTCTGTGGTTTGAGATCGTCCGGTAGTTCCTCGTCGAGAATCGCCGAGACGGTCGCGCCCTCGTCGTCGAACGACGGCGTGAGCGTCGGGTCCAGGATCACCTCTTGATCCTTGAGCCGACGCTTGTCGAGCGTCCGAGCGATCGACCGGAGTCGACGCTTGAGGCGCCGCGCCTTCTGGGCGTCGGGCTCGAACTCCTCGCGGAGCTCGGCGACCGCTTCGAGCGCGTCGACGACCTGGACGTTGCCCGCGAGCTCGGAGCCCGCGACGGACTCCCGCCAGTTCGCGACGGCAACGTTGTCCTCGGGTCGGTACTCGCGGCACTCGTACACGCGCTTCGCAACAGGCCACTCGAAGAGGCTCCCGGCGTGGACCTCCATGTCCGCGAACTGGTCCTCGCTGAGCTCGTAGACCGCGCCGCCCGTGTCGTCGTCCGCCTCGAACGCGACGAGATAGATCCCCTCCTCATCGGGGAGCAAGTCGACCACGTAGCCGCCGGCGACGTACCCGCCGATTGCGATCGCGACGGCAGCGGTCGCGACGACGCCGGCGCCGTCGATCTCCCACGGGTAAGGGTACCGACCGCTCTCAGCGCCGGCGACGAACAGCAACACAAGCCCGCCGGCGAGGATCGGTCGCTCGCGGGCTGCCTCAATCGGGTTCATAGCACCCTCTCGACGGATTTCTCCTCGTCTTCGCGGCGGTTCTTGACGACGCGGAAGGTGAGCCCGGCGCCGCCGACGCCCGACAGGAGGATGAGGATCTGGGCTCGCTCGTAACTGATCGGCGGGCGGTCCGGCGTCGTCTGCCCCGTCGAGACGTACGCGAACCGGTTATTCGCGATGCTGCCTGGCGTGGTCATAGTCACGGCCGCCTGCCCGGCGCGGAGCGGCACCGAGACGAACACCTCCGTCTGCCCCTCCGGCAGCCGGTGCTGGTAGATACGGCCGGAGCCCGAGCCCTCGCCGAACTGAACCGCCTCGGTGAGGGTGATTCGCGTCGACTTGTCGGTCTCGAATAGGAGTCTGAACCCACCGCGGTCGCGGTTGTACTCCCATTCGACGAGCCGCGTGTCGGCGTCGACCTCCTGCGCGTAGGTCTCGGGCTCGCCGACGTCGACGGACGTGTTCGTCTCTAGGCCGGGACCGCCGTCGTCCTGTGCGGCGGCGCCGCCGACCGCAACACAAGCCGCGAGGCTCACCGCAACACAAAAAATCAGGATACGGCGCATAATTAGACCCCCGGAATCGCCGACCGAATCGTGCTCTCGACGAACCCCCACGCGAGACCGATCGGGTCGTAGCCGAGGGCCACCATCACGACCCCGACGAAAACCAGCGCCGTGCCGAATTTGAGGATGGGCTCGACGACGAACGACAGGATCGACAGGTACGGCGCGAGGGGGTTGATCATCAGTTCTCCCCCTGCCCGAAGAGCGCGTACACGACTCCCGCGCCCCCGACGACGGCCGCGATGAGTCCGACGTCGGGCGAGCTCCCGTCGAAGAAGCCGGCGCCGGCGCCTCCGGAGCTCTGCGACTCCTCGTATTTCTCGATGAGCTCCTGATTCTGCTGTTCGAGCTGATTCCACTCCTCTTGCGTGATATAGTTCGAGTCGGTCTGTGGCTCGGTCGACTCGAACGACGCGCTCGACGTGTTCTCTCCGGTCTCTCGGTTCACGATCGACTCGACGGTAAACTCTTTAGAGAGATTCAGCGCCTCGTACTGCGTTTGATCGGCGCCGGACACGTACTCGACGGACTCGACCTCGGTGATGTTGGTCTCAAGGTCTCCACTGGCGTCGTACGAGTAGGTGCCGTCGCCGTTGTCGGTCCAATCACTCGCGGAGACCGAGACGGTTTCGCCGGCAGTCGTGGTGACGTTCAGGACCGTCCCGTCGTAGGGTTGCGCGGTGAGCGTGATGGTCCCGCCGTCGACGCCGGTCTGATAAGCGTTCCACGTTCCCGAGAGTTGACTCACGTCGGCCGTGAGGTAGACGTCCCCGGCGAAGGTGCTCGGGTCGTAGGTGGTCCCAGATTCGATCGGCCCGTCCGACTCGTCCGTGAGGCCGATCGTCCCCGAGAGCGTCGCTCCGGTCTCGGTGATGGTGACTGTAACCTCTCGCTCCGGGTCGATCGGGATGTTGAGAGCGGCGAGATCCGCGATCGCCTGTGCCTCCGACTCATCCGACGAGAGCATCGCCGCCCGTTCGCGGGGCGTGATGAGTTCGGAGATTTCTATCTCGCCGCTCTGGACGTCGCCGTAGACGCTCGTTATCCACGTCTGAATTCCGTCTCGCACGTTTTGGAATTTGGTATCCATCTCGGTGTAGATGGCATTCCAGTCGGAGAAGACCATGTACGTCGTCGAACCGGACGACGTAGAAACGGGGATTTGAGCGTCGATGTTCCAGACTCCACCACCTCCATCGGCGTCTTGGTAAGTGGGGTCCCAATCGTACAGAGCGCCGCCAGCATTTGCGCCGATCGCTTTGAGGGTGAAATCCTCGCCGCTCGGGAGAGTGATCGAGGATGTTGGGAAGGTGAACTCCGAATAATTCTGCGGCGTCCCGCTGTCGTAGATTGGATTACTCCAGTCGAGGACATCCATGACGGTAAGATCAGGGTGAGATTCAATAGTAGATACCATGTTAGAGAACTCCGAGACCGACTCATTCCACGTGTTAAGCAGGTTCTTACGGATGGTTGTTTCGTAGGAATCGATCGCGGCGGTCGCAGTATCAAGAACTGCCTGTTCGGTTGAGCCGGCGTTCAGTTCGTCGATGGCCGCGATCTTCGCGTCGGTATACGCGGTGTTTTCGATGCCGTCGAGAATGTTTCCGTTATCGACGATCGTGCTGGCGTTCGTCGAGGTTCGGGTGCGAGCCGTTTCGTAAACATCCCGTTCGAGTGCCGACGCGGTCAGACCCTCAGCAGGAGAGTCAGAGCCGAGAACCTCGTACTCGCGGAGTGCCCACCCGAGCGCGACCGGCGGACTCACGGCGGCGAGCGCCGCGGTCTTACCGACGCTCCCCCAGTCGATCGCCGCGGCGGGTCGCGCGGTCGACCCGAGCGCGCCGACGCCGGCGGCGGCGCCGATCCCGACAGCCGTCGTCCGCATTAGTCCCCGACGAGTGAGCCGGGGCGAATCTGGTTGTGTTGCGCTCATTCGTCTTTCGTGAAGGCGGCATACAGTAGCAGCGCGACCACGAACGCGAGCCCGGCTGTTCCGGTCGGCGCCGGCAGTCCGGCTCCGGCTCCGCCGGCGGACCCGACGGTGCCCCAGTTGACCGAGTCGATGAGTGAAGAGTTGCCTCCCGTCGAGGCGACGACGCGGACCGAGTCGTAGGCCGCGCGGTCGGACTCGTTGAGAGTCACGTTCGCGGACTCGGTCGTGTTCTCGGCGACCGAGATCGTCGTCTCGTTGAGCACGGTACTACTCCCGTCGCTCTCGTTGAGCCCGGTGAACGTCACGTTCACGTCGACCGGTCCGCTGCCGTTCATGTCGTTGGCGCCCGTCACGTCGACGTAGACCGATTCGGTCGTGTTCGTGACGTCGAGCATGTCGTTCGCGAGCTCGGTTGAATTGGTCTGACCGGCGACGCCGCCGGCGCCGAACGCGAGCCCGATTGCGGCGATCGCGACGATCGCGACGACGAGGGCCGCGCTTGTGTTGCGGTTCATTAGTCTCCCCCGTCCCCGCGGAGCTGGTCGACGAAGTCGGGGACGTCGTAGAACCCGGCGTGATCGGCGAGCGTCACAACGCCGGCGACGGCGACGGCGCCGTAGACGACGGTCGCGACGGTCGGCGAGCCGAGCGCGGTGCCGAGCTCGGCGACCGCGTTGTAGTCGAAGAACTCCAGCAGCCCCCAGTTGATCGAGCCGATCGAGGTGAGGATCCATATCACTCCCGCGATCGTGTCCTCTCCATCCCAGATGGAGCTCATAGCATCCACCCCAGCGCGAGCTGGCCGGCAGTAACCGCTACCACGTACAGGAGTCCCCACAGGTCGGAACTCTGGAAGAAGGTACCGACCGTGTCAGGGAGCGCGACGAACGCGACCGGAAGCACGAGCGTCCCGATAGCCGCGAACATGTACCAGCCTTGAAGCCCCTGAATGTCGTCAGAGAGCGACTGAAACTCGGTGTTGTCGTTCGTCAGGATAGTGCCGACGATCGACCCGTAGCCGATGATCCACGCGGTCGAGAGGCCGATCCCCGCGACGGTGAACTGTGTCGCACCAAAGTTCACGTCGAACAGTTGGAACGTTGCGATACCGACAAGCATGAACGCCGAGGCGAGCCCCGCCACTACGAGGGCGGCGTCGACGGCGTCGAATTCCATTTTCGCCATGCGAGCGGCCGGGCCACGGTGATCCCCATATACTCCCGCATTCAGTACGGTCTACGCCCGTTCCGTGTCACTTTGAGGTACATTTAAGTAAACCACCGTGCCCGCGAGGGTCGATGGGCTTCAAAAGTCTCGTCGACCGCGACGGCAGCGGAACCGTAACGATCGACAAACAGCACCTCGAACTCGACGGCTTAGTCGCCGAGGACGGATCGATCAAGGAGGCCGACGCTCACACGCAGCGCGTCGGCGAGCGTGCGTACCTGGTGCGCTTCCCGGAGGACGGCGAAGTGCCGACGCTGTTGGAGCTCGTGGGGCGAGCGTGAAACCTCGTGGAGAGGGGTTCTCGACGCGACCCCGTGGGGTCCGACGCAGATGTATTCACGATCCGCGATCTATGTACTTCGCTCGGCGCAGTCGGCGCGTGAAGTACATAGAAATCGCTCGGGTTGCGTGTGGCAGCCGCGGTGATCGTAGCCGATCCGTGGGCACTACTTCAAGACGGACCGGTTCAGTTACTCCAGAACGGCGGGATCACAACCCCCGTACATACAATGTGGTATAAATGAGCCGTCGAACAAGCCTCAAGATCACCGACGAACGCGAGCGCCAACTCGAAAAGGCGAGTGAGATTGTAGCGAGCGGCCCCGATGACGACCCACCGATGAGCGTCGTTATTGACGCTGCGCTCGCGCATCTGATTCAGTCAAAAGAGAACATCCATCAGGCTCGTGGTGAACTAGATCCGGTGGCGATCCAGCAGTTCAATACAGATGTACTCGGGCTGCGGTATAGAACAAAAATCGAAAGCCAGTGGCGATGAACCGATATTACGGGAACTCTACCGTCTGCTCGTAGATCGCATTTCCACTCGGATCGTGGATAATGCGAACAACCTGTTCACCGGGGGAGACTGTACCGTAATCCACTCCTTGGCTGGCTCCTGTTTGCCAATTACCGCCCGGTGTAAAGTCATTATTAATCCTCGATCCGTTGACCGAGAGGGTTAGATCGTCTGCGTTAATCGACTGCCCGCCTGTCTTTGTGAAATTGATCGTGTTCCCGTCCGTGTTGTCCACTGTGAACGATGCCTGCGGCGCGGTGTCACCTAACTGGTCGCCGAGTCCTAGCACGAACGTCCCGATGACGGCTGCCAGGATGACGGTAATTGCGACCATGAGTATAACACCGATGACAGGACTGACCGCCCTATCCTCTGTGTTGGATTGGTTGCTTGGTTTCATTGTTTGAACCCAGCGGCCACCGACGAACTAGATACCGGCCCAATCGGGCGCCGTCGTTGACGCCCGAGTCGGCCAAATTTCTGTTCGGCTCGGTTGCTGGTTAGAGTAGGGTAACCAGAGGCTACTTATGTACTTACTGGCGTGAGTATCAACTGAAAAAATCAGACGAATAGACTCAAATCCGCTGACGTGTGCTTTTCTCTATGGAACCCACGGCGAAAGCCCTCTCCCGGACTTACAGCGATCGCGTGTATCCGGACCCGTGGGAGAAGGTCCTCGATTACCGCCGAGTCCAAGAGTATGCCGCGGAACACCCGAACGCTGGACGGGTCCGCACTGGGCGAGCCCTCGATCTCCCCGCCGGGCGCGTCCGGGGCTGGCTTAAGGATGTTGTGCCCGACCCGGTCCGGGGAATTAATGTCGCGATCGACCGCGGCTGGCTCGATCCTCTCCCCGACAGCGAGATGGCTGCCGCACTCCTGGAGTTACTCGCGCACGTCCTTGCCGGCGGAAGCATCTCGGTCAGGAACTACGTCCCCGCGGTGACACCGGGTGAGCGAATCTCCGCCGAGGAGATCCGCGATGCCTTCGAGCGCGTCGGCGTCGAGACGCGCACCCGCAACTCCGACACGCCGGAGCGCGCGACCGAGATCGTTCCCACTCGTGACGGGACGGTTCTCGGTCGGTGTCTCGTCGCGATGGGCGCACCGACCGGAGTAAAGACGTCACTCGACCACCTCCCTGCGGTTGTGTGGGAGGTACCTCAATCGGTCCGGCGGTCGTTCGCGCGGATATACGTTCGACACCGGGGGCTGAACTACGCCGACAAATCGACGACACGCGTTCAGGTCGAACGGCCGAGTTCGTTCATCACGGAACTCCGAGAATTACTGGACGACGTACTCGATGAGCGCGTCACAACGGGCGACGCGGGGACGGGGATCACGATCTCGGCGGCGGCCGCGCGCGAGCTCGGTGTCGAGTAGCGGCGGAACTCACCTCACTCGTCTTCAAGATCGCTGGCGTCGAGGTCGCCGGCGAGATACGCGCGTCCCAAGTCTGTAATCCGGTAGTACCCCGAGTCAATCGGCTCAACAAGACCGGAATCTTCGAGCTTTCCGATCCGTCGTGAGACCCAGTTTCGAGTGTATTCGAGGTTCTTGGCGATTACGGCGGGCGTCAGGATGAGATCCGACTCGGCGAGTAGCTCAAGAACCCGATCGTCGGTCTGGTTCATCCAGTCCACCCGGGGGCGCATACCTTCGCCTCATGGGGATTCATATAACAAATACCGGTTCGGTTCGCTTCAATCATCTTTCGGTGTTTGATACTACACGATTTGATGGGTTAGAATTAAGTCGTCGGTGTTCTTCGGAGTGTACAACGGAAGCACTCTCGTGGACCCGTCGCTCTCCGATGGGTCCGGCTCGAAGGACAGCGGACCCCGCTGCTGGAGACAGCGGGCCCGCGTGGGCTTCCGTGAGGTAGCACGAAAGCCATGTTCGACCACTACGCGTCGGGGTTTGAAATCCTCGATCGACCAAGGAACCGCAACACAATCGTCGGACGCGACCACTTTCAGTTTCACCGCCCACCTTTGGATCTCCTCTTTTTAACACCCGTTCTTCAGTCGGAGTCGATGCCTCTGAAAGAAGTTGTGCGGATCGAAGACCGGCAGGACAGGTGGCGGTACGTGTGTCCCCGCGGCCACCGCTCGTGGGAACCGACGAATCATCACTTCTGGTGTAAGCAATGTGCTTCAGGGGACGAATTCGACGGCGTGTTCCATACCCTGCGCGACCAGAAGACCGGCGCGGAACTCGCTCGCGACCAGATTCGACTGTTGACTGACGCGGGACCGTACGATCGCAAACTCGACGGTGAGGAGGGATCCGCGTGAGCGACCAGAGCGGACACGCTCGTCGGATCGCCGAGCAGCTCGCGATGTACGACGACGAGGACGACGAGATCGAAGAGCCGGAGGACTCCGATGAGTGATGAGCTAGAACCGATTCCACCCGAGCGAGCCGTCGAGATGCACCTCGACCGGATGAAAGAGGATCGCGCCGAGTGGACTCAGACGACCCACCGGAGCGAGCTTCGGCCGTTCGTCGAGTGGTGTCGCGAAGAGGGTGCGATCGACAACCTGAACGAGCTCTCCGGCCGGGACCTGTACGAATACCGCATCTGGCGACGCGAAGGCGGGTACAGCAACAGCAAGGTCGACGAGCTCGCGAAGAAGACGCTTCACTCGAACCTCTCGACGTTGCGGTCGTTCCTCAATTTCTGCGGGGAGATCGAGGCGGTTCACTCGGACCTGTACGAGAAGGTGCCGCTGGTGAAGCTCACCCGTGACGACGAGGTGAGCGACTCATATCTTCGACCGGAGCGGGCCGCGGACATCGTCGAGTACCTCTCTCGGTACGAGTACGCGAGCCGCGATCACGTCGTGTGGGCGTTGATCTGGCACACCGGCGCTCGCCTCGGTGCCGTCCGATCGCTCGATCTCCAGGATCTCGACTTGGAGGGAAACCAGCCCTCGATCGAGTTCGTTCACCGGCCGGAGACGGGGACCCCGCTCAAGAACGACACCGCGAGCGAGCGAATCAACCGTATCAGCCGCCAAGTCGCACAGATTCTAGAGGACTACATCGACGGTCCACGGACGGACACCGTCGACGACCACGGGCGGAACCCGCTCGTCACTACCGACGCGGGCCGGATCGCGGCCGGGACCATCCGGACGGCGTTCTACCGATGGACTCGCCCGTGCTTCATCGGCAAGGAGTGTCCGCACGACGAGGATCCGGAGTCGTGTAAGTTCGCGACGTTCCGGCACGTGAGCGGGTGTCCGTCCGCTCGGTCACCCCACGACGCTCGCAAGGCGCGGGTGACCAAGTACCGGAACGACGGCGTCCCTCGAGGCGTCGTCTCGGACCAGCTCAACGCGAGCGAGGACGTTCTCGACAAGCACTACGACCGCGCTTCGGAGCGTGAGAAGGCAGACCGCCGCTGGCAGATTATACAACAATGAGTAACACACAAATTCAAGCCGAATACAACAAGATAACTACGGGACTCAAGTCCTGTAGCGCCCACTTCCTCACCGATCGCTTTTACACCGATCTCGATTTTCCCGTGGTGAACCCAGCCGAACGGGGACCGATCTGGGCGGCGCGACCGTCGCCGCCCCGCGTACCGCACCGTCGCCGCCCCGCGTAGGTCCGAGCAGATCGGATTCGATCTCGCGTCGCTCCGCGGCCCGGTCGCTCCCGTCCGGAGTACAACTCTCTCGCACCGCGGAACAAGCAAATTTGAATTGTGTACACTGAGGTTTCTCAACTGAGCTGAGAACCGGCCGCAGCGCAAGCTCGCCGTGAGATAGACAACAAGACTTTGCTTGTGGCGGCCAACGGGCCGGTAATGGGTGACACAGCGGGCGGCGGGTCGCCGGACGTCCTCGAGAACAAGCGGAGCGCGACGCGCTATCAGGTGCTCGTGGAGATCGCGGCCCGCCAGCCGGCGGTGAGCCAAGGGGAGGTCGCGGACGCGATCGGCGTGACCTCGCAGGCGGTCAGCGACTACGTCCGCGACCTCGTCGAGTCGGGCTACGTCGAGAAGGGCGGCCGCGGGCGCTACGAGGTGACCAAGGAGGGCGTCGACTGGCTCATCTCCCGGACCGACGACCTGGAGACGTACCTCGAACGGGTGAACTCCGACGTGTTGGAAAGCGTCGAGGTCGACGCCGCGATCGCGCTCGACGACGTGGCGGAGGGGAAGGAGGTCGGGCTGGTGATGCGCGACGGCGTCCTCCACGCCAACCCCGCCGGCGGGACCGCGACCGCGGTCACCGTCACGAGCGCGGCGAGGGGCGAGGCCGTCGGCGTCGCCGACTTCGAGGGCGTCGTCGACTACGAGACGGGGACCGTCTCGGTGCTGCCCGTCCCGACCGTCACCGACGACGAGCGCCTGGACCCGGACGTGGTCTCGACGCACGTCCCGGACGAGGGCCTCGTCGCGGTCGCCGGGACGGAGGCGTACGCGCTCGTCTCCCGGAGCGACGCCTCCCCGGACGTCCGGTTCGGGACCGCGGAGGGCGTCGCCGAGGCGGGGATGCTCGGCCTCGACGTCCTCTTGGTCGCCGTCACCGACGAGATACCGCGACACACCTCCAAGCTCCGCGACCGGAACGTGCCGCATCGGGTGCTCGACTCGGACGCGTTTTAGCCGCCTCGGACCCTTCGCTCTCGCTTTCGGCCCCCTCACGCCGGTGCCGTCGCCCGTGCCGACGACGGGCACGTCCGTTTCGGGCGGCTGATCCCGACCGCCGTCCAGCCCCCGGGACTGACCGCGCCCGCGGGGTCGCGGACGCCTTCCGTATCTTTTTGTGACTCGTCCGTATCCTCGGTAGGCGTGCCTATTCGGAGAGCGAAACGGGCGGAGTCACTCTACGCGGCGGTCGAGGGGTCCGACCTCGTCGTCACCCCCGACGCCCCGCTGGCGAGCGCCATCAACCGCCGCCTCGACCGCCCGCACTTCGGGACGTTCGCGACCACCCCGCGCCGCCTCGCCGCCGGCCGCCGCGAGCAGGCGGAGGACCGGCGGGCGTTCCTCGAACTCGTCACGTCGACGGACCGCGACTGGAAGGCGGTCGCGTACGCCGTCGGCAACGTCCTCCAGTGTTGGGAGCACACCGGGCGGCTCGACGCGATCCTCGAGTACGACGCCTACGTCGACGACGCGACCCGCGAGGTCGTCGCGGGCATGCGAACGCTCCGGACCACCTCGAAGCGGCTCACCGAGTACGAGATCGACGAGGGGCGGTCCGTCGCCGTCGTCGGTCACGATCAGCTGACCGCGCTCGAACGCGGCGTCCTCCCCGAGTCGTTCGACCGCGTCGACCTGTTCACCGACGAGGCGTTCGACGCGCCGCCGTTCCACGTCTTCGAGTCGGCGACGGACGTCGTCGCCGCGCTCCTCGAAACGGTCTCCCCGAGCAACGCCGAGAACGTCGCCGTCGTCCTCGACGGCGGGGGGCGGTACTCCTCGCTCGTCGAGTCCGCGTTCGAGGCGGCGGACATCCCCTTCTACGGCGGGCCGGGCTTCGCGGACGACCCGCATCACCGGGCGTTCGTCCGGCTCCTCCGGCTCTGCTTCCGGGGCTCCGAGACGACCGTCGGCGACGCCGCGCCGGTCCTCTCGCAGTTGGGGATCGACGTTCCGGTCGCCGACCGCGAGCGGCGGATCGAGGCGGTCGACGGGGCGGGCGCGGCGTGGCTGCGGTCGTTCCGCGACGCGGCCGCGGACCGGACGTTCGCGGCGGCGCTCGACGCGTACGCGACCGAGGCCGGCGTCGATCTGAGCCGCCTCGACGAGGAGCTGCGCCGTCTGGGCCTCGCGGACGAGCCCGTGACCGAGGCCGCCGTCGACCGGCTCGCGTACTACCTCCAGACCTACGAGGTCCCCGTCGACGCGGACAACGAGGGGGTCCTCCTCGCCGACGCGAAGTCGTCCGCGTACGTGGACCGACCCGTCGTCTTCCACCTCGGCATGGGCGAGGCGTGGACGCACTCGGCGCCCCAGCGGCCCTGGGTCGACACCGAGGCGCAGTTCGACCGCTACGTCGGCGACTTCCAGCGCCTGCTCCAGAGCGGCGACCGGCGGTACTACCTCGTCCAGGACGCGGCCGGCGGGGAGCCGATCACGCCGTGCCTGTACCTCGGCGACCTCCTCGACGACGAGTTCGAGCGGTTCAGCGACCTCGATTCGGTCGAACACCGGCGCCGCCCGCGGCCGACGGGGGAGGGCTTCGACCGGCAGCCGACCGGCGTGGAGCCGGAGTCGGTCGAGACGGTCAGCCAGTCGGCGCTCGACAGCTACGTCAACAGCCCGCGCGACTACCTCTTCGACCGGCTCCTCGACGCGCCGGACCGGGAGCGGTTCGTCGAGGGGAACCTCTTCCACGACTTCGCGGAGTTCTACGTGAACCACCCCGACGCGGTCGCCGCGGCCGACACCGGCGACCTCGTCGACGCGATGCTCGCGGAGGCGGCGGCGTTCTTCCCGGCCGACGACGAGCCGCTGCGCCGCCGCACGTACCGCGTCGGCCTCGAACTGATAACGGCGTACCTCGACGAGGCGGCGCCCGAGTCGGACGACTTCCTCACGCCGGCCTCGGGGCGGGGGACGAACTTCTTCGCCGACTACTTCGACGAGCCCGTCGACTCGCCGCTCACCGAGCGCTGGTTCGAGGACGCGTCCCTCGGCCTGAAGGGAAAGATCGACCTCGTGCGGTCGCCCACCCACCTGCTCGATTACAAGAGCGGGCGCAGGAATCGGGCCTCGCAGGTGGTCGGCGGCGCGGCGACCGACCCGCCGGCGGACGCGCCGAACTTCCAGGCGGCGCTGTACCTCGCGTACTACCGGTCGGTCCGTCCGGACGAGCGGCTGGAGTTCACGTTCTTCCACTTCCTCGAACCGATGGCGGACGCGATCGCGGGCGAGGCCGACCTCGACGACGCGCTCACGACCGTCACCTACCACCCGGTCGCGTTCGACGAGTACGTCGCCTCTCGCGAGGCCTACGAGCGGCTGTTGGACGGCTACGCCGACTGCCGGGAGACGTTCGCGGACCTCGGCTACGAGGCGTACGAGGAGATCCTGTCCCCGCTGAGATTCCCCGAGACGACCGACAGGGGCGAGCTGCGCGACTCCGCGTTCGCCGCGCGGTTCACCGACGCCGTCGACGCGGCGACCGCGTCGGGCGTCGACGCCGAGAAGGGCGTCGACCAGGCGATTCGGGAGCTCAACGGCGCCCGGAGGCGGGCGTTCTTCCGCGAGGACCTCGACGCGTTCGAGTCGTTCGTCGGCGAGCGCCTCGACGAGCTCAACGAGCGACGCGCCGGCGAGGAGCGGTTCCCGGTCGACGGGCTCGGGGGCGAGCCGAACTACCGGCGCGTGGACAACCGCGACCTGCTGCTGGAGGGCGACCGATGAGCGAGCCGACGCCGAACGACGCGCAGCGGGAGCTCATCGAGGGCACGGAGGGGACCTACCTCGTCGACGCCGGCCCCGGGACGGGGAAGACGTTCGCCGTCACCCGCCGCTACGGCCGGATCGTCGACCGGCCCGAGACGGACCCGGACGACGTGCTGCTGGCGACGTTCACGCGGAGCGCCGCGACGGAGATGAAAGCGCGGATCGTCGACCACAGCGCGTACGGGCTGCGGGAGCTGGCCGACGCCCCGATCCGGACGTTCCACTCGCACTGCCACGAGCTCCTTCAGGAACACGGGTACGCCGCGCCGACGCACCTCGGCATCGACGAGCGGATCACGGGCTCGACGCGGATCCTCGACGACGAGCTGATCGAGGCCGAGCGGTTCCGCGAGTTCTTCGGCGGCTTCCGCGACGACCACCCGGAGCACGCCGACTTCTACCGCGTGCTCTCGTCGCCGGGCGAACTGCTCGACCTGATCCGGGAGCTCGCGTCGAAGGGGGTCTTCCCCGCCGCGGACGGCTGGTACCGCGACGGCGAGTCCCACCTCGACGGGGACTTCGAGGCGTTCAAAGAAAGGTTCGACGCGGTGAACGAGCCCCGCAACGACGGCCGCAAGCAGTCGGTCCTGCGCGAGGACCTGAGCCGGTTCGGCCGCGACAAGACGTACCTCCCGGACGCGCCCTCGAAGTCGGCGCTGCGGGGCGGTCGGGGGACCAAGCGACTCGACGACGACGTGGCCGAGGCGGTGTTCCGCGAGGACCGCGAGGCGCTCAAGGCGTTCGTCCACGACGCCTACCTCGGGTACCTCCGGTTCGCGCTGCGTCGCAACTACCTCAGCTTCAGCTTCCTCCAGCTGTTCGCGTTCGTCCTTCTCTGCGAGAACGAGCGCGTCCGGGAGACGGCGGCGTTCGAGTACGTCACCGTCGACGAGTTCCAGGACACGAGCGAGGTCCAGTTCAAGCTCGCGCTCCTCCTCTCCGCGACGGACAACCTCTGCGTCGTGGGCGACTGGAAGCAGAGCATCTACTCGTTCCAGTACGCCGACGTGGACAACATCCTGGAGTTCGAGGGGCGCCTGGACCGGTTCGCGGCGGACCTCAACGCCGACGCGGACCGCGTCCCGTTCGACTCGCCCGACCCGACCCGGATCGAACTGCGGGAGAACTACCGGTCGACGGCGTCGGTGATCGACCTCTCCGAGCGGGCGATCGCGACGCCGGCGTCGAGCGACGAGCCCGTCGACGCCCCCCTCGACGACGTGGTCGAGCTCTCCGCGAACGCCGCGTTCGACAACACCGTGATCGAGGGGATCCGCCACGAGGACGAACACGAGGCCGTCCTCTCGAAGGTCCAGGATATCGTCGGCAACGACGACTACGCCGTCGAGGGCGAGGACGGGGAGCCGCGCCCGCCGGAGTACGGGGACGTCGCGGTGTTCACGCGGACCCGCGACTACGGGCGGGAGCTGCTCGACGTCGCCGCGGAGCACGACTTCCCGGTGGCGTACGACGGCGGGATCGAGCTGTTCCGGACCGACCCGGCGAAGCTGCTGCTCGCGTGGCTCCGGATCCTCGACGCGGACGCCGACCGCGGCTGGGCGGTGGTGCTCGAACGGATCGGCTACGCGGTCGACGAGATTGACCACATCTTGGGGACGGGGTCGTACCCGGCCGGGCCGGCCGAGTTCCGCGACGAGCTCCGCGGGCTGGAGTCGGTCGGGGCGGTGGCGCGCCGCGTCCTCGACCGGTACGGGTTCACGGGCGACGTCGCCGACGTGCTCTTAGACACGGTCCAGTCGGTCCACGACTCGACGACGGCGACGCGCGGCGACCTGATCCGGCACATCGAGCGCGGCGTCGAGACCGGCGGCACGGTCGACGTCAGCGCGTCCGCGGGCGACGACGCGGTGACCGTCCAGACGATTCACACGGCGAAGGGGCTGGAGTATCCGATCGTCGTCATGGCGAACATGAACGAGGGGCGCTTCCCGCCGCGGGCCGGCGGGTCGAGCGTCATCCAGTTCCGGGACCCGGTCGGGCTCCGCCGGCGGAAGGTGTACTCGGAGGACGGCGCCCACCCGCACGTGTACGACGACTGGCGGTACGACGTGGTCAGGCGCTGTCTGCCGCGGGGGTACGACGAGGAGCGGCGGCTGCTCTACGTCGCGGTGACGCGCGCGGAGAGCCACGTCGTGTTCGCGGCCGGCGAGGACCCGAACGCGTTCCTCGCCGAGCTCCCGGTCTCCGTCGAGGAGGCCGATCCCGACGTCGAGCCGCTCGACCCCGGCGAGCCGGCCGACGCGGACCTCCCGTTCGCGGTCACGGCGCCCGACGGGCCGATCGGTCACACGCCCCACTCGCTGATGGACGAGTCGGTGTTCGAGGACGCGGGCGAGCGACCGGAGCCCGGTCCGGAGGCCGACCCCGAGACGCGGGGGATGGACTTCGGGTCGCGCGTCCACGACTTCGCGGAGGCGTACGCCCTCGGCGACGACGTGACGCCGTCGAACGACCACGAGCGGCGGATCGCCGAGCTCCTCGACGGCCTGTCGGGCGATCTCCGGGTCGAGGAGCCGGTCACGCTCCCGGTCGCGGTCGACGGCCGGCGCGTCACTCTCTCCGGAATCGCGGACCTCGTCCGCGTGACGCCGGACCGGGTCGAGGTGATCGACTACAAGACGGACGCGACCCGGCGCGCGCGGGCCGAGTACCGGAAGCAGCTCAGCGTCTACTACCACGTCCTCGACGAGTGGTTCGCCGACAGGCCGGTCGAGACGAGCCTGTTCTACACGAGCGACGGGACCCGCGAGCGGATCGAGCCGCTCTCGCTCGGCGAGCTTCGTGCGCTCGTCCGCGCGACCGAGACGGGCCCCGAGTGACGGGGTCGGATTTTTCACGGCCCGAACCGGAGAACGCGTATGTTCGTTCCCGTCGCACCGCGGGCCCGGGCCGGAGTCAACGACTGCGACCGCCTCGCGGCGCGGAGGGGCCACTCGTGACCGACGACGCGGCGGCCGACGCCGAGCGGTCCGGTGTGCTCGACGCGTTCCGCCGGTTCTTCGCGCTAGAGCGAGACGTGCTCGTCCTGTCGGTCGCGATGTTCGCGTTCAGTCTCGGCTTCCAGATGACGAACCGGTTCCTCCCGGAATACATGGTCGCGCTCGGGGCCTCGGGGTTCGTCGTGGGGCTCTTCGGAACCTTCGGTAACGTCATCTCGGCGCTGTACCCGTACCCCGGGGGCGCGGTCTCCGACCGAATCGGGTCGCGGTACGCGCTGACCGTCTTCGGGCTGCTGTCGACCCTGGGCTTCGTCGTCTGGCTGGTCGCTCCGGCGATCGGCCCGGTCGACGTGGCCGGGGTGGTCGTCGAGCCGTGGATCTGGGTCTTCGTCGGCCTCGTCCTCGCGCAGGCGTGGAAGTCGTTCGGCCTCGGGGCGACGTTCGCGGTGGTCAAGCAGGCGACGGCCCCTTCACGGCTGGCCGCCGGGTTCGCCAGCACGGAGACGTTCCGGCGGACGGCGTTCCTGATCGGCCCGGTGCTGGCCGCCGTCCTCATCGGCCTGCGCGCGGAGTTCACCGTCAGCTTCCGGTACGTCCTCGCGGTCGGAGTGGCGTTCGGCGTCCTCGGAACCGCCGTCCAACACGTCCTCTACGACGCGAGCGGCGACTCCATCGGCGACTCGTTCGCCGGGCTCGACCGGATCCGACGAGACCTGCGGGAGATGCCGGCGCCGCTGCGGCCGCTGCTCGTCGGCGACACGCTCGTGCGGTTCGCGAACGGGATGGTGTACGTGTTCTTCGTGCTCGTCGTCACGCAGTTCTTCCAGGTCGGCCTCGACACCACCGTCGCGCTCGGCGGGTTCTCGTACGACGTGGACCTCTCGCCGCAGGCGTTCTTCGGCTACCTGCTCGGCGTCGAGATGCTCGTCGCGCTGCTGATCATGGTCCCGGCCTCGAAGCTCGCGGAGCGCGTCGGGCTCAAGCCGGTCGTCGCGGTCGGCTTCGCCGTCTACGCCGTCTTCCCCGTCGTGCTGATCTACGCGCCGGCGCTCGCGGGGTCGGCGCTGCCCCTGTCGGCGGTGATGGTCGCGGTCTTCGCGTTCTCCGGGCTCCGGTTCGCGGGGCTGCCGTCGCACAAGGCGCTGATCGTCGGCCCGGCGGAGAGCGGGTCCGGCGGCCGCGTCACCGGGACGTACTACCTCCTCCGGAACGCGATAGTCATCCCGAGCGCCGCGGTCGGCGGGTACCTGTGGGACTTCGTCAGCCCGGAGGTCGCGTTCACGGTCGCGGCGGTCATCGGCGTCGCCGGTACCGGCTATTTCCTCGCGTTCGGGCAGGAGTTCGAAGCGTACGCCTGACCCTGAACTCAGTCGGCCGGCTCGGGACGCTCGCCGTCGTCGCCAGTGCGCTGCCGCTCCGGGAGCGGCCCGTCGTAGCCCTCGGGGACGTACGGGCAGAGGGGGTCGCTGTCCGTCGGGTCGCCGGTCGCTGCGTACGCCCGCGAGCGACTCCCGCCGCAGACGTGGCGGTACTCGCAGGCGCCGCACTTCCCCGAGAAGCCGTCCGGGTCGCGGAGCGACTCGAAGAGGTCGGCGTTCCGGTACGCGTCGACCACCGAGCGATCGCGGACGTTGCCCGCGGACTCCGGGAGGAAGCCGGACGGGTACACCTCGCCGGTGTGGCTCACGAACGCGAAGCCGCGCCCGGCCGTGATTCCGCCGCGCCGCTGCGCGAAGCCGTCCGCGTCGCCTCCGTCCGCCCGCTGAATCCCCACTCGACGGTAGAACGGCGCCTCGGTCGTCTTGACGCCGAACCGCTCCTCGTCGGACACCTCGTGGAGCCACGCCATCACGTCCTCGGCGCGCCCGGGGTCGATCGGGTCGAGGACGCGGCCGCGACCCACCGGGACGAGGAAGAAGACGCTCCAGAGGACGGCGCCCAGGTCGCGGACGCGGTCGCGGATCGCGGGGAGGTCGTCGACGGTGTCCGCGCAGACCGTGGTGTTGACCTGGAGCGGGATCCCGGCGTCGCGGGCGGCGCGCGCGGCCTCGACCGTGTCCGCGAAGCTCTCCTCGCCGCGGAACGCGTCGTGGCGCTCGCGGGTCGGGCCGTCGAGACTGAGCGCCATCCGCGCGATCCCGGCGTCGGCGAGGTCGCGGACGCGCTCCGGTGTGAGTGACCGCGTCCCGCTCGGCGTGATCGTCATCCGGAGGCCCAGGTCGTCCCCGTACGAGACCAGCTCCGTGAGGTCGTCGCGCGCGAGCGGGTCGCCGCCGGAGAGAACGACCAGCTGCCCGTCGCCGAACGCGGCGGCGTCCTCAAGGAGTCGCTTCCCCTCCGCGGTCGTCAGCTCGTCGGGGTGCCGCTGTGGTCTCGCGTCGGCGCGGCAGTGCCGACACGCGAGCCCGCAGGCCTGCGTGACCTCCCAGACGAGGACCAGCGGCCGCCGGTCGGTGTCGAGGTCGTCGAACATCTGTCGGGATCGGATACGGTCCCGATCCGTTTGGAGCCGTTCCCGAACGTGTTCCCCCGCGCTCTCGGCGGGCGGAATCGGCGTCGCGTCCGGCGAGGGCAGCGCGCGCTCCGGAGACGGTAGTCGACACCGGCAGCGGCCGCTCAGGTCGCGGTCGCGTCGTCTTCGCCGGCCCGATCGTCCGAAAGACCCTTCTCGCGGTCGGTCGGCCATATCGCCGTGACGGTCGCCTCCGTCGCGTCCGTCTCGACCGCGGCGTAGGCGTACCCGCGGTCCTCTAAGCGCGGGAAGAGGAACTGCGGGCTCCGGTCGTTGTACTGTACCAGCACGTCGCCGTCGCCGAGCCTTTCGACGCGTTCGAGCGTCTCGCGCAGCGGCTTCGGCGGGCCGAGGTTTCGCACGTCGAGGACGACCGTCTCCCCCTCGGTCGGCGCCTCCGTCCGCTCGGCCACCGCCCGTTCGACCGCTGCTGAATCGCCGGGTTCGGCGCTCATGTGTCGATCGACGAACCTGATCCACGGGTCGTTTGTGGCGAACATGTTCCGGCGAGCGCGGAGCCGAAGGTACTTCCACCCCGGCGCCGAACGGGCGCGCATGGCACAGGCACGCCTCCGCGTGGACATCCCGGACGGCCCGTGGGTGGGCGACGTCTCGCGGGAGTTCCCGGACGCGCGGTTCCAGGTGATGACCGCGACCCCCGACGACGGCGCCGGGTTCGCGCTGGTCCGGATCACCGCCGACGACACCGACCCGATCCTCGACGCCATCGACGACCACGACACGATCACGCACTCGTCGGTGATGGCAGAGGACGAGGGCATGGTGACCGTCCAGGTCGAGGCGCTCGTCCCGCTGCTCCAGACGGTCGCGCGGCGGGCCGGCGTCCCCATCGAGATGCCGGTCGAGATCCGCGACGGCGTCGCCCGCGTCGACGTGACGGGCGACCACGAGCGCGTCGCGAAGTTCGGCGACGCCCTCCGCGACGTGGGTGCCGACTTCGAGGTCGAGTACGTCCAACAGCGCGTGAACCCCGGCGGGTCGCTCACGGAGCGCCAGCGCGAGGTCCTCTTCGAGGCGGTCGACCGCGGCTACTACGACGTGCCGCGCGAGTGTACGCTCACCGAGGTGGCCGATCACGTCGGCATCGCGAAGTCCACGTGTAGCGAGGTGCTCCAGCGCGTCGAGCGCACCATCGTCCGGGAGTTCGTCGACGACCTCCCGCGGCGCCCGGTCGACTTCGAGTCGCCCGAGGACGACGGGATCGAGCGGATTCAGTGACCGGCTGACTTCGAGTTCCTTCCGGTCAGTCAGTGTCCTCCGGCTCGGTCCGGAATCACCCCGAGAATATCTGTACGATGACCACGATCACACTCACGATTCCGGTTGCGCGGGCAACGGTCTGTATCAAAGTCTCGTAGCCGCGGACCGCCACGGCGATGTCGCCGAGCGCCGCGACTCCGACTCCGAGCAGCAACACGACGCTCAATAGGAGACGGCGGATCGATTCGAGTTGTTCGTCCGCTTCGGAGGGCATCGTGGTCAATTCCAGCCGTGGGTCGGAAATTTCCACCGGAGTGGAGAATTACGGGCCGACCGACGCTCCTCAGAGCCGCCGCCGGCGGACGAGCACGCCCGCGGCCGCGACCGGTACGACGCACCACGCGACGAGCGACGCCGCCAGCGCGGCCGCCGACAGCCCGCTCCCGGCGAGGACGGCGGTGAAGCCGCCGCCCGCGGTCGTGCCGAGCCCCGACAACACGAGCACCCGGAACGCGCTCACCGGGTTCGACAGGACCAGCGCCGACAGCGCGGCGTCGGGGAGTTCCGCGGCCGCCACGACGCCGAGCGCGAGCAGGTCGTGGCCCAGCACGAACCACACCCACGCGAGCAGCGCCGCGCCGAGCGCGTGGGTCTTCTCGCGGGCGACGGTCGACAGCAGCAGCGCGAGCGCGAGGAACGCGGCGCCGGCGCCGACGGCGCCACCGAGGAACCCGAGGAACGCGGGCAATTCGGCGACCCCGAACTCGCGGACGATCAGGGCGCCGCTGAAGCCGAAGCCGAGGAGCGTCGCGCCGGCCAGCACCGCCAGCCGCCCGAGGTACGTCCCGGCGACGACTTCGCTCCGCCGGACCGGCAGCGAGAACACGACCGCGAGCCACCCCTCGTCCTCGCGGCCCACGATCGCGTCGTAGCCCAAGGCGAGCGCCGCGAGCGGGACGAGGTACGCGGCGAGGCTCGTCAGCGACGCGACGACGCGCTCGGCGCCCGCCGGTCCGACGGCGGAGCCGCTGAACGTCAGCATCACCCCGCCGAACACGACGAACAGCGCGGTCAGCGCGAGCGCCCACCGGCTCCGGACCGCCAGCCGGTACTCGGTGACCGCGACGACGAAGACGTGACGCAGCGCCCCGCGGACGCCGTCGTTCGCCTCCGTCTCTGTCGCCGCGACGGTCGCCGTCGACGCCGACGAGTCGTCGGACTCGACGTCCGCGTCGGCGTCGAACGCCCCAACGGCGGCCGCCGCGTCCGCGTGCCCGCCGTCCGGACGGGTCTCGGCGTCGCCCTCCTCGGCCCGCTTCGTCGGGTCGCTCATGGCGCCACCTCCTCGGCATCGGTCGCGGCGCGGCGCGCCGCGTCGTCGCCGACCGCCCGGCGGAACGCCGCGCGGAGCCCGCCGGCGTCCCGGCCGGTCTCGCAAGTCGCTCCCGCGTCGGTCGCGGCCGGCGCCGCCTCGCTCACCCCCGCGGCGAGCTCATCGACGGGCCCCGACGCGCGGACCCGTCCGTCGTGGAGGACGGCGACGCGGTCGCAGAGCCGCTCGGCCTCTCCCAGCACGTGCGAGCAGAACACGACCGTCGCGTCCGTCTCCCTCGTTATCTCCTCGACGATGGCGTGGAACTCGTCGACGCCGCGGGGGTCGAGCCCCGCCGTCGGCTCGTCGAGGATCAGCACGTCGGGGTCGGGCAACAGCACCGTCGCCAAGCCGAGCCGGCGCTGCATGCCGTTCGAGTAGCCCGAGACCCGGCGGTCGGCCTCGTCCGCGGTCAGCCCGACCCGCGCTATCGCCTCGGCGGTCCGGCCGTCCGTCGGGAGGCCGCGCGTCGCCCGGTGGACGCCGAGGACCTCGCGGCCGGTGAGCCCGTCCGGGAACCCGACGTGCTCGGGGAGGTAGCCGACGCGCTCGCGGATCCGCCGCCCGTCCTCGGTCACGTCGGTGCCGCCGACGCTGACGGTCCCGGCGTCCGGCCGGTCGTGGCCGACGAGCAGCCGGAACAGCGTCGACTTGCCGGCCCCGTTGGTGCCGATGATCCCGAACGTCGAGCCGCTCGGGACCGACAGCGAGAGCCCGTCGAGGGCGGTCACGTCTCCGTACGTCTTCCGCACGTCGGTCGCGTCGATTCTCATGGTGTGTCCTCCGTGTCGGCGGTTCGGTTCGCGGCGCGGGCCTCGCCGGTCGGCTCGTAGGCGCGCCAGTCGTGGTTCGGCTCGACGAGGGGGCGGCGGTCGACGACGCCCGGCGTCTCGATCACCGGGAAGGAGCTCTCGGCCAGCCGCACCGCCTCGAACGCCGGGCTGTTCGCGAACACGGCCGTCTGCGGCGTCTCGTCCACGAGGGTCTCCACGATCCCGATCGGGCGGTGGCGGATCTCGCTGACGCCGTCGCCGTCGCGGTCGGCCGTCCGCGCGCCCGACCAGTAGTTGCCCCGCTCGGTGCCGTTCCAGGCGACGAGCGAGTTCCGCGCCGTCTTGGCCGCCCGCCCGTTGCGGACGAAGCTGTTGCCCGCGACCACGGCGTTGTTGCTCACGGCGGCGCTGTGGATCCCGATCCCGTTCCGGTAGATCAGGTTGTCGACGAGCCGGTTCCCCTGCGCGTTGTAGAGGTAGAGCCCGTTCCGGTTCGCGACGAGGCGGTTGCCGGCGATTGCCGAGTCCTCGATGTCCTTCGCCAGTATCCCGTGGCCGCTGCCGCCGTCGTTGCGCAGGGCCGTGTTGTTCCGGACGGTCAGCCCCTCGCTCACCATCAGCGCGTAGCCGACGCCGTTGTCGGCCGCGACGTTGTCCACGAGGCGGTTGTCGTCCGAGTACATGTAGTGGACGCCGTACCGCGTGTGGCGGATCGTGTTGTTCTCGGCGAGCACGTCCGTCGCCCACGAGAAGTATATGCCGTCGCGGGTGCGCGTGATCTCGGTGTCGCGGACGACGGTCCCGCGCGTCTCGAACAGGTGGATCCCGTTGCCGCGGTCGGTGACCGGGTACACGTCCTCCCGGCCGTCGATCCGCACGTCCTCGATGACGGCCTCGTCGGCGCCGTCGACCCAGATCCCGTACGCCGTGTCGGCGATCCGGACCGACTCGATCCGGGCGCGGTCGCCCGCGACGAAGACGCCGGCGTCCTCGGTGCCGAGGTCGCTCCCGGAGCCGCGGACCCACACGCCGGAGAGGGTAACGTTCTCGCCGCTCAGGGTGAGCACGCGCCCCTCGCCGCCGCCGTCGATCACGGCGCCGTCCGCGCTCGCGACGAGTCGCAGGCCGTCGACGCTCGCGTTGACGCGCTCGTCGAACCGGCCGTCGAGGACGACCGTCTCACCGGGGTCGGCGGCGTCGACCGCGGCCTGCGCCGACGCGAAGGACTCGCCGTCGACCGTCGCGGTCCCGTCGCGCTCGGGCGCGGTCACGCCCGTCGCGGCGAAGTCCGTGGCCACGTCGAGCCCGGGGGCGTCGGAGGCGTTCGACGGGGCGACCGGGGCGCTCGCGTCTGCGGCGCCGCCAGCGCCGGCGACCGGGAGCGCGACGCCGAGGGCGACCGCGACGGCGGCCGCGGCGCAGGCGGCCGCGAGGAAGCCGACTTCGAGGCGGTCACCCGACATGGTCGCCCCCGTCGACGTCGCGGTCTCGGTCGGCGGCCGCTCCCCCACCGACGCGGTCGCGGACCGCTCCGGGGAGCGCGCGGGCGAGCGCCGGCAGTTCGTCCACGGTCGCCTCTATGTCGCGCGCGAGGTACGCGGTGGCGAGCAACAGGACCGCGAGGACGGTCATGTACCCGCCGGGGCCGAACCACGCGAAGCCGGAGATGTTCGCCACCTCGTACGGCCCCAGCAGCGGCGGCGTGAACGACTCGATGCCCCGGAGCGGCGCGTCCGGGTCCAGCGAGTGGCCGGCCTGGTAGAGCCGGTACTGGATGAACGCGAACATCCCGACGAAGACAGTGACCGTCCCGACGAGCTGGGCCGTGAGCCCGGCCTTCAGCTTGCGGGCCGTCGGCGCGAACGCGACGAACGCCCCCGTGAGCGAGAGGGAGACGAACACGACCGGCCCGAGCAGCCACTCGGGCACGTCGATCGCGGCCTCGCTGACGGCGTAGTTCGGGTCGATGAACACCGGGTCAGGGTAGTGGAAGCCGGCGTACTTGTTGAGCCCCTGTACCTCGGCGAAGTCGCCGCCCAGGCGCGGGTACGCGTACAGCTCGATGAGCAGCTCCTGACCGGGGTACTGCGGCGCAGTCAGCGTGATCTTCCACACCGGGACCAGCAGCGCGCCGACGAGCAGCGCCGCCGCTGCCAGCGGGAGCGCGCGTCGGATCTCGGTCAGCCGCGTGAGCGACGAACTCATGGCGTCACTCCTCCGGTTTGACGATGAGCCGCGAGCGCATCTCTAAGTGCAACGCGCTGCAGAAGTGCGCGCAGTAGACCCAGTAGACACCGGGGTCGTCGGCGGTGAACGTCGCCTTGCGCGTCTCCTGGGGCGCGACCCGCATGTGGACGTCGTGGTCGGGGATCGCCACCGAGTGGAGCATGTCGCTCGTGGTCTCGATGTTCGTCACCTGCATCTCGACCTCGTCGCCCTCCTGGACGACCATCTCCTGGAACCCGTAGTGGTTCCGGGTGGAGTACATCTCGATCTCCACGCGGTCCTCGGAGACGCGCTCCATCGTGGACTCGCCCTCGGCGGTGTGGCTGAGTTCGAGGTCCTCGGGGTCGTACACCTCCTTCGGGTTGATCTTCGACTTGTGGCAGATGGACGCGTCGTGCGGCTCGGCCTGCGCCGGCGAGTCCTTCACCAGCTCCATCCCGTTCTCGTCGTCGCCGATGTAGATCAGCTGGTCGTTCTCCGGGTGCTGCGGGCCGACCGGGAGGAACCGGTCCTTCGAGAGCTTGTTCAGCGAGACGAGCCAGTCGCCCGCCGGGTCCTCCGTGTACGACTCCGCGGCGATGAGGTGGCCGGGGTTGTAGTGGACGTCGATCTTCTCGATGACGGGGCTCTCCGAGCGCGGCTCTGCGTTGACCGCCTCCTCGATGTCCCACTTGACGACCTGCGAGTCGATGAACAGCGTCGTGTACGCGTGGCCGCGGCCGTCGTAGGCGGTGTGGAGCGGGCCGAGGCCGAGCTTCGGCTGGCCGACGATGGCGTCGGTCGGGTCGTCGACCTCGTCGATCTTGTCGATGTCGATGACCGACGCCGTCGGGTCGAGCTTCCCGCTGACGATCACGTACTCGTTGTCCGGGGTGACGCTCACGCCGTGCGGGCTCTTCGGCGTCGGGATGTAGTGGACGATGGGCTCGTCGCCCTGGTTGAGCGGGCTGTCCTTCCGGCCGTCGACGACCGGGACCCCGTTCAGCATCTCGTAGTTGCCGGCCTCGACGGCGGCCTCGATCCGCGGGATGTCGAACGCCTTCACGTCGTCGCGGTCGGCCCGGGTCATCCCGGACTCGGTCGCGGCCTCCTCGGTGTTGTAGGCGCTCGTGAAGAAGTACCGGCCTTCCTTGCTCCCGTCCCCGTTGTCCATGTTGCCGTCGATGAGGACCTCCCACTCGACGTTCATGTTCTCGGGGTTGATCGCGGCGAGGACGGAGCCGTAGGAGTCGGGGTCTTCGAGGTTCCCGCTCCCGTCGTTGGGGACCGGCGTCCGGAACTCGCCGACGCCGAAGATGAGGTCGGTGTCCGGCAGCTGCGCGCAGGCGCCGTGGGTGCCCTGCTGGTTCGGGATGTTGACGATGGCGTCCGTCTCGAAGTACGTCAGGTCGATCCGGGCCATCCGCCCGTTCGCCTTGTCGTTGACGTACGCGAACCGGCCGTCGTAGTCGCCGTCGGTCTGACTGATCCGCGGGTGGTGGGTGTCGCCCCACGTGTACCCGCCGGCGTCTTCGAGCATCTGCTTGCTCTCGTCGTCGAAGCCGTAGCCGCGCGAGGCGTCCCGGTTGAACACCGGGATGCGGATGAGTTCGCGCATGGACGGGAGCCCGTAGACGCGGACGTCGCCGGCCTGCCCGCCGGAGAGCAGCGCGTAGTACTCGTCGTGTTCGCCCGGCGGTACGGAGTTGTCGACCCCGCTCGCCGAGGCCGTCCCCTGGACGTCGTCCTCGCTCAGGATGCTGGTACAGCCCGCCAGCCCGCTGAGGCCCCCCGCAGCGGCGCCTGCCTTCATGAAGTCGCGGCGACGGACGCCGGGGAGCATGGAGTCGAACCCGTCCGTCGAGTCGGTCGTCTGGTCGCCCGATTCCCCCGCGTCCGTGGACCGCTGTGTGTCGTTCGACATGGGTAGATCCGCGAGCGGCGATTCCCTCGCGACAGGCGGACGTTGCGGGGTTCGGTATATAGGTCGTCGAGCGGCTTGCTGTGCGGTTGGAAGCGCGCGAACACGTTCGGCGGACGCCGACCGCGTTCCGAGGACGTGAGAACGCGGTCGGTTCCCTGCTCGAAAGGTGTTTTCGAAAAAAGGTGTCCGCGTCGCGTCGGCGTCCCAGGCGCGGTTCAGCCGCACCGCGGCGTCACCGAACGACGACGGCGCCCTTCATGCCGACCGACGAGTGGGGGGTACACTCGTAGGTGAACGTTCCCGTCTCCTCGAAGGTGTACTCGAAGGTGTGGCCCTCCTCGGTGACCGTCTCGCTCTCGAACGCGCCCGAGTCGGCAGCGACGTTGTGGCCGCCGCCCTTTCCGGTCCACTCCCAGACGACGGTGGTCCCGGTGCTCACCGCCACGGCGGCCGGGCCGAAAGAGAGTCCGTCCCCCGCTCCGACCGAGACCGTAACCTCGTCCTGTCCGGTGGCGTCGACGGTCTGGTCGTAGTTGTTCGCGCCCTCTAACCAGCCGCCGTAGTCGGGCTCCTTGCTGAGGTACTGTGTGTCGCCGCCGTCGCCGCCGTCCCCGCCGTCACCGGAACTGCCGCCGGAGCCGTCGCTTCCGCCCGAGCCGTCGCTTCCGCCCGAGCCGCCGTCGCCGCCGTCGCCACCGTCGCTCCCGCCGGAACAGCCGGCGAGAAGGAGCGTCGCGCCCGCGGCGGTCGTGGCCTGTACGAATCGTCGCCGATCGAGTGTCGTGTCGTCCGTCATGTGGGTCTTCGTTCGCGGTCGGTAGTTGTAACGCCCTGCGCGCCGACTCGCCGTGCGGGAATTCCGACGAACATGTTCGGAGCGAACGTCGTCCGCTCCGGGGCGGTCGGTCATCGAAACCGCGCGTCGCCTACGCTTCCCCCCGCGGCGCCAGCACGATCAGCGCGGTGGCGTCCTCGCGCGCGGTCGGCTTCACCGTCCGATCGCCCTCGAAGCGGAGCAGTTCGCCGGCCTCAACGCGGTGAGGCTCGCCGTCGAGCGCGACGTCGAAGGCGCCAGTCAGCGCGTTGAACAGCACCGTCCGGTCCGGGTGGTCGTGCTCCGCCGCCGATTCGCCGGCGTCCAGCGAGAGCCGAACCGTCTTCGGCTCCGCGCCGGGGAACGCCCGGGCGTGGGGTTCGCCGTCGAGGTCGGCGATCCGGACCGCCTCCGGCTCGGCTCCGCCTTCGGCCTTCGGCAGTTCCGCGACGAACCGCTCGGAACCCTCGCGCTCGACCGCGTACGCCTCGTCGTCGAACGCGGGGACCTCGGCCGACAGCTCGTAGTAGAGCGGCTTCGGGTCGTGGTCGTTGACGATCGTGAGCGACTCGCCCGGCTCCAGGTCGCCGAACGCCTCGTGGATCCGGTCGTGCCGCTCGTTCGGCGGAATCTCTCTGACGTCGAGTTCGGACATCGCTCGACCGTCGACGCCGCAGCCGCATGTCGGGCGGCGCGAACACGTTCGGGACCGACCGGGTCGCGCCGGGCGGTTCGACGGTGCGACGCCTCAGTCCTCGTCGAGCAGTCCCGCGATCCGCTCGCCGATCCGGTCCATCGTCGCGTCCGAGAGCCCGTGGCCGTCACCCGGGCCGATGCGGCACTCGACCGCCGCGCCGGCCCGCTCGAAGACGTGCGCGGTCGCTCGGACGCGCTCGGCGGGCACGTACGGGTCGTCCTCGCTGCTGTCGAGCGCGACGGGGGTCCCGGCGAGCGGTCCGCCGCCGTCGTCCCCGTCGTCACCGGTGCCGCCGCCCTCGGCGCCCTCGGTCGCTTCGAGCGCCCGCGAGTCGAGGTCGTCGCCCGGCAGGGCGGCCGAGACGACGAACGCACCCCCGTACCGGTCAGGTCGGCGGCGCAGGAACTCGGCGACGACCGCGCCGCCCTGCGAGACCCCGGCGAGGACGACGCGTTCAGGCGGGACGCCGGCGTCGCGCGAGATGTCGGCCGCGGCCGCGACGCAGTCGACCGCCGAAGTTAGTGCGGGCTCGTTGGCCGACAGCGCGGCCTCGTGCGGCGCCGGGAACCACGTCGACCGGACCGCGCCGGGCGCGAGGAGGGTCGCGCCCGAGCGGTAGAACTCGTCCGCGAGCCTGACGAGCCCCTCGGCGGTGCCGCCGCGGCCGTGGACCAGCACGACCGCGACCTCGGCGGCCGCGACGGGCGCGCCGCCGGTCACGAGCGTCGCGGCCGCGTGCGGCCCGTCGACGCCGCGAATCCGCCGGCTCATTCCTCCGCGGTCCCCGACTCGGGGTCGTCGAACCGCGGCAGCTGCGACTCGATCACCTCGCGGTCCTCCGCGAACCGCGAGGGGAGATAGAGCTCCGTCGCGTGCCCCGTCGCCGCCTCGACGCCGCGGTCGGCGAGCCGGTCGCGCCAGTAGCCGAGCGAGTCCGGCGGCACCGCGAAGGCGACGGTCTCGTAGCCGGGCTTCCCGGTCCGCCCGGGGTCGGCGTTCGGGTCGGGGAAGACCGTGAAGGCGGAGCTCGGCGAGCCGGTCGCGTCGCATAAGTAGAGGTGGTACTGGAGGCGGTCCTCGCAGTTCACCGTCCGGCGGAGCAGGCTGAGGCCGAGCGTCTCGCCGTAGAACGCGGCGCTGGCCTCGGGGTCGCCGACGATCCCCGTGACGTGGTGGAGCCCGGGGGTGTCAGAGAGCATGCGCCGGATCGGCGTCGCGCGGGAAAGTCCGTGTCGGTCGGGGCGACCGCGAGGCCCGGCGGCGAGGTCAGGAGAGCCACAGCAGCCGCAGGTTGCTCGCGGTGAGGTACGTCCCCGTCGCCGTGAGCAACACCGGCGGGAAGTAGTACAGCAGGCCGTCCCCGTCTCGCGCGCCCTCGACGCTGATCCAGAGCATCACGAGGTAGACGGCGATCTTCAGCGCGACGAGCCCGGAGAGCCCGAACGACTCCAGCGCGAACCGCACCACGGGGTTCGCCTCTTCGATCGTCGGCACGTATCGGAGGAAGGCGACGGTGGAGACGATGTCGCCGACGCCGTACGTCGCGGTCGCCGCGATCCACAGCCAGTAGAACTCGTTCGGGCGCCGCCGGTAGGCGGGGCGGCGGCGGGAGCGGTCGCGGGATCGAGCCACGTCCCGAAGTGTCGAGCGGCGGACGTGAATCTGCCGGTTCCGAGGTCCCGCTCGCCGCTCGCACTTCCTCGCCGCACAGGGGAGACGGCGAGACGCCGACCGCCGTCCGGCCGACTTAAGACGGCTCGCGCCGTCACGCCGCCCGTGACGGAGCCGCGGACCCGCGACGAGAAACTGGAGCTCGGCGTCGAGCTGCTGGCCCACCTCGAACGCGAGGAGATCGACCTCGCCGCCGCGGTCGACCGGATCGAGACGATCACGACCAGCCCGGCGCTCACCCGCGACGTCCTCGACGCGGCCGAGAAGCGCGGCGTCATCGACCGCGAGGGCGCCCGGCTCCGCGTCCGCACGGGCGGGACCTACGTCGAGTACGACAGCCAGGTCGTCGCCCGCGAGGGCGACTTCGAGTGCCGGCGGTGCGGGGCCTCGATTTCGACGGGCCACTTCGTCGAGTTCGACGCCGGCGAACTCGGGGCGTTCGGCTCCTCGTGTATCCGGAAGGTGACCGGGCGGGAATCGGAATCGGAGTCGGAGTGACCACGCCGTCGACCCCGCACGCCACCGCCGCTCGGTCGAACCCGCCGGAGTATTTACGTCGGCGCCCGAAGCGGCGGTAATGACCGCGCCGAACCGGAACGTCCTGTGGGCGACCGCGCTCGTCGACGAGCTCGTCGCCGCGGGCGTCGACGCCGTCGTCGCCTCGCCGGGCAGCCGCTCGACGCCGCTGACCGTCGCCGCCGCGGGCCACGAGGAGCTCCGCGTGTTCTCACAGCTCGACGAGCGCTCCGCCGCGTACTTCGCGCTCGGCCGCGCCCGCCGGACCGGCCGCGTGACGCCGCTGATCTGTACCTCTGGCACCGCCGCCGCCAACTACCACCCGGCCGTGATGGAGGCGAGCGAGGCGCGCGTCCCGCTCCTCGCGCTCACCGCCGACCGGCCGCCGGAGCTGCGCGACTCCGGCGCGAACCAGACCGCGGACCAGGAGAAGCTGTACGGCGACGCCGTCCGGTTCTACAAGGACCTCCCCGAGCCGGCCGCGAACGACCGAGCGCTCCGGTCGCTCCGGACTACCGTGGCGCGCGCGGTCGGGGCCGCCGAGGGCGCCGAACCGGGACCGGTCCACCTCAACGTCCCGTTCGCGAAGCCGCTGGAGCCGACGCCGGTCCCGGACGACGTGCCGGACGACCTCCCGGAAGCCGCCGAACACGGCCGCGACGGCCCCTACGTCGACGTGACGCCCGGCGCGCCGGAGCCCGGCGACGACGAGTTGCGCGCGCTCGCGGCCGAACTGGGCGACGCGGACCGCGGGCTGATCGTCGCCGGCCCCGCCGACCCGCCGGGGATCGACTCGGAGTCGGTCACGGCGCTCGCGCACGCGACCGGGTTCCCCGTGCTGTCCGATCCCCTCTCCGGGCTCCGGTACGGCGGCCACACGCGCGTCGCGCCGGTGATCGGTAACTACGACGCCTACCTGTCGGCCGACCTCGCCGGCGACGGGCCGGAGGGCTGGAGCGACCCCGACCTCGTCTTCCGGCTCGGCGCCTCGCCGACCTCGAAGCGGCTCCGGAAGTACCTCGCCGGGACCGACGCCGCCCAGTACCAGGTCGATCCCGCCGGCGGCTGGCGCGAGGCCGAGTTCGCCGCGACCGACCTCGTCGTCGCCGAGCCGAGCCGGCTCTGCGCCCGCCTCTCGCGGCTCGTCGCGGGCGGGGGCGGAGACGGCGGCTGGCGCGCGCAGTGGGAGGAGGCGGACCGCGTCGCGCAGGCGATCCACGCCCGCGAGGAAGAAGCGAGCGGGGATTCGGCCGCGACCGACGCGACCGACGCGGCGTTCCACGAGGGCGACGCCGTCCGCGCGGTCGCGGACGCGCTCCCAGACCCGGCGACGCTGTTCGTCTCGAACTCGATGCCCGTCCGCGACCTCGACCGGTTCGTCGGGGCGACGACCGCGAACGTCACCGCGCTCGGCAACCGCGGCGTCTCGGGCATCGACGGCATCGTCTCCAGCGCGCTCGGCGCGGGCAGCGGGACGACGGACGACCTCACGCTCGTCGTCGGCGACCTCGCGCTGTACCACGACTCGAACGGGCTGCTCGCGGCCGACCGCTGCGACGTCGACGTGACGGTCGTCGCGGTCAACAACGACGGCGGCGGCATCTTCCACAAGCTGCCGATCGAGTCGTTCGAGCCGCCGTTCACCGAGTCGTTCAAGACGCCGCACGGGCTCGACTTCGAGCCGCTCGCGGCGCTCCACGGCCTCGCGTACGAGCGGATCGACGCCCGCCCGGACGCGCTCGCCGACCGCGGCGACGACCCCGCGGAGCGCGCGGCGGCGGTCGCGGAGGACGTGACGGCCGCCGTCGCCCGGGCCCACGAGGCGCCGGGGTCGCACCTCGTCGAGGTCGAGACCGACGCCGAGGCCAGTCACCGGGCTCGGGAGGCGTTGGCGGCCGCGGTCGACCGCGCGGTCCACGGGCGGGAGTCGGACGCGTCGTAGCCGCGCGAGCGCCCCGCCGGACGCGATCAGGGGACGATCGGGCTCGGCCCCGCGCCGCGCTGCGCCCCGAGCGCGACCCCGGCGTACGCGACGACCGCGAACTGAATCCCGACGCCGAGGCTCGCGCCGAGCGCGAACACCGCGGTGACGACGGGGCCGCGGTCCGGACCGAGGTACCAGAAGACGCCGACCGACCCGAGCAGGAAGGCGACGGTCGCGCTCGCGCCGGTCGCCAGCGCGGTCGACGTGGCGGACGCGTCGCCGTCGCGCAGTCCGGCGAGGAGGGCGGTCCCGAACAGCAGTCCGTACACCAGCAGGAACGCCGTGAACCGGGCGCTCACGAGGTACGTCGAGAGCGTCTCGGCCGACGGGAGCGCGACCGGCGATTCGAGGAGGATCGGCGAGAGGCGCCTGATCCCGCTGATCGCGACCGCGACGACCGCGGCGACGACCGGGGGGAGGGCTGCCGTGCGCATGTCCGAGGGAGCGCGCGGGCCTCACTTATACAGTCCGGTCGGAGCGGGCGCGGTCACGGCACGGTGACGACCGCCGCCGCGCGCACGTCGCGGCCCGTCGCCGTCGCCTCGCCCACGATCCGGTAGGTGCCCGAGGGCGGCCGCCGCCACGTCGCCTCGTAGCCGACCGCTTCGCCGGGCGCGACGGTCTCGCTCCCGAGCGCCTGCGTGAACATCCGGTTCGCGCCGTAGCGCCAGACCGGGTCGGCGTCCTCCCCGTCGGCGTCGGAATCGACCTCGGCCGCCGGGTACGCGGTGAACTCCGCGCGCTGCCCGGTCCGGAAGTCGAGCGTGACCGGCGTCGACCCCGCGTTCTCGATCCGCAGCGAGAGGGTCAACCCGTCGTCGATCGCCGCCGTCGCGAGCGTCGCGTCGAGCATGGGGGCGTCTGCGACGCCCGCGGGTAAAATACCTCGGCGGCCGCGTCCCGGGACCCTCGGAAGGCGGCGAGCGGACCGGCCGACGACGGCTATAAGCCCCGCCTCTCCCTACCTCGCGGCGTGCAGGTCGTCGGCTACGAGACGGACGCCGCGAGCGGCCCGCCGGAGTCCGACGGGGACGCGGATTCGACCGCCGCGGCGAGCGGACCGATCGGCGGCGGGCTCTACGTCGCGAGCGGCGGGACCGTCGACTTCGTGGACGCGAGCCCCGGGACCGAGCTCGCCTTCGGCCTCGGCGAGCGCCGCTGCGCGGGGACGGTCCACGAGGGCGACCACGTGTCCTGCGACGCGGCGGACGCCCCGTACTGCGACGAGCACTCGGGGGTCTGGGTGTGCGCGCGGTGTACCGGCACGTGCCTGAAAGACGAGATGGACTGCCACGAGTCGCACGCGATGTACCTCGCCGCGTTCGCGCCGGACGTGCTGAAGGTCGGCGTCACCCGCGAGTGGCGCCTCGGGACTCGCCTCCGCGAGCAGGGCGCCGACCGCGCGGCCCATATCCGCACCTTCCCGAACGGCCGGATCGCCCGCGAGGTGGAGGCCGAGCTGGCCGCCGGCGACGACCTCGTCGACCGGGTCCGCGTCCCGACGAAGCTCGACGGGTTCGGGCGGGCGGTCGACGAGGCCGCCTGGGAGGCGCTCCTCGACCGGTTCGACCCGATCGAGCGGTTCGCGTTCGACTACGGGCTCGACCTCGACGAGCGCCCCGTCGCCGAGACGATGGCCGCGGGGACCGTCCGCGGCTGGAAGGGGCGCGTGCTGGTGCTCGACCGCGGCGGCTCGACGTACGCGGTCGACGCGCGCGACCTCGTGGGGTACGAGCTGACCGACGCGGTGCCGGAGCGCGAGCTCCAGTCCAGCCTCGGGGCGTTCGGCGGATGACCGGGGGCGTCCTCGCGACCCTCTTCGGCGACCCGTTCGCGGTCATGAACACGGTCGGCCTCGTCGCGTTCGCCCTCGTCGGGGCGAGCAAGGCGGTCCGCGAGGAGTTCGACCTCTTCGGCGTCGCGGTGGTGGGGCTGGCGATGGCGTTCGCGGGCGGCGTCACCCGCGACCTCCTCGTCGCGCGCGTCCCGCTGGCGCTGCGCTCGCCGGTCGAGATACTCCTCGGACTGCTCGGCGTCGCGCTCGCGGTCGGGCTGAGCGCGTGGCTCGCCAGCCCGGACGAGCACCCGGTGACGCTCGTCGCCGACGCCGTGGGCCTCGCCGCCTTCGCCACGACCGGCGCCATCGTCGCGACGGACGCCGGCGTGTCCGCGTTCGGCGTCGTGGCCGTCGCCACGATCAACGCCGTCGGCGGCGGCGCGCTCGCCGACATCCTCCTCGACCGGTCCCCGTTCATCCTCTTCGAGGACTTTTACGCGAGCTGCGCCGTGCTCGGCGGGATCGCATACTGGCTGGTCGGCGTCCTCGGCGGCCCCTCGGGGGTCGCGGCCGCGGCCTGCGCGGCGGTGACGGTCGGGCTCCGGCTCGTCGCCGTCGCCCGCGGCTGGCGGCTCCCGACCGCGAAGGGGCTCGGTGACGGGTTCGGTCGGTAGGCGCGGGGCGACCCCCCCACTGCCCGATCGACGAGCGGCCGACCTCCTCAGCGAGCGAACCCCTCGAGCGCGACGACGCGGCGGACGCCGAGGTACGCGGCCGCGGCGATGGCGGCGTACGCGATCACCAGGACGCCCGTCGCCGCGCCCGCGCTGTCGATGGCGAGCCGCGCCACCGCGTTCGCGGGGCCGCCGGCCATCGCCGTCGCGCCGCCGAACAGCACGAGGACGGCGACCGAGTAGAGCAGCTGGGCCGCCCGCCGGTCGGGCGCGACCGCCGCGATGCCGACCGCGACCGAGACGACGAGCGTCGTCAGCGCGGTCATCAGCGCCAAGATCGGGCCGACGTTCGCGACCGACGTGCCGTTCGCCTCCAACAGCAGGAGCCATATCAGCGCCTGGCCGGGCGCGATCCCGATCGCCGCGATCGCCTTCCCGTCGACGATCTCCGCGAGCGTGACCGGCGCGACCCGGAGCAGCTCCATCGTCCCCCGATCCAGCTCCTCCGTGATCGAGTCGACCACGAGCGACCCCGAGATGAACACCGGGAGGAAGACGAGGAGGGGGATCAACACCGTGTAGGTGAACGTGAAGTACGGGCTGGTGTCGCTGCGGTCGGGCAGCGGCAGCGGCGACTCCTGAAGGTGCGAGCCGCGGGCGTCGCGCTCGTTCAGCTCGTAGGTCCGCAACAGCTCGCGCAGCTGTACCACGATCACCGTCGTCTCCACGGTGGTGTCGGGAGCGGTGACGGCGGCCGACACCCGCCCGTCCTCCGTGCGGGTCGCGACCACCACCGCGTCGGCCGCGTTCCGCTCGAAGGCGCTCCGGGCGGCGCTCGCGTCCTCGTACGGCGTGACCGTGGCGCCCGGCACCTCGCTCGCGGCGCGCTCCAAGTCGTCGACCGCGTCGCCGGCGCCCGCGACCTCGATCTGCGCCCCGTCGAGCGAGCCCGGGTCGTACATCGAGACGAGCCCGACGACGAGGAACGACGAGAACATCGCGATGAACAGCTGGATCCCGATCGCCAGCAGGATCGTCTTCTCGGCGCGCAGCCCGGCTATCTCCCGCCCGGCGATCGTCAGGCGGCTATCCAAGGCTCACCACCCCGACGTTGTACGCGGCGTGGCCGAGCGTCGCCAGCGTCAGCGCCAGCGCGTAGGCGGTCCGGCCCCGGCTCGCGCCGAGGCTCGCGACCCCCGTGGTCGCGACGTGGAGGACGAGCGGCGCGAGGAACAGCGCCGCCAGCGCGAGCGGCGGCAGCCCGGAGAGGCCGGCCACGTCCGCGAAGGCGGCGCGGCCGAGGAAGAGGTCGGTGAGCCCGACCGCCTGGACGACCGCGGTGGCCTTCTCCGCGAGGAAGAAGCCGGTCCCCGAGGCGGCGCCGACCGCGAGCGCGACGCCGAGGGCCCCTTCCCCGTCGGTTTCGGCGGTTCGGGCGAAGACGCCGCGCTCGAAGCCGGCGTAGAGGCCCACGCTCTTCGCGACCTCCTCGATGAACGCGATGGTCACGAGCAGCACCGGGATCGACACGGTGACCGGGAGCGCGAACAGCACCGCGACGGCCAGGAGCTCCGCGACGAACACGAACGGGATCGTACAGGCGGTGAGGAACGCGACGCGGGCGAGCGCGCGGAGCCGGTCTCGCGTGAGGAGGCCGGCGTCCGCCGGCACCGGTGAGAGCCGGACCGCGAGCGCGTCGAGGAACTTCCGCGTCACCGGCTTCTGCGAGAACATGTCCTCCTCGCGGTAGACGCCGAGGCCGAGGCCGAAGAGGAGGGCGGCGCCGACCGCCATCGGCGCGGTCGAGAAGAGGACCTCGCCGGCCGAGACGGCCTCGCCCTGAAGGTCGAAGACGACGAGCGTCAGCGGCGAGACGAGCGCGACGGGCGTCACGTTCGTGAAGATCGCCGGCACGAACGCGTAGGTGGTCAGGAGGACGCTCACGCCCACCGTGACGAAGGTGAGCTCCTTGAACGAGCGCGCGAACATCGCGCCGACGAAGGTGGCCCCGAGGAACGTCGCCGCGACAGGCGCCACGGCGACCACGGAGAGCGGCCCGCCGCCGACGAGGAGGGCGATGAGGGTCGTGACGACCGCGGCCGCGGCGGCGTACGGCAGCGTCTTGCCGGCGACGATCTCGGCCGGTGACAGCGGCGTGACGAGCAGCGGCTCTCCCCGCCGGTTCGTCCGCTCGTCGAGGATCGACGAGCCGTACGCCTGGATCAGGAAGTTCATCGGCACGAGGAAGACGAACGCCAAGAGCAGCGAGGTGAACGGGAACGGCGGCGTGATCGACCCGGGCGAGCCGACCGTGTCCGCGCCGAACGCCGCGCCGCCGATGGAGGGGACAGCGAAGCCGCCGTCCTCGCCGGACGCGCTTCCGTCCGCGACGGAGCCCGCGTCGTCCGAGCCGAACCGCACGGCCGCCTTCCCGGTCGTCCGGCCGACGTACCGAAGCGTGACGACGACCGGGAAGGCGGCCGTGCGGTTCGGCTCGGCGCGCATCAGCCGTTCGTTGTGCGACTCGACGGCCTCGCGGACCGACGCGGCCGCCGCCTCTCCCTTCCGCGTGTCGCTCGCGCGGACGACCACCTCCTCGACGTCCGCGCCGTCGATCGCGCCGTCGTCGCCCGCTCCGGGTCGCACCACGGTCACCACGACCGCGTCGGCGGAGTCGCCGAGCGACGCGGTCCCGGCTGGCACCGGGCGCAACGAGGGGGCTTCCTCGATCGCCTCCGCGTACGGCGACTCGGCGTCGACCCCGACGCGGTACACGTTCTGGTCGACGTCGAGGCCGGCGACGCCGGTGGCCACGCCGACCCCCACGACGCCGCCGGCGACGAGGAGCAGAGCGACCCCGGCCGCGAGCGTCCGGCGGTCCACGCCGCCCGAGGCGCGGGCGGACTCCCACCTGGCCACGCGGAAGACGCGGCGGCCGGCGACCGCGAGCCGTCGGCCGACGCGGCGCAGCCGGTCGGTCACTCGGTCGCCTCCGTCGCCGTCGCGGGGGTCGTCTCCTCACCGCCCTCCGACGCGTTCGCGTCGTCGTCGCTCGTCTCGTCGGAGTCGCGGTCGCTGTCGGTCCCCCTGTCCGAGTTGCCGCCGTCGCCGTCGCTCCGTCCGTCCGCCCCGCCGTCCCCGGTGTACCGCCCGGGCATCGGCCGGCCGACGATGTCGAGGAACACGTCCTCCAGGCTCGGCTCGCGGCTCCGGATGTCGACGACCTCGCCGCCGACGTCGGCGACGGCCTCGCGGACGGCCGCGACGGCGTCCATGCTCGGGACCGCCGTCCGGTACCGGTCCCCGACCTCCTCGGTCGCCGCGTCGAGGTCGTCGAGCGCGGGCGTCGCGGCCGGCTCCGCGTCGGTGAACACGCGGTAGGTCGTCTCGCCGTGTCGCTCGCGGATCCCGTCGACGCTCCCGCGGGCGACGATCCGCCCCTCGTTCATCACCACGACGCGGTCGCAGACGGACTCGACGTGATAGAGGTTGTGCGCCGAGAAGACGACCGTCTTGCCCGTCTCGCGGAGCTCGCGGGTGAACGCCAGCACCGAGTTCGTCGTCACGGGGTCGAGCCCGGAGGCCGGCTCGTCGTACACCAGCACGTCCGGGTCGTTGACCAGCGAGCGGGCGATGGCGACCTTCCGTTTCATGCCCTTCGAGACGTCGCCGAGGCGGCGCTCGCGGTGGTCGAGTTCGAGGCGGTCGAGCGCGGCGCCGATCCGCTCGTCGGCGACCTCGCCGGGCACGTCGTAGAGGTCGGCGAAGAAGCGGAGGTACGACAGCGCGGTCATCTCCTCGTACAGCGGCGACTCCTCGGGCAGGAACCCGAGGTGCCGGCGCATCTCGGGGTCCGCGGCGTCGAACCCGGCGACGGTCACGTCGCCGTCGGTCGGCTCGACGAGGCCGGCGACCACCTTGAGCGTCGTCGTCTTGCCGGCCCCGTTCGGGCCGACGATCCCGAACACCTCGCCGTCGTCGACGGCGAAGTCGCTGTCCACGACGGCCGCGAAGTCGCCGTAGGTCTTCCGCAGGCCCGACACCTCGATCATGCGCACGGCTCCGCCGTCGGCCGGGTTAAACCCACGCCCGCGGGTATCAACCGCGAGAACGGTCCGGGAGGAGGGCGACGGAGACAGCGAACACGGGGAAGCGGCGAGGACGGCAAAAACGGGGAAGGCGACACGGCCGCGCGGCTCTTCGGTCGAGGGCTGATCGACGCCGGTACGTCCGGCGAGAAACGGCGGTCGGCGTTACTCCTCTTCTTCCTCTTCCTCGACGGCTCCCCGTCCTCGCTCCCAGACGCCGTCGGCGGACGTGTCGTTCGGTGCTGTGTGCGAGACGTCTTTCATGGTGTCGCGATCGCTTGCCATATTGACCCTCGATAGCCCGGAACCCCGTATTAACCCTTCGTGGAAAGAGATAATGAGTCCTGATAACATATTAGGTATTAATATCCGCACGATGTCAGCGGTCGGACCTCTGGACGCGCCTCGGAAAGCAGTGGGTTCTGCGGCGCGGAAGCGACCGAACGTTTCGATCTTTTCGGGCGGCCGCAGCGATGAGGTAGACGGACCCCGGAGGAATCGACGTGTTCGGAAATCGCGACGCGCTCGGGAACGTCGACCGCGGCGACGGCGGGTCGGTGGTCCGGGAGGGCGCGACGCTCGCCGTCGGTCGCGACGTCGCCGCGCCGCCGGAGGCCACGGCGACGGCGCTCCGCGACACGCGGCGCTGGCCCGACTGGAGCCCGTCCGTCGGCGGCGTCGAGAGCTCGGACCGGTACGTCGAGACCGGGACGACCGGCCGGGTTCGAGTCGCCGGCGCGTGGGTCCCGTTCAGGGTATCGTCGGCGACGCGCCTTCGGTGGGACTGGGAGGTCGCCGGGATACCCGCCACGGGCCACCGCGTCGAGCGGTACTCCGGGGACCCGGACCGGTGTCGGGCGGTGATCGAGGTCCCGCTCGTCGCGGCGCCGTACGTGCCCGTCTGCCGGCGCGCGCTCGACCGGTTCGCGGCGCTCGTGGAGGGCGAGTGAGCCGGGCGGCGACTGGGGGTCTCAGTTCTCGTACCCCGCTTCGAACGGGTCGATGACCTCGCTGCCGGGCTCGTCCTCGTCGCGGGTGAATCCCGGCCCCCGCGTCGCCAGCTCGAAGACGAGCCCGTCGGGGTCGGTGAAGTAGATGCTCTTGAAGTAGGTGCGGTCCTTCACCTCTGAGACCTCGACGCCGTGCGTTTCGAGGTGGTCCTGCCACTCGCGGAGCGCCTCCTCGTCTTCGACGCCGAACGCGAAGTGGTGACTGGCGCCCGGGCCGGGCGCCCCCTGCGAGTCGGGGTACTCGAAGTAGGTGACGTTGGTCCCCGGTTCCCCTTCGGGCGTCGGCGAGTAGTAGTAGTGCGGCGTCCCGGGGTCGTCGTAGTTCTGGGTCCGCTTCACCGTGTGCCAGCCCAGTACGTCCTCGTAGAACGCGGTTGTCTCCTCGATGTCGGTGCAGATGTTCGTGACGTGGTGGAGTCCGGTCGTCGGCGGCGCGTCGGTCATGTCTGGGCGAACAGTCGGCGGGAGCACAGTTAGTCGTACTGGCGGCGGTGTCGGCCGGCCCGACGGCTCGACGGGGTCGCCGAGCGGCGTTTCGAAAAGGCGTCCGGGGCAACCGCGCTGCGCGTGTGCAGTAGTAGCGTACAGCGTGTGCGCGGTGGTCGCGAGTCGACGCGTCGTCGGGGTCGGGTCCGCCCGCGGCTCAGAACAGGCCGACGCCGACCGCGTACGGCCACGCGGTGCCGCCGACGGCGAGCAGCGCGAGCGCCGCGCCGGCGCCGTAGACGTTCTTCAGGAAGCTCGTCATCTCGTTCTGCTTCTCCTCGGGGTCGTCCATCGACCAGAAGTCGTGCATCGTCACGGCGGAGACGAGGAGGAAGAAGGCGAGCGCGCCGGCCGCGACGACCGGGAACGCGCCGGCGACCACGGCGACGCCGCCGAGCACGAGCACGGCGCCGGAGACGATGACCGAGAACGTCGGCGCCGGGAGGCCCTTGAACTCGGCGTAGCCGGCCATCGTTTCGAGGTCCATGAAGTGGTTGAGCCCCATGAAAGCGAGCGTCGCGCCGAACAGGATCCGGCCGAGCAGGAAGAGTTCGCCTGAGAGCGGGGCGTCGAACTGAAGCGGTATCGTCGCGAATTCAGCTAACATCGTGTAACCTGCTATACGGACGTAACCTATTTATCGATTCCCGGACAATTGGGTTAGTAGGTAACACCGATGTCATCGGAGGATCTCTCGACGGCGGAGTCGGCTGAGGCGGCGGAGACGACGGAATCGAGTCCCGACGCGACGACGGAGGCGACGGCGCCCGAGACCCCGTGCCCCGTCATCGACTCGATCGAGCAGATCGGATCGCAGTGGCGGCTCGTCGTCCTCCACGAGCTGTTGAACGGCGAGTCCCGGTTCAACGAACTCAAGCGCGAGACCGACGCGAACGCGCGGACCCTCTCGCGCGTGCTCGACGACCTCCAGGAGACCGGCTTCGTCGACCGGCGGATAGAGGAGGACTCGCCCGTGGCGACGTACTACAGCCTGACCGACAAGGGCGAGTCGCTCGCGCCCGTCTTCGAGGAGATCGACTCGTGGGCTCACGAGTGGCTCGCCGAGTGTGACGCGTGAGATCTAGTCACGGATACTTCTAGTCGTTTATAAGTGATTCTCGACTTCACGGCTGTCTGTATATAAATCGTTGCTGGCGGATCGATCGGGGACACCGCTAAAGCCCCAGCCGCGAGGGCGCAGTACGCTCGTTGCGTTCCTCGCTCGCTCCGCTCGCTGCGGTGCTTACATCGCCTACTGCGCTCTCGCGGCTGCCCCTTCGAGTCCCCGCCCCGCACAGCACCGCAACCGCGTCCTCACGCCTCCCCAGCCTCGTCGCTCACGCCCTACGGGCGTTCGCGACTCCCTCGCGCGTGCGGCTCGCGGCCTGTCGGCCGCTCACCGGCACGCGCCACCGCCTTACTGATAGGTGAGCGGCACAGTCGAGCGCATCGACTTATGAATCGTGTCGCCTTGTCTCGGGGCCGCCGCGTCGCGCGGCTGCCGACCGCTCTCACACGTATCGTCGCGCGAACGCGTACAGGTCCGGGAGCACGTACGTCACCCCGCCTACCGCGAGAGAGATCACGAGCGGGACCCCCCACGGGCTGTACCCGTCGAGCCGTATCGACCATCGAAGCAGCCCGGCGGCGTCCACGAGCGGGGGCACGAGGTACACGCTCGCACCGATCGCGGCGGCCGCCGGCGCGTGAACCGCCGAGATCTGGTAGGCGTACGCGCTGCCGGTGATGAGGGCGAGACCGAGGGCCATCACGAAGAGGCCGTGGATGAATCCGGGGAGCCCGCCGAGCGGGCCCGGCCCGTAGAGCCTGAACTCGTACACGCGTTCGTTCTCGAACACGTAGTACAGCCCTCCCCGCTCGGGGGCCTCTTCGATATCAATTCCGGTGTCTCCCGGAGCGACGTCGAATCCCGCAGGAACCGGTTCCGTGATCGAGACGCTGCTGCCGTCGGACTCCGTCGCCACCGTGAAGAAGCGCTGTCCGCGTTCGGGGAGCTCCTCGTACTCGAAGGCGAACCCCTCGCAGTCGGTGAACGCGACGCTGACGCCCCCGGAGTCGGCGTCGTCGGTCGGGAGGAAGCAGGCGAGTTCGCCGCCGTCGCTGACGAAGTTCCACGACCCCGACCGGAACGCGGACGGGAGGTCGTCGACGGCAACCTCACCGCGATCGGCGCCGGCGTCGACGACGTCCTGCGCCGACCCGGAGAGCTCCGCGTAGCGATGGACTTCGCCGTCTGTCCCGTCCACCACGTACATTACCGGGCCTGAGTCCGTGGCGCCCGTGGCACCGCCGACGACGAGTCCGACTCCGACGACGAACAGACAGAGGGCCGCGAGGAGTTCCGGTGACGAGCGAGCCATTACCCGTTTCGATTCCCCGACGGGGTATGTGTCTTGTGCGACCGCGACTCGTCGAACGCGATCCCGGCGCGGTCGAAGGGGCCCCTCGCCGCCGAAACGCACAGTACCCTCCGGACCGTACAATTCGGCGTGTACGCCGGACTGAAGAGCACCCCCTGTTGCCTGTGCGGCCGGGACGACACGCACACCCGGATCGCGGTACCGCCGCGGGCGCTCCGCCTCATGGAGAACGGGGAGCCGATAGCTTGGCGCGACGTGGTCGGCACGGTGACGCTCCGCTTCTGCGCCGACGACTGGGACCTCGTGAGCGACCTCGCGATCGAGATGGGTACGCACCCGCTCTCGCGGTGTAACGCCGCGCACGTCTCCCTCGACCTCCGCGAGGACCACGAGGCGCTGCTGTCGGCGACGAAGGCCGAGACCGACCAGACCGAGCTGGAGGCCCGGCTGTCGCGCGAGGCCGAGGCGACCCTCGACGCGGTCGACGACCCCTACACCGAGGAGCGCGACGTGGTCGAGGCCGTCGTCGTGTTGCGCGCGCTGGAGGAGCTCGGGGTGCGCGAGCGGTCCGGCGCCGACGCCGCCGGCGCCGCGGCGGCCGCGGACGACGACTGAGCGGGCCGCGTCACCACCTGACCTCGAATCCCTCGATCCCCTCCGGCTCGCCGTACTCGGCGTCCACGCCGTCGACCTCGGCGGCCCGGCTCCCCGTCTCGCACCACGCGACCATGTCGCGGATGTCGCCCTCCGGCCCCTCGAAGACGGCTTCGACTCGGCCGTCCTCCAAGTTCCGAACCCAGCCGTCGACGCCCTTCTCGCGGGCCGTGTCGCGGGTGGTCGCCCGGTAGTAGACGCCCTGAACCCTGCCAGAGACGAAGACGTGCGCGCGAACGCGGTCGGTCATCGGTCGGTGGTGCGCCCGCCGGCGTGTTAAACGGTCCGCCGGCGGCCCACTCGCGGCGGGTCGACCCCCGGCGGGCCGACCTCGCGCCCGCAACCGACGCCTACTAACTCCCGGGCGCCGACGGGGTCGACATGGACCTGTTCGGAACCGCAGGCATACGCGGCGGCGTCGAGGACCGTGTCACGCCGGCGCTCGCGCTCGCCGTCGGGCGAGCCGTGGCCGCCGAGATACGCAGCCGAGCCGAGGGGTCGTCCGCGGGGTCGACCCCCGAGTCGACGGTCGTGTTCGCCCGAGACGGGCGAGTTACCGGCCCGGCGCTCGCCGCGGCGATGGAGGCCGGGCTGTCGGCGGGCGGCGTCGACGTGCGCCGCGCCGGGCGACTCCCGACGCCGGCGCTCGCGTACGCCTCGCGCGGCCGCTACGGCGTGATGCTCACCGCGTCGCACAACCCGCCGACAGACAACGGGATCAAGCTGTTCCGCGACGGCGTCGAGTTCGACCGCGACGCGGAGCGCGCCGTCGAGGCGCGGGTCGCCGACGAGGCGGCGGTCGCCCCGTGGGGCGACTGGACCGAGGCGGTCCGGACCGACCCGCTCGGGGACTACCTCGACGCCGTGCGCGAGTACGCCGCGGGGTTCGGCGCGCCCCTCGACGGGCTCCGCGTCGCGGTCGATTGCGGCAACGGGATGAGCGCGCCCGCGACGCCGGCCGTCCTCCGCGAGCTGGGCGCCGACGTGGTCACGCTCAACGGCAACGTCGACGGGCACTTCCCCGGCCGCGGGAGCAAGCCGACCCCCGAGACGCTGGCCGACCTGCGGGCCTTCGTCGCCGACGCCAACGAGGGCCTCGAGAACCCGGGGAGACCGACGCCCGGCGAGTCCGGCGAGGGCGGCGGATCGGGGGAGACCGAAGGGTTCGCCTTCGGGATCGGTCACGACGGCGACGCAGACCGGATCGTGATCGTCGACGCGGACGGCGAGGTCGTCCACGAGGACACGGTCCTCGCGCTCCTCGCGGAGCGGTACACCCGCACGAGCGACGCGGCGGACCCCGTCGTCGTGACGACGCCGAACGCCTCGGGGCGCATCGACGAGCGCGTCCGCGAGGCCGGCGGCCGGGTCGAGCGCGTGCGCCTCGGCGCCCTCCACGAGGGGATCGCAGCCGTACGGGAGGAGGCGAGCACTGCCGGCGCGGTCGGCGAGGCGGGCGCGGTCGGCGAGGCGGGGGCCGCCGGAGAGGTCGGCGTCGACACGCGCGTCGTCTTCGCGGCCGAGCCGTGGAAGCACATCCACGTCGCCTTCGGCGGGTGGATCGACGGCGTCACCTCCGCGGCGGTGATCGCCCGCCTCGTCGCCGACGAGGGGCTCGACGCGCTCCGAGCGCCGATCACGGAGCGCCCGTACCGGAAGGTGAGCGTCTCGTGTCCCGACGACGCGAAGGGCGACGTGATGGACCGCTTAGAGACGGCGCTGCCGGAGGCGTTCCCCGAGGCCGCGGTCGACACCGACCACGGGGTCCGGCTGGAGTTCGACGACGCCTCGTGGACGCTGGTCCGCCCCTCCGGGACGGAGCCGTACGTCCGGGTGTACGCCGAGAGCAACGAGGTCGACGCGCTGGTCGCCGAGGTCGAGGGCGTCGTCGAGGACGCGGTCGCGGCGGCCTGAGCCCTCCCGTGGCCGGGAGCGCTCCCGATCGAGTCCCGGTGACGGCGGGCCGTTTACGACCGTGAGAGATTCGGGTTCGTGGATCGAACCCGTCGATACCGGGGTCGGTTCCGCCGGGTTCGCTTCGAACGTCCGCACGAACGTGTGACAGCCGCGGCAGGGGAACGACGAATTTATGCCCCGTTCCGACGGGATCAGTAGTGAGATGGCATCCGACTTCGAACGGCGGCGGTTCATCAAGGCGGTAAGCGCGGCGGGCCTGATCGGCCTCGCCGGATGTAGCGGCGGTCCGAGCGACGACGAAAGTTCGGACGGCTCGGACGGGTCCGACGGTTCGGACGGATCCGACGGCTCGGACGGGTCTGACGGTTCGGACGGCTCCGATGGGTCCGACGGCTCCGACGGCGGGAGCGGTCCGGCGGCGAACATCGGGATGGTGTACGCGACCGGCGGCCTCGGCGACGGGTCGTTCAACGACCAGGCCCAGCAGGGCGCGATCGAGGCCGAGGAGGACTTGGGAATCTCCTTCCGCGAGGCCCAGCCCGACGAGGTGGCGCAGTTCAGCACCTTCCAGCAGCAGTTCGCGAACTCCAGCGACCCGGACTACGACCTGGTGTGCTGTATCGGGTTCCTCCAGGCGGACTCGCTCGCCGACACCGCGTCGTCGTACCCCGACCAGGACTTCATGATCGTCGACTCGGTCGTCGACGCGGACAACGTCGCGAGCTACACCTTCCGGGAGCACGAGGGGTCGTACCTCGCGGGGCTGATGGCGAGCCTACTCACGACGCGCTCGTTCTCGGCCGGCGCCGGTTCCACCCAGGGCGACTCGACGAACCTCGGGTTCGTCGGCGGCGTCGAGTCGGACCTGATCCAGAAGTTCCAGGCCGGCTTCGAGGCGGGCGTCTCGGCGGGCAACGACGACGTCGACGTCAGCGTCAACTACACGGGCAGCTTCAACGACCCGGCCGCGGGCCGCGAGGCGGCCACCTCGATGTACAACAGCGGCGCGGACATCGTCTACCACGCCGCGGGTAACACCGGTACCGGCGTCTTCCAGGCCGCCCAGGAGCAGGGGAAGTTCGCGATCGGCGTCGACCGCGACCAGTCGGTCACGCGCCCGGACTACGCCGACGTCATCCTCGGCAGCATGGTCAAGCGCGTCGACACCGCGGTCTACAACGCGATCGAGGCGACCGTCGACGAGGAGTTCCCCGGCGGCTCGAACGTCGCCCTCGGGCTCGGCAACGACGGCGTCGCGCTCGTCTACGGCGACCAGCTCGGCTCCGAAATCCCCGACGAGGTCACCGAGGAGGTCGCGACCGCACGCGAGAACATCATCGCCGGCGACATCGACGTTCCCTCCGAGCTGTAGGCGTCCATCGACAGGGGTCACCCGCGCGCCGCCGCACCGGATATTGTCGGCGCTCCGACCGATCGGCGCGCCGCGGGGACCGAATCATATCCAAACATATTCAGCCACCCTCGAATCAGAGGGAAGTAGACCAATGGCCACAGCCGTCCACCTCGACGGGATAACCAAGCGGTTCCCCGGCGTCGTCGCGAACGACGACGTCGACCTCGAGGTCGAACGCGGCACCGTCCACGCCCTTCTCGGTGAGAACGGGGCCGGGAAGACGACGCTGATGAACGTCTTTTACGGCCTCTACGAGCCGACGTCGGGAACGGTTCGGCTCGACGGCGAACCGCAGGCGTTCGACTCGCCGCGGGACGCGATCGACGCCGGGGTCGGGATGATCCACCAGCACTTCATGCTGGTCGACCCGATGACCGTCACCGAGAACATCACGCTCGGGAGCGAGCCGCGGAAGTGGGGCGGGCTCGCCGTCGACCGGGAGGCGGCCCGAGAGGCCGTGGCCGACCTCGCCGACCGGTACGGCTTCGACGTGGACCCGGACGCGCGGATCGAGGACGTCTCGGTCGGGGAGCAACAGCGCGTCGAGATCCTGAAAGCGCTGTACCGGGGCGCCGAGACGCTCATACTCGACGAGCCTACCGCCGTGTTGACGCCGCAGGAGGTCGACGAGCTGTTCGAGGTGTTAGCGGAGCTGACGGCGCAGGGCAAGACGATCATCTTCATCACCCACAAGCTCGGCGAGGCGATGCGCGCGGCCGACGAGATATCGGTCCTCCGGGACGGCCGGAAGGTCGGGACCGTCGCCGCGGACGCGACCAGCCAGGAGGAGCTGGCGGAGCTGATGGTCGGCCGCGAGGTGCTCATGGACGTCGACCGCGGAGCCGCGGAGACCGGGGACGTCGTCGCGTCTGTCTCTGACGTCGTCGTCGAGGACGACCGCGGGGTCCGAGCGGTCGACGGCGTCTCCTTCGACGTTCGCGGCGGCGAGGTGTTCGGGATCGCGGGCGTGGACGGCAACGGACAGACGGAGCTGGTCGAGGCGGTGACCGGGCTCCAGTCGGTCGACGCGGGCGAGGTCCGCTTCCTGGGCGAGGACGTGACGACCGTGTCGCGGCGCGACCGGATCGACGCCGGAATGGCGTACGTCCCCGAGGACCGGCAGGAGCGCGGGCTGGTGATGGAGTTCGACCTCGTCGAGAACGGGCTGTTGGGGAGCCAGCACGACCCCGACTTCGCCGCCAACGGCCGTGTCGACTGGCCGACGACGCGCCAGCACGCGGAGGCGATCATCGACGAGTACGACGTCCGCCCGCCGGACGCCGACGCGGACGCGGAGTCGCTCTCGGGCGGCAACCAACAGAAGTTCATCGTCGGCCGGGAGTTCGAGCGCGACCCGGAGCTGGTCGTCGCCTCGCACCCGACGCGCGGCGTCGACATCGGCTCGATCGAGTTCATCCACGAGCGGCTGCTGGAGCTCCGCCGGCAGGGCGTGGCGGTCCTCCTCGTCTCCTCGAAGCTGGAGGAGGTCCAGGGGCTCTCCGACCGGCTGGCGGTCATCTACGAGGGGGAGTTCATCGACGTGGTCGACCCCGACGAGACGACCGAAGAGGAGCTCGGGCTCCTGATGGCCGGGGAGCGACCGGGCGAGCGCGCCGACGGCGACCCGGACCCCTCGTCGCCGCCCGACGGATCGGGCGCGGCGGACGACGGGGCGGCGGCCGACGCGGTCGATCCGGCAGGTGACCGGGCGTGAGCGTCGCCGACCGCGCCCGCGACGTGCTCTCCCGGCTCGCCACGGCGTCCGGGACCGAACGGATCCTGATCAGCACCGCCGCGCTCGTGCTCTCCGTGCTCATCGGCGCGGTGCTCGTGCTCGTCGCCGGACGCATGACGACGTGTACCGCCGGCGAGGCGGTGTACTACTTCGGGACCGGGTTCTGTTACGACCCGATAGCGGTGTTCGACCGCCTCTTCCTCGGCGCGCTGGGCGACCCCTTCAGCGGCGGGTGGTCGCCGAACGGACAGTTCGCGGTCACGCTCCGCGAGACGACGCTCCTAATCTTCACCGGCCTCTCGGTCGCCTTGGCGTTCCGCGCCGGGATCTTCAACATCGGGACGCAGGGGCAGCTCGTCGTCGGGGCGCTGGCGACCGCGCTCGGCGTCCTCTGGGCGTCGTCGCTCGTGTCGGGCGTCGCCGGGACGGTCGTGTTGATCCCGTTCGGCCTGCTGGTCGGGGCGGTGTTCGGCGGGCTCTACGGCGCGATCCCCGGCCTGCTGAAGGCGTACGCCGACGCCAACGAGGTCATCACGACGATCATGCTCAACTTCATCGCGACCGGCGTCGCGCTGTACCTGGTCAGCGGCGTGTTCAAAGACCCCGAGAGCGCCGCCAACCAGACGGTTCCACTCCCGGAGTTCGCGCAGTTCCCGGCGGTGCTGTTCGGCGCGAGACAGGACTTCTCGCTGGTCGCGCTCGCGTTCGGGCTCCTCGCGCTCGGCGCGCTGTACTACCTCCTCGAACACACGGCGTTCGGGTACGACGTCCGGACGAGCGGCGTCCAGCCGGAGGCGGCCGAGTACGGCGGGGTCGACGCCGAGCGCACCGTCGTCGCGAGCCTCACGCTCTCGGGCGCGCTCGGCGGGATCGCCGGCGCGATGTACGTGATGATGGTGCTCGGCACGTTCCAGACCGGGATCCCCTCGTACGGCTTCGACGGGATCACCGTCTCGATCCTCGCGGGCAACAACCCCCTGGGCGTCGGGATCGCCGCGCTGCTGTTCGGCGTGCTGAAGAGCGGGACGACGGTCGTCCAGTTCGCGACGGACGTGCCGCCGCAGCTGGTCGGCGTCCTCCGGGGACTCATCATCCTGTTCGTGGCCATGCCGGAGTTCTTCCGGCTGCTCGCCCGCGGGCTCCCGGGGATCGGCCGAGGGCCGGAGTCGGCCGCGACCGACGGCGGCGTGCCGGTCGACGGGGGTGAGACCGATGAGTGACGCCCCCGAGGACGGGTCGACGAGCGGTCCGGTCGCCGATTCGGGATCGATCCTGGAGCGGTACTCGACACGCGCGCTCGTCGCCGCCGTCACGGTCGTCGGGATCGTCGCGCTGCTGCTCGCCGGACTGGCCTTCCCGGACTCGATCGCCGGGACGCTCGCGGACGCGCTCACGAGCCGGTTCACGCTCGCGTCGGCGCTGCGCCTCTCGGTCCCGATCGCGTTCGCGGCCCTCGGCGGGATCTTCGCCGAGAAGTCCGGCGTGATCAACATCGGACTGGAGGGGCTGTTGATCATCTCGGCGTTCAGCGCCATCTACGTCGCCGACATCACCGGCGGGGTCTGGGTCGGCTACGCGGGCGGCGTCGTCGCGAGCACGCTGCTGGCGGCGCTGTTCGCCGTCGTGACGATCGGCTTCCGGGCCGACCAGATCATCGCCGGGCTCGCGGTGTGGCTCATCGCGCTCGGGCTCGCTCCGTTCGCCTCTCAGGTGTTCTACGGGAGCCCGAACTCCCCGACCGTCGCGACGACGGGGTCGATCTCGGTGCCGGTCCTCGCCGACATCCCGTTCTTCGGCGCGCTGTTCTCGGCGTCGCCGTCGGTGTACATGCTGTTCGTCGCCGTCGCCGGGTCCTGGTACGTGTTCGAGCGGACGGCGTTCGGCCGGTGGATCCGCGCCAGCGGGGAGAACCCGAAGGCGCTCGACACCGCCGGCGTGAGCGTCACGCGCGTCCGCTACGCCGCGGTGCTGATCTCGGGGGTGCTCGCCGGGATGGGCGGCGCGGCGCTGTCGCTCGACCTCGGCCAGTTCACCGGGAACGGCCCGACGATGGTCAACGGGAAGGGGTTCATCGCCATCGTCGCGTACCTGTTCGGCAACTACAACCCGGTCGGGACGTTCTTCTCGACGATGCTGTTCGCCGGGCTGGACGCGCTCCAGACCGTCCTCCAGACCCAGGGGATCGGCGTCCCCCGCCAGCTCATCCGGATCACGCCGTTCGTGGTCGTCATCCTCGTGCTCGCCTTGGTCGGCCGGACGCGGCTCCCGGAGGCGGCGGGCGAACACTACGAGACCGAGGAGTAATCGGCGGCGCTCGGGACGCCCCCGCTCCGCCGCGTCAGTCCGACGCCCCCGCCTCGTCGGCCGGCGACGGCAGCCGCAGGTCGGCGAAGTCGTCCGCGTCGCCGACGCCGGTGACGACCTTGACCTCGTCGGTGATCGGGACGCCGACGCAGGAGAGGCGGGCGTTCGCCGCCCGGATCTGCTCGTCCGAGAGGATCGACTGCCCCGGCATCGCCACGTCGCCCTCGACGACGATCACGGCGCAGTTCGAACAGGCGCCGCCGCGGCAGGCGTACGGCCACGATCGGCCGCCGCGCTCCGCCGCCTCGAGGATCGACTCGCCGGGCTCGACGAGGAAGCGCCCGTACTCCGGGAGGTCGAGGTCGGCCTCGGCGGCCTTCGCGAACAGGTCGTCGTCGTCGATCGACCACCCGCGCTCGTCGACGACGGCCCTGTCGAGGTGGTAGACGGTCGAGGGCGTCCCGCTCCGGACCGGCTCGACCGACCCCTCGGCGTACCGGCGGACCACGTCGGCCGCCTCCGGGACCGGCTTCTCGTCGAGGGCGTCGAACCACTCGCGGACGGTCGCGGGCGCGAGGTTCGACTCGTCGGCGACCGCCTCGAGGTCGACCCCTTCGAGGCGGGCGACGGTCGAGACGAAGCCCGGCGAGTCGAGGGCTTCGACCGTCTCCGCGACCCACTCCTCCGAGCGGCCGTACCACGATGCCAGCTCCGCCGTGCCTATCCCCCGGTCGTACGCGACGGCGACCATCAGCGCCGCGGTCGCCTCCGACGACCGGACTTCCGAGAGCCACGCGCGGAGGCGGTCGGCGTCGACCTGATCGAGGTGACCCATATCACGAACCTCGGTCTGCGGCCCGTTAAACGGTGAGCCTGAACAGTTAGGCTCCGCGCCGTCCGCATCGCGACGCGGCCCTCGCGAAATCCGTCGCCTCCGACGCGACCGAAACGGGAGCAAAGAGTTTTGCCGGGCGCACGACACGGTCCGGTAATGGGTATCGACGAGTACGACGTCGTCGTGGCGGGCGCCGGGACCGCCGGCTGCTACGCCGCCGCGACGATCGCGAACGAGGGGCTCGACGTCGTCATCGTCGAGCGGAAGGACGCTGAGGAGGCCGGCCACATCGCCTGCGGCGACGCCCTGAAGGGCGCGGACGCCTTCCCCGAGGCGATCCCGAAAGCGCGGCTCGAACCCGCGTTCACGAACACCGGCGTCGACCACGGGCGCTTCGAGATCCCGCAGGAGGACACGATCCTCGAGATCCCGGTCCCCGGCGAGCTCGCCGTCATCGACCGCTGGGAGTACGGCCGTCAGATCATCGCCGGCGCCGAGGACGCGGGCGTCGACTTCCACTACGACACCGTCATCAACGACGTGCTCCAAGACGAGACGGGCCGCGTCACGGGCATTCACGCGGTGCGAGAGGGGGAGCCGGAGACGTACACGGCGGACGTCGTGATCGACGGCGCCGGGTCGCTCTCGCTGCTCCAGGACAAGGCCGACTTCGAGGGGACGACCTTCGACACGAACGTCCGGTACTCGCAGTTCTGCTCGGCGTACCGCGAGATCGTCGACGTGCCGGAGCCGGTCGAGTGGGACGACGCCCTCGTGTTCAAGGCGACCGACCGCGCGGCGGGCTACCTCTGGTACTTCCCGCGGACGGCGACGGAGATCAACGCCGGGCTCGGCTTCCAGATGACCGAGGAGCCGATGCAGCTCGTCGAGTCGCTGAAGCGGGACCTCCGGGACCGCCCCGAGTTCGAGGGCGCGGAGGTGCGCGACAAGCTCGGCGCCGCGCTCCCGACCCGCCGGCCGTACGACTCGGCGGTCGCGCCCGGCTACATGGCGGTCGGCGACGCCGCGGGCCACGTGAACCCGACGACCGGCGGCGGCATCGCCGGCGCGGCGTACGCGGGCAAGTACGCCGGCGAGCAGGCGGTGAAGGCGGTCTCCGACGGCGACGTGAGCGAGGAGAACCTCTGGCGGTACAACACCCGCGTGATGGACCACTTCGGCGGGCGCTACGCCGGCCTCGACGTGTACAACGTCCTCTCGACCGCGGTCGACGTGGACGACCTGATGGGCCTCCTCGCGTCGCTGCCCGGCGAGAAGCTCGCGGAGGCGTTGTACGAGGGGTCGACCTCGATGTCATTCGGGCTGAAGGTGAAGGCCGCGATCAAGTCGTTCGGCTACTGGGGGACGATCCGGAACTTCTACCAGACGAAGTCGCTGGCCGACGAGCTGATCGGCCACTACGACGAGTACCCGACGAGCCCGGCCGCGATGGCGAACTGGACCCGCGAGCGCGACGCCATCATGGACCGCGTGTACGAGACGACCGGCGCCGACGCGAAGTACTGAGGCGTGAGCGGCTACCGACTCACGGCCGTCGAGACGGTCTTGGAGGAGGGGTCGTGGGCGTTCACGGCCCGCGAGGGCGACGCGGACCGCGAGGTGGTCCTCGTGCCCTGTGCCGACGAGTCGGACGGCTGGGGAGACGAGGTGGACTCCGGCGGCGGACAGCCCGTCCGCGCGTGGATCAACCGCTGTACCCACGAGGCCCAGCGGCTCCACCGCGAGGGGGTGGGCGCCGTGACGCGCGGCGGATCGGTCGTCTGCCCGAAGCACGGCTCGGCGTTCGACGCCTGCGAGGGCTCCTGCGACAACGGCGAGGCCGCCGGGACGACGCTCCGGTCGATCGATATCGAGGTCCGCGACGGCGCGGTGTTCCTCACCGACGACGACCTCACGTACCTCTACGAGGGGTTGCCGGACGACGACGGCGACGCCGACGGGCCGGCGTCGAGTTCGCACCTCACGTTCTGATCGCCGTCGCCTTCCGCCGACTTCGGCTCGTTACGGTCGCGTCTCGGCGACCCGCCGGACCGCGCCGGCGATGACGTCGATACCGATCCCGATGTCGTCCTCGACCACGTCGAAGTCGCTCGTGTGGTGGCCGCCGGGGTGATCGGTGCCGACGCCGAGGTAGCAGGCGAGCCCGCCCTGCTCCTGGACGCGGTTCATGAGGTAGGTGGCGTCCTCGGAGCCGCCGAGGTCGTCGCTGTCGACGATGCTCGTGACGCCCGCGACGTCGCCCGCGGACTCGCGGACGAGGCCGGCGAGCGCGTCGTCGCTCGTCGCGCTCGGCGCCTCGCCGAGCGTGGACACCGCGACCTCGCAGTCGTGCATCTCCGCGGCCGAGCCGAGGATCCGGTCCGCGTGGTCGGACATGTACTCCGCGAGCTCCGTCGTCTGCCCCCGAAGCTCGCCCTCGATGTGCGACTCCTCGGGGATGATGTTCGTCGCGGTGCCGCCCCCGACGAACCCCGCGTTCACCCGCGTGGGGCCGTCGGCGTGCCGCGGGATAGCGTAGAGGTTCTGGACCGCGGCCGCCATCGCCTGGACCGTGTTCCGGCCCTGCTCGGGGCGCGCGCCGGCGTGGGCCGGCTCGCCGGAGAACTCCGCGAGGAAGTGCCGCACCGCGAGGAACCCCTCGACGCCGCAGACGACCTCGCCGGAGGGGTGATCGAGGCCGACGTGGACCGCGTAGAGGTAGTCCACGTCGTCGAGGTGGCCCGACTCGGCCATCGGCTTGCCGCCGGCGACCTGCTCTTCGCCCGGCTGGAAGAACACCTTCAGCGTGCCAGAGAAGTCGGAGTCGAGGACCGCGTCGAGCGCGCCGAGCCCCATCGTCGCGTGGGCGTCGTGACCGCAGGCGTGCATGAACCCCTCGTGCTCGGAGCGGAACCCCTCGCCGGCCGGGACGTGGTCGCCGGCCTCCGACTCCGTGATCGGGAGCCCGTCGATGTCGACGCGGAGGCCGACCACGGGGCCGTCGCCGCGCTCGGCGACCGCGACGCAGCCGGTGTAACCGCCCGAGAGCTCGTCGAGAATCTCCGGGTCGGCGCCCGCCTCGCGGGCCTGGTCCTCCCACTCGGCCAGCGTCTCGTCGTCCGGGACGTTCAGGCGCTCCTCGCCCGCCAGCGCGTCGGGGCCGACGTGGAGCGCCGTCAGGTCCCGCTCGCGGAGTGCCTCGACGATGCGGGCGGTGGTGTAGAACTCGCGCCACGCTGGCTCCGGGTGGCGGTGGAGGTCGCGGCGGAACGCGCGGTACTCGTCGCTGTCGAGAGCGCTCATACCGTCGGGTGGCCCGGCGACCGCTTAAACGATCGCCTCGCGGAGAGCGACGCGGGCCGCGCCGCCGACCGCTCGCGGTCGCCTCACTCCCCCCCGGTCTCCATGCGCTCCGAGTAGTCCCAGGCGTGGAGCCGCTCGGGCTCGATCCTGATCTCGACCTCGTCGCGCTCGGGCCGCAGGAGCCGCTCGGCGGTCGGGTTGTCGGTCCCGCCGAGGTACCTCGTCAGGAGCGACCGCAGCAGCCGCTTGTCCTCGTCCGGGACGACCGTCGCCCGACCGCGGCCGCGGACCCCCTTGTACGGCGGGTCGTTCGTCGACACGTCGAATGAGACGTGGTCGTCGTGCTCGACGAACTCGACGAGGTCGGCGCTCGCGCTCGTCGCGCAGCGGATCGCGCCGGCTGGGGGTCCGGAGCCGCCGTCTCCGTCGGGATCGGCCCCCGCGTCCGGGTCCCACGCGAACCACAGCGAGACGATCCACGGGCGGTCGCTCGGCGTGCGGCAGCCGAGCCGGACCGGGACGCGCGCGGCGGCGAGGTACTCGTCGACGCGGTCGCGGTCCCACGGGCCGGTCGGATCCATACCGATCGCTCGGTCCCGGACCGCCTAACAGTTGCGGCGGGGCTCCGAGGCGGATGGCCCGTGGGGGCCGCGGCGCCCGCGGAACACAAGAGAATTGACCGTCCCCGCGCGAGTGGTGGTATGACCGAGTACTTCGAGGTCCACGAGCGCGACGGCGCCGCCCGCCTCGGGGCGGTCCGCCTCGCCGACCCCGTCACGACGCCGGCGCTCGCGGACCCGTTCCTCGACGACGCCGGGAGCCTCTGGGCCGGCGACCGCGAGGTGCCCGACGGCGACGAGTCCGCGCTCACGGTGCTGCCCCACCGGTCGTTCCCGGCCGGGACGCGCGACGAGGTCCGCGAGTCGTTCGCGGTCGACCACCCAGACGCGGACTTCCCCTCTGCCGCGGTCGTCGACAGCCGGAGCGCCCGCGACCTCGGCGCCGACGCGTACCTCCTCTCGGACGCCCAGGGGTTCGTCGGCCACGGCGAGGCGTTCCGCGACGCGGTCGTCCGGGCGAAGGCGGACCTGCCGCCGGACGCCGCGCTCGGCCTCGCCGGCGTCGCCACGCCGCGGAACGTCGCGCTGCTCGCGTACGCCGGCGTCGACCTCGTCGACGCGACGCTCGCCCGGACGAAGGGCACCCAGGGGATGTACCTCACCGCCGACGCGGAGCACTTCCTCGAGGACCTCGACGAACTGCCGTGCGCCTGTCCGGCCTGCGCCGGACCGCGGAGCGAGTTCACGCGCGCCGACTGCGCCGACCACAACGTCAACGCGCTCCGCGCGGAACTCCGTCGCGTCCGCGAGCGGATCCGTAGCGGCCGCCTCCGCGACTACGTCGAGGGGCAGGCCCGCCACGAGGGGTGGCTCACGGCCGCGTTCCGCGAGTTCGACGACCAGTGGGGGTACCTGGAGGAACGCACGCCCCTCATGCGCGACGCCGAGGTGACCGCGGCGTCGGCGGAGACGCTCGACCGCGTCGAGATCCGCAGATTCGCGGACCGCGTCACGAGCCGCTACCGCAACCGCTTCACCGACCAGCCGCTCGTCTTGGTCCCCTGCTCGGCGACGAAGCCGTACAGCGACTCCCAGAGCCACCGCCAGTTCCACGACGCGATCCAGTGGCGCGGCCACGCCGTCTCGATGACCTCGCCCATCGGCGTGGTGCCCCAAGAGCTGGAGACGACCTACCCCGCGCAACACTACGACTCGGTCGTCACCGGCGACTGGAGCGAAGACGAGATCGAGTTCGTCGCCGAGGTCCTCCGGCGGTACCTCGAACGCAACGACTACTCCCGCGTCGTCGCGCACGTCCCCGCGGACGGCTACCGCGAGATCTGCGAGCGCGTCGAGCGCGACCCCGCGATCGACGTGCCGTTCGAGTACACCTGCGTCGACCACCCGACGACCGACGAGTCGCTCGGGGAGCTGAACGCCGCCCTCCGGGGCGAGCCCGCCTACAGCAAGCGGGAGCGCGAGCACAACACCGTCCGCGGCATCGCCGACTTCCTCCTCGGCGACGGCGCGGGCGACGACCTGTTCGGCGGGCCGGGCGAGGCCGACGTGCGCACCACCGGGCGCTACCCGAAGCTCCAGGTGTGGGGCGACGACCCCGACGCCGGCCGCGAGGGCGAGCCCGGCGAGCAGCTGGCGACGATGGTGCCCCAGTACGGCACCCTGTCGTTCACCCTCGCCGGCGCGCGGCGCTGGGTCGCGAGCGACGCGCCGACGAAGCGCGTCGAGATCGACTCCTTCGTCCCGCGCGGCTCCGTCCTCGCGCCGGGCGTCGTCGACGCCGACGGCGACGTACGGGTGGGAGACGAGGTCGTGGTGGAGGGACCGAAAGCGTTCGCCGTCGGCCGCGCGGCGATGTCCGGCCCGGAGATGGCGGGGTCGACGCGCGGGGTCGCGGTCGAGGTGCGACACGCCGAGGAGAAGTGAGCCACCGCCGAGGAGGCCGTTCGCTCCGGTCGTCCGAGCGCCGCGCTCGTCGCGGAGCCGCGCGCTCGTCCCGTCCCGAGGTGGACGCCGAGCGCCGCGGTGACCGCTCACGCGCGGTGAAGACCGCTTACGCCCCGTGTTGCTCGACGTACTCGCGGGCCGCCTCGCGGATGACCTCCTCGGGGCCCTCGACGCACTCGCGGCGGAGGTCGGGGTACTGCCCGTCGAGCGCGCGGGCGACGTGCCCGTCGAGTTCGGCGACGGCCTCGACCGCCATGCCCTCCAGGTCCTCCGAGAGGAGGCTGGCGACGGCCCGGCTGACCGCACAGCTCCGGCTCTCGAAGGTGATCTCCTCGATGCGCCCGTCGGCGACCGTCACGTGGAACTCGCCGTCGTCGCCGCAGGTCGTCTCCTCCGAGGGCTTCACGAACGTCGGGTCGGCGAGCGCGCCCGCGTTGCGGGGGCGGTGGTAGTGCTCGCTGATGCGGTCGTGGTAGCGGTCGGAGGCGAGGTACGCGTCCAGGTCCTCGCGGGCCGAGTCGACGACCTCGAGGAGGCGGTCCACGTCCGCGCGGGTGTTGTACACGTAGAAGGACGCGCGGGCGGAGCCGGGGATGTCGAGCCGGTCGTGGAGCGGCTGCGTACAGTGGTCGCCGGCGCGGATGGCGATCCCGCGGTCGTTGAGGAGGCTGGAGAGGTCGTGCCCGTGGACGCCCTCGACGTTGAACGAGACGAGGCCGGTGCGCTCCTCGCCGACGCCGGGGCCGTACGCGCGGACGAACTCCCGGTCCGCGAGCTCCCGGAGCAGGTACTGCGCGAGGTCGTTCTCGTGCTCGCGGACGGCGTCCATGCCGAGCTCGGCGAGGTAGTCGACGGCCGCGCCGAGCGCGATGCCCTCCGCGATCGGGGGCGTTCCGGCCTCGAACTTCCAGGGCAGCCCGTTCCACGTGGAGTCGGTGAGCGTCACGTTCCGGATCATCTCCCCGCCGAAGAGGAACGGGTCGAGGTCCTCCAGCAGCTCCCGCTTCCCGTACAGCCCCCCGATCCCCGTCGGGCCGGCGAGCTTGTGTCCGCTGAACGCGAAGAAGTCCGCGTCCATCGCGCCCACGTCGACGGGGCGCGTCGGCGCGGACTGGGCGCCGTCGACGACCGCGTACGCGCCGTGGTCGTGCGCGAGGGCGGCGAGGTCCGCGACGGGGTTGACCGTCCCGAGCACGTTCGAGACGTGGGGGACGCAGACGACCGCCGTGTCGTCGGTGACGATGTCGCGGGCGGCGTCCGCGTCGAGGTGGCCGTCGGCCGTGACCGGGACGTGGCGGACGGTCGCGCCCGTGCGCTTGGCGATCTGCTGCCAGGTGACGAGCGAGGCGTGGTGGTCCATCTCCGTCGCGACGATCTCGTCGCCCTCGTCGAGGTGCCGGCCGAGGCCGTACGCGACGAGGTTGATGCTCTCGGTGGTGTTCTTGGTGAAGACGATCTCCTCGCGGCCGTCGGCGCCGAGGAAGTCGGCGACGCGGTCGTGCGCCCGTTCGTAGGCGACCGAGGCCTCGTGGCTCAGCTCGTGGATCCCGCGGTGGACGTTCGCGTTGTACCCCGCGTAGAACTCCTCGAAGACCTCGTACACCTGACGGGGGGTGTGCGTGGTCGCGGCGTTGTCGAGGTAGGTGAGCGGATGACCGTTCACGCGGCGGTCGAGGACGGGGAAGTCCGCACGTACCGCTTCGGCATCGAAACCCATGTCACTACCGAGAGATCAGTTCTTCATAAATTGATCGCAGATGATACTGGTACTCAATAACGCGGTCGACGGGGGCTACATGGCCGACGAGATCGCCCACTTCCTGCCCGACGCCCGCGTGTACGAGTACCCGCACGAGGACGGCGACCCGAGCCTCGACGGCGTGGACGGCGTCGTCATCGGCGGGAGCGAGGTCGGCGTCTACGACGAGCCCGACCAGCCGTGGATCACTGCTCAGAAGCGGTTCGCGCGCCGACTCGTCGAGGAGGGGGTCCCGACGCTCGGCATCTGTTTCGGCCACCAGATCCTGAACGCCGCGCTCGGCGGCGAGGTCGTCGACAGCGGGACCTCTCGGCTCCGACTCTGCGACGCCGACCTCGACGCCGACGAACCGCTGTTCGACGGCGTCGAACCGACCGTGCCGGTGCTCCACTCCGACGTGGTGACGGAGCTCGGCGACGGGATGGACGTCATCGGCCGCGCGGACTACTACGAGTACTTCGCCACCCGCCACCGCGACCGGCCGGTCTGGTCGGTCCAGTACCACCCCGAGTTCACCCCCCGGATCGTCGACGAGTACGACGGCTGGGAGGCGACCGACCGCTCCTTCGAGGACGTCACCGCCACCCGAACGCTCGCCAACTTCGCGGCGCTCGCGGACTCGTCCGCGGGCGACTCGTAGCGGCCGCGTGCCTGCGTTCGAAGGGGCGGCGGGGGGCCGTTCGAGAGCCGCGCCGGTCGCGCGTCACGCGCGTCGGTCCGGGAACACCATCACGGGGACGTCCGCCGCTCTGATGAGGTGACCGCCGGGGTCACCGGTGATCGTCCGTTTCCAATCGTCGATGTCCCTCGGAGTGAAGGCGACGAGCGTCGCGTCGGTCATGCCGATCGCGTCGACGAGCGCCGCGGCGACCTCTCGCGCCTCGAGCGTCACCCACTCGAAGCTGAGATCGTCACGGTAGAGAATGTCGAAGAACGTATCGTAGGTGGCCCCCGCGAACTCGTCTCGTCCGGTCTTGATCGTCGTCTCGTCGCCCTCACCCGGGGTCACGTGCGTCACGATGAGCGTCGTCCCCGGGTCGAGATGCGGCCGAACCGCCCGCGCCGTGGCCTCGGCGTCGTCCGGGCCCGCGATCGGTATCAGGATCCGCTCGAATAGCTCGTCGTTCACGAGCGTCCCCTCTGAGGGCGCGACCAAAAGCGTATGGGGCGCCCCCGGGTACCGTCCCCGTGTTCGGACCGCCGGACGGCCGGCGGCGTCGAACGCCCGCACGGAGCGACCCGACGCGGCCGCCCCGTCGGTCACACCGGGAACCCCGCCGGTCGGGGGCCGCGGAACCCGGCCCGAGACCGTTCGCCGGCGGCGCTCCCGGACGCTCTCTCCCGAAGATCGTTCACTCGTCGGCGGCGTCCTCCGTGCCGGCGCGTTCAGAGGTCTCCGCTCCCTCCGCGTCCGCGAGGAGCAGTCCGGTCCCGCCCGCGGCGATCATGCCCACGCCGACCGCGCGCAACTGCCGGAGGTACGCCGGCTTCGCGTCGAGTTCGTCGGCGTTGTGGAAGTTCTTCCCGATCATCTTCTTGGTGAGGCGAACGCTCGCCCGTGGGAACAGCGCCGTCACGACTCCCTGCAACAGCACCAGTGCCGACCCGAACAAGCGCGCTTTCTTACAGTTCTCCATACCGAACTATCGGTGACGCGGCCGCATAACTATTGTGCCTACCATCCAATACTGGCCTCGGATCGAGCTTCGATCGGAATCTCCCAGCTTCTTACTCCTTAAGTATTGTGTAGAATGCACAATACCAAGTCGCTCGAACGGCGCCCGCACGTGACTCGAGGAGCGGCGATCTGCTCGCCGCCCGCCTCAGTCGTCCGCGGCCGCTTCGGGCCGGTACGCCTCGCTGATCGCCTTCCACTTCCCGGAGCGGAACCGCAGGTAGTTGATCGCGGCGGGGATCGTCGTCTCGGCCATGAACGCGAGGTAAAGCCCCCACAGGCCGATCGCGGGCAGGGCCACCTCCGGGAGCGTGAACCCGACGAACGGAATTTCCACGAGCGGGGTCGCGAAGCCGACGAGCGGGAGCTTTACCGCCGGGATCGTGAGGACTTCGGGAACCGTTACCGCCGGCGTCGCGTCGTGCGCGCCGACGTACGCGAGGGGGATCGAGACGCAGAACATCCCGAGGAACTGGCTGGCGAAGGGGATCTTCGTGTCGCCTGCGGCGTCGAGGGGTCCGGCCGCTCCGCCGGAGACGCCCTGGAAAATCACCGCCGCGCAGGCCGCGTACACGAGGTCGACGGCGATCGGGATCTCCGGGCTGGTGGGCGACTCGGCGAACAGCGAGACGATGTCGGTCGCGAAGGTCGCGATCAGCACCGCGGAGACGGCGTACGTCGCCACCGAGAAGCGGATGATGTCGCGGGCGTACGCCTCCGCCTCGTCGGGGCGCTCGACGCCGAGCTCCTGCCCGACCAGGCTGGAGGAGGCGAGGCCGAATCCCCAGCCGGGCGTGTTCATGATCCCCCAGATGCGGCGGGCGATGACGAACGCCGCGACGGTGTTCTCGCCGAACACGTCGAGGATGGCGAGCATGGGGAACTCGGCTGCGGTCCACACGAGGTTGCGCGCGCCGACCGGGACGCCTATCTCGACGAGGTCGCGGAGCATGCCGGGGTTGACGTACGAGCCGGTCGCGTCGATGGCGACCGGGAACTCGCCGATCAGCGGGGCGCTCCCGCGGACGAGGCCGACGGTGAAGCCGGCGACGGCGAGCACGTTCGAGAGGACGGTGCCGACCGCGGCGCCCTCGACGCCCCAGCCGAGGCCGAAGATGAACAGCGCGCTGAGGACGATGTTGGCGACCGCGCCGCCCGCCCGGACCTGCATCGCGGTGTAGGCGTCGTCGCAGCCGACGAGCACGCGGCTCCCGACGAGGTTGAGCGCGGCGAACGGGACGCCGAGCCCGACCACGCGGAGGTAGTCGGCGCCGTGAGCGATCGCGGCCTCGTTGCTGCTCAGGACGTCGATGAACGCCGGCGCGTACAGCCAGAAGGCGCCGCTGACGGGGACCGTGATCGCGATCACGAGGAGGACGCTCGACCGGACCGCGTCGCCGAGCTCGGCGAACGCCTCGGCGCTGAACCGCTGGGAGACGAGGGCGATGGTGCCGCCGGCGACCCCGCCGCCGAGCGCGAACGCGAGCCCCCAGTAGGGGCCGGCGAAGCCGACGCCGGCGACGGCGCTGGTGCCGACCGCGACGCCGACCATCGCGACGTCGACCGCGTTCTTCGACATCCGCGCGATCCCCGTGACGATCCGCGGCCACGCGAGGTCGGTGGTCCGGACCACGCGGTGGCGGTCGATCAGGCCGACCCGGGCGAGCGCGAAGCCGATGTACAAGATGAGCAGCCGAAACGGGTTCGGAAGGCGGGAGATCAGCTCACGGGGAGAACTCGGGAGGCGAGACACGACGGATGGGCCCGTTTCCCGCTGGCGGCTAAAGGGGTTTCGTCACGCGGCAGGCGGTTCCGGATCGGCGGCGGTCTCGGGCCCGCAGCGGTCCGCGGTCAGGCGCCCGAGACCAGGTAGACGGCCGCGGCGGCGAAGGCGATCCCGAGCCCCTTCCGGGCCGTGAACGACTCGCCGAGGAAGAGGAAGCCGATCACCGACGAGAAGACGAGGAACATCGCGAAGATGGGCGTCACGACGCTCACGGGCCCCAGCGAGAGCGAGCGGTAGAGGGCGAGGATCCCGATGCCGAGGAACACGCCCGCCGCGAGGACGTGCGCCAGCTTCGGCGACCCGAGGTGGGCCGTGAACCCCTGCCCGGTGTACGCGATCACGCCGATCGCCATGGCGACGAGCAGCGTGTTCGAGACGACGACGGCGACGTCGCTCGGGATCGCGTTCGGTCCGGTCGTGGCGACGCGCATCAGCGGCGAGACGAGGGCGTACGCGCCCATCGCGAGCAGCGCGTACGGGAGATAAGTCGTGGCCGTAGCGTCCATGTGCCGCGGTCGGCGTCCGGCGTCAAGTGCCTATCGACCCGCGTCCGGCGGCGCCCGCCGCGAGACCGAACCGCCCGCGGCCGACGGGCCGTCGGCGGGCGGCTCCGAGGCCTCGGCCCCCTCGTCTTCGGCCCCCGTCGCTGCCCGGTCGAGCGGAACGGCGACCGTCACGAGCGTGCCCGCGGGGTCGCGCTCGTCGAACGAGATCCGGCCGCCGAGGTGGTCGACGCCCCACTTGACGATCCACAGGCCGATTCCGCTACCGTGTCGGAGGGGGGTCTCGGTGCCGCGATCTAAGACGTCGTACTCGGCCGGGTCGATCCCGGGGCCGTCGTCCGCGACGGTGATCTCGACCCACCCGTCCGAGACCGCGGCGTCGACCCGCATCCACGGCGCGTCCGCGTCGTTGTGTTGGAGCGCGTTCGAGCAGAGGTTCTCTAAGACGACCACCAACACCCCTCGGACGGGGACGGTCGGCACGTCCCCGACCTCGGTCCGCGCGTCGGGATCGTCCGCCCGCGCCTCCGCGACGGCCTCGTTGACGACCGTCGGCAGCGGCGTCCACTCCGACTCGTCCGTCGGATCGAACAGCTCGCCGGCGGTCCGAGTGCGCTCGCTGAGGTCCAGCATCCGCTCGGCGCTCTCCGAGATGACGGATAACGCGCGCTCGTCTGTCGGGTCCGAGCGGAGCTGTTCGAGGTACCCCAGGATGAGGTTCGTCTCCGTGCGAACGTCGTGCCGGAAGACGCGGTTGAGTACGTTGAGCCGCTGTTGTTGACCGAGGTACGCCCCCACGTCGTGGTAGGTAATCACCCGCGCAGTGGTGCGGTCGTGGTCGTCGACCACGTCCCTGATCGTCGCCTCGTAGGGCCGCTGCCCGTCGCGCCCGACGACCCGTATCGCCCGCGGCTTGTCCTCCCCGCCGTCGTCGAGTTCGCGGACCGCGTCGTACTTCGGGACGACCGCCGACGCCGGCTCCCCGATGGCCGCGCGGCGGTCGACGCCGAACGTCTCGGCCGCGCTCTCGTTCAGGTCGACGAGGAGCCCCTCCGTCCCGACGACGAAGACGGGGTCGTGGAGCTGCTCGAAGACGAGCTGGCGCGCGCGGCGGCGCGGGGCGGGCGCGAGCGTCAGCAGCCGGAACCGCGAGAGCGCGAGCAGGTACGCGACCCCCGAGACCCCGAACACCAGCGGCGTGGGGTCGAGTCCGGGGACCGGGATCGCGCCAGAGAGGTACGCGACGCTGCCGGCCCACGGCGCCGCGGTCCCGACGAGGAGCGCCGCGCTCTGTCCCCGGAACGGGCGGGCGTCGTCGCGGATCAGCTGGATCAGCGGGACCGATCCGACCGCCCCGAGGAGGTAAGTGTAGCCCGCGATGATGTAGTACAGCGGTCCGGGCACCACTTTGAGGAACGTGCCGACGGCCGTCTCGCGGACGACCCGGTCGGCCGCGAGGAGGTTGCCCGGGTCGCCGGCGGCGGCGACCGCGACGGTGGCCGCGGGCACGACGGACACCATCGCCACGGAGAACGGCGTCACGTAGCGGTCGTAGCCGGTGTACGCCAGCGCGAAGAAGAGCCACCCGACCGGGATGACGACGACGCCGACCCACTGGACGTCGTACCACAGCGCCTTCGCCGGCAGCGTCGTCGCCTCCAGTTCGAAGACGAGGAACGTCGCCCACCAGACCTGCCCGGCGAGCAGCACCGCGAGCCACGTCGCGCCCGGTTCCGGGCGCTCGCGCCACGCCAGGATCGCCGCCGCCAGTCCGACCGTCACCGCCACGAGGAGGACGACGGACAGAGGGCTCAACGCCGCCATAGAATTTTTACGGACATTGTATTTATAACTCATCGGGTTGTGATTATCTATCGAAAAAATCGGGATCTGGGGCCCTCAGCGCCTGAGATTACGCCGCCTCACAGCGCGAACGCGAGGAGGACGACGCCGGCGACGAGGTAGCTGCCGTCCGGGGCGACGCCGAGCGCCGTCCCGTCAAGCCTGTCGGCGAGCGCGGTGATGGTCATCGAGACCACGAGACCGACGCCGAGCGCGACGAGGGCCGGCGTCGACGCGGCGCCGGTCGTCGCGGTGACGGCCAGCAGCCCGGCGGCGACGGCGTCGACGCCGAGGAGGATCCGTCGCGTTCCGGCGACCCCGAAGACGACCGGGAGCGTCGCCACGCCCTGCGCCGCGTCGGCGGCGGCGTCCCTGACGTTCGGGACTTCGACGTCCACGAACGAGCGGACGAGGACGTACGCGAACAGCAGGGCGACCGTCCTCGGCCCGACCGAGTCGACGGTGACGCCGGCGAACGCGAGCGGCGCGGCGACGACCGCGACCGCCCAGGCGAGCGCGACCGCCGCGGAGTTGAGGAGGAACACGTCCTTGAGCCGCGGCACCGAGGCCGCGCCGAGCGGCGCGAGGCGGTCGCCGAGGGCGGGGAGCCAGTCGGTTGCGTAGCCGATCCACACCGCGCCCGGGACGAGCGCGAGCGCCAGCGCCGCGGGCCCGGCGCCCGCCGCGAGCGCGACCGCGAGCCCGTAGCTCACGGCGGCGGCGACCATCAGCTGGTCGGCGTAACGGAGCGCGAAGCGGGCGCGCAGCGGCGTCGCGTCGGCGTCGCCCTCCGCGTCGGCGACGTGGTCCGCCGCGTACACGGAGAAGGCGATCAGCCCGACCGCGACCGGCGCGGCGGACCGCTGGACCCCGAGCGCGGCCGTCACGAGCGCCACCTCGACGGCCGCGACGAGCGCGGTGAACGGGGCCCCCGCGGCGAACGCGGCGACCCGGCGCACGGCGCTCGTGTCTGGGGAAGTCACGTGCGAGCGATACTGCGATGTCGTGCCGTCTGCCGTCGACGGCTTCGTCGGTTCGTTTGCCATAGAGCCGTTCGCCGCCGGCCGACGGCGAACGTACGGTATGGGAGATCGAACCGTATCTATCCACCCCGTTCAGCGTTAATAAAATGCGAATTAGACCCGTATCAGGTCCACCGGTCCGGCCCGTCGCGGGGGTTCGGGCTTCAGTACGCTTTTGACCCGAGCGGCCGATTTCCCGCCCATGGACGGAACCTTCGATCACGTGATGATCCGCGTCGAGGACTTAGAGGAGAGCCTCGACTGGTACCGGACGCACCTGAACTACGAGGAGAAGGGCCGCTGGGAGGCCGACACCTTCACGAACGTGTTCCTCGGCCCCGAGGACGTTCACGAGGACGGCGCCCGCTTGGAGCTCACGTACAACCACGACGGCCGCAGCTACGAGATCGGCGACGCTTGGGGCCACATCGCGGTCCGCGTCCCCGAGGACGCGCTCCAGGAGTCGTACGACCAGCTGATGGACGAGGGCGTCGAGGACTACCGCGACCCCGAGTCCTGCGGGAACCGCTACGCGTTCGTGAAGGACCCCGACGGCCACGAGATCGAGATCGTCAAGCGCGACCACGGCGCGAAGTGGAGCATCGACCACACGATGATCCGCGTCGAGGACGCCGACGAGGCGCTGGGCTACTGGACCCGCAAGTTCGAGTACACGGAGTACCCGGGCCGCTGGGAGGCCGATACCTTCTCGAACTACTTCGTGGCGCCCGAGGACGCGGCCGAGGAGGCGATGAAGCTCGAACTCACCTACAACTACGACGGCCGCGAGTACACGATGGGCGACGGCTGGGGCCACGTCGCGGTGCGCGTCGACGACCTCGACGAGGCGTGGGACGACCTCATGACCCGCGAGGCGCCCGACTACCGCGACCCCGCCTCGTGCGACCACAACTACGCGTTCACCAAGGACCAGGACGGCCACGAGGTCGAACTGGTCACGCGGGACTGATCGACGCCGCTCGGCCGGGGTCACACGGGCGCCGCTGCGCCTCTGCTCCCTTTTCCCGCCCGATTCGAACCGGCTCACTCCTCGAACTCGACACCCGTGATCTCGAACCGCGCGCCGCCGTCCTCGCTCGCTCCCGCCCGCACCGACCAGCCGTGCGCGTCGGCCACCTGCTCGACGATACGCAGCCCGAACCCGGTTCCCGACTGCGAGGTCGTGTGCCCCGCCTCGAACACGTCTTCCCGGCGGTCGGGGTCGATCCCCGGGCCGTCGTCGACCACGTAGAAGCCGTCCGGCAGCGTCCCGGCCGCGACCGTCACGTCGTCGCCGCCGTGTTCGATCGCGTTCCGCATCAGGTTCTCTAACAGCTGTTTGAGCCGTCCCTCGTCCGCGAGGATCATCCCCTCTGCGTCGGCACGCAGCGTCGCGTTCCGCGTGTCGACCGTCCGCCAGCAGGAGCCGACGACCCGGCCCAGGTCCACCGGGTCGGGGTCGGTCACGGGGTCGCCCTCGCGGGCGAGCGTGAGCAGGTCGTCGATCAGGGCGGTCATCCGGCCGTGCGCGCGCTCGACGGCCGCGAGGTGGTCGCTGTCGCACTCCTCGCGGGCGAGTTCGGTCCGGCCGCGCGCGACCTCCAGCGGGTTCCGCAGGTCGTGTGACACCACCCCCGCGAACTCCTCTAAGCGGTCGTTTTGTCGCTCCAGTTCCGACGTCCGCTCCGCAAGCCGGCGGGTGCGCGCCTCGGCCTGGAACGCCGTCTCGGCCGCCGTCGCCAGGATTCCGGCGAGGTACTCGTCGACGCCGCCGAACACGCCGGGCTCCGTCTCGCCGACCGATATCGTCCCGTAGTCGCCGATCGGGACGATCAGCAGGCTGCGGAGGTCCGTGTCGGCGTCGAGCGCCTCGGTCTCGCGGATGTCGTCGAACTTCCGGGGCTCGCCGGCGTCGAACGCGCCCCAGTTCAGGCTCCCCCCGTCGGGGGTGTACGTCCGCCGTTCCGGCAGCAGGTCCACCGCCTTCGGCGAGACGGCCATCGGCACCAGTCCGCCGGCGTCCTCGTCGTTGATCCGGACCGTGACGATCGAGAACCCGAGTACGTCGGTGGCGGCCTCGACCGCCCGCTCCGCGATCTCCTTCCGCGAGTCCGCCCGGACGAGGGTCCGAGTCGCGTCGTGGAGCCGCTCCACGCGGCTCTCCCGCTCGATGCGGTCGAACGCCGCCTCGAGGTGGCCGGTGAGGATCTCGGCCACGAGCACGTCGGTGTCGGTGAACTCGTTCGGCTCCGGCGAGGAGACGACGAACAGCCCGTGGTCCCCGATCGGGCGCAACACGAGGCTCTCCGCCGGCGAGGGCTCGTCGAGCGGCTCGTACGCCGACAGCTCGTCGACGACGAGCGACTCGTCGCTCCGGTAGGCGTCCCACGCCATCGCCGCCCGCGTCCCCGGCGGCGCGTCCCGGTCGTACGACGGCTGTTCCTCGAACAGCGCGGGCACCGACTGGCCGAGCGCGACCGGTTCGAGGCGGTCACCCTCCTCGGTGCGGAGGTGGATCCCGCTCAGTCCCGCGTCGATCAGGTCGTCGACCGCGTCCACCGCCAGCTCGGCCGCTTCCTCGGTGGTCCGGGCGTAGTTGAGGTCCCGGGTCCACTCGCGGAGCCGGGCGAGGGTCCGCTCGCGCTCCTTCCGCTCGGAGACGTCCCGCGTGGTGACGACGTATCCCTCGGTGGCGTCCGTCTCGATCCGCTCGCTCCCGACCGATTCGAGCCACCGGTACTCGCCGTCGGCCGTCTCGAACCGGTACTCGGCCGTCGGCGGGCCGCCCTCGGCGTCCAGCTCGCCGAACGCCGCCCTGACCGCCTCCCGGTCCTCCGGGTGGACGTAGTCGAGCGACCGCTCGCCGAGCAGGTCCGACGGGGCGTGGCCGGTCACGCGCTCGCAAGAGGGGCTCAGGTACCGGAACCGCCAGTCGCGCGACAGCACGGCGACCACGTCGCTGGCGTGTTCGATAAACGCCCGGTGGCGGTCGCGGTCGGTGGCGTCGCGGATCACGCCGACGAAGTGTCGCTCGCCGTCCGCGGTGAAATCACCGTACGACAGCGAGACCGGGACCTCGTGACCGTCGCGGTGGAGCGCGTCGAACCGAACGTCCGACCAGTCGACGCTCGGCTCGCCGGTGGCGAGGTATCGCTCGACCGCGCCGAGGTGGTCGTTCCGGTGCCGGTCGGGCATCAGCGTCGTCAGCGGTTCGCCCTCCAACTCGCTCGGCTCGTACCCGAACACCGACTCGACGGCCGGGTTCGCGAACTCGATCACCCCGTCGGTGTCGACCGACAGGATCGCGTCCGACGCCCCCTCCGCGACCGCGCGGAACTGACCGACGGCCTCCTCGGCCTCCCGTTCGGCCCGCCGCTTCTCGACGGCCTCGACGACCCTGTTCGCCAGCCGCTCGTACCGCTCCGTGCCGCCGCGCTTCTGGAGGTAGTCGGTGACGCCGGCGGAGATCGCTTCGCTCGCGACCTCCTCGGACCCCCGGCCGGTGAAGAGGATGAACGGGAGGTCCGGGCAGCGCTCGCGGACCGCGGCGAGGAACGCCAGCCCGTCCCGGCCGGGCATCTCGTAGTCCGAGACGACGCACTCGAACTCGCCGTCCGCCAGGGCGTCGAGCCCGGCGTCCGCGTCGGGCGCCGTCTCGACCGCGATCCGGTCCGCCTCGCGCTCTACGTACGAGGCGGTGACCTCTCGCAGGTCCGGGTCGTCGTCGACGAGGAGGACCGGGATGCGGTCGGGCATACGCTCGGAATACTTACCATTCGCGTATAATGGTTTTGCCCGTCCGCGCCTCGGACCCCGAAAATCGACGGGGAAGGCCGCGAGCGACGTCGGCTCCGGGGCGGCGTTCACTCGCCGCGGGACCACGCCGAGTGGCTCGACGCGCTCGCGCTCGGCTCACTCGTCCGGGGACCGGTCAGGCGCGGGACGGAAGACGACGAGCCGCTCGCCGTCGGTGGCCCGCTCGCCGACGGCGGCCGTCACCGCGTCACCGATCGCCACGTCCGGGGCGGCGTCCTCGTCCGAGTCGTCGCCGCGGACGATCCCCGTCAGCCGCGTCGGGCCGAAGTCGACCACGGCGGTCGCGTACGGCGCGTCGTCGGCGAAGCGGGGCGACGGGACGTGGACGACGCTGTACGTCTCGACGGTCCCCGTCTCGCGGAGCGGCTCCCGCGAGAGGTCCGGCAACCCGCACTCGGGACAGACGCGGCGCGGGGGGAGCGAGCCGTGGCCGTCCGGACACGCGAGCGCGAACCCCTCGCCGTCCGCGAGCGCGTCGAGCCACTCGGCGTAGTCGCGGTCGGTCGGCGGGGCCTCCCCGCCCGTGTCCGCGTCGCTCATTCCGCCACCTCCAGCACGTGGACGACCGCGCTGGCGACGGTCCCGCCCGCGTTGTGCGCGACGCCGACCTCGGCGTCGGGGACGTGCTCGCTGTTGGGGTGGTCCCCGCGGAGAAGGCGGGTCAGCTCGGCGATCTGCGACCCGCCGGTCGCGCCGACCGGGTGGCCCTTCGCCTTCAGCCCGCCCGAGAGGTTCACCGGGAGGTCGCCGTCGGCGGTCGTGACCCCCTCGCGGGCGGCCGATATCCCCTCGCCCGGCTCGAACAGTCCCAGCGACTCCAGCGCCAGCACCTCGGCGATGGTGAAGCAGTCGTGGACCTCCGCGACGTCGACGTCGCTCGCCCCGACGCCGGCGTCGGCGTAGGCCGCGTCGGCGGCGTCGTCCGCGGCGGGCGTCCGGGCGAGGCGGTCGCGGTCGCCGAGCGCCATCCGGTCGGTCCCCTGTCCGGTGCCCGTCACCGCGACCGGCGCGTCGAGGTCGTTCCGCTCCGCGTACTCCGCGGAGACCAGCACGAGCGCGCTCGCCCCGTCGGTGATCGGGCAGGCGTCGTACAGGTGGAGCGGCGCCGCGACCGGCGGCGCGTCCATCGCCTCCGCGACGGAGACCTCCTTCCGGTACTGGGCGTACTCGTTGGGCACGGCGTTGGCGTGGTTCTTCGACGCGACGTGCGCCAGGTCCTCGCGGCTCCCGCCGTAGGCGTCGAAGTAGGCGTTCGCCATGAGCGCGTAGGCGCCGGGGAAGGTGACGCCCGACCGCACCTCGAAGAGGTCGTCGGCCGCGATGGCGAGCCCCTCGGTGACCTCGGCGGTCGGGAGGTTCGTCATGCGCTCCATCCCGCCCGCGAGGACCACGTCCGCGTCGCCCGCGGCCACCGTCCGGACCGCCTCCCGGACCGCGACGCCGGCCGACGCGCACGCCGACTCGTAGCGCGTCGCCGGGCAGCGCACCCCGGCGGCCTCGGCCATCAGCGGCGCCTGGTGGCCCTGATGCTCGGCGAGCGCCCCCATGAAGTTGCCGTAGTTCAGCTCTTGGACGTCGGCCCTGTCGACGCCGGCGTCCTCGAACGCCCGAAGCGCGGCCTCCCCGAACAGGTCGCGGCCGGTGCGCTCCGGGTGACTGCCGAAGGGAGTGAGCCCGACCCCGGCGACGCGTACCTCTGTCATACACGAACGATGATCGGGGACGTGATTTATCTCTGCCGGAAGCGGGAGTTCCGGTTCTCCGGCGGAAACGAACGGCCCCGCAGAGAACGAGCGGGTCGCGGCGGTCGCGTCCGGTCAGCCGATGTAACGCAGGTCGTCGTCCGGCACCGCCGGTCCCTCCTGCATCTCGCGGATCTTGCCGACGACTTCCTCCATCTCCTCGGCGCGGTCCTCTAAGCTCTCGTAACCGACGGAGAGGTCGAGGACGGACTCTAGGACCTCCAGCACGGCGCGGGCGCTCTTCGGGTCGACGAGGTAGCCGCTCGTCTCGCCCATCAGGCAGGCGGCCTCGAACCCGCGGCGACCGCCGAGCCCCAGGACGAGCCCGGAGACGCCGACGATGCCGCCCGCCGGCTCGTCGGCGCGGAACTCGACGCCGGCGTCCTCCAAGTCCTCCGTGAGCGCGTCCTCGGAGACCGCGCCGAGGACGGTGTACTCCTCGACCAGTTCGCCGGTCGGGACGCCGCCGAGCGCGAACGCGCGCTCCGCGCCGAACGCCTCGGCCACGTCGAGGAACGTCGAGGTGAGCTTGTAGTGGCCCGCGTTCGACCCGGCCTGGTGGTCGCCGGTCAACACGAGCAGGTCGGCGCCGTCGGTCTCGACGGCGTGGAACTCGGCGCAGGTCAGCTCCGCGACCCCCCCGTCGTCGACGTTCACCTGCGGCGGGAACTCCGTGGCGTACACCCGGCGGACGAGCTCCCCGTCGAACTCCTCCAGCAGGTGTTCGGCCGCCAGCTTCCCCACGTGCCCGACGCCCGGCAGCCCCTCGATCAACACCGGGTCCGTGAGCTCCGGCGTCGCGACCTCGTCGATCTCGATGTCCTCCATACCCCGTCCGTCCGGGCGGCGGTCACAAGAGCGTGGCTATTCCGGTGGCTCGCGATCGAGCGGTCACGAGGACAGCCCGGACGCCGCCGCGGCGTCCGCGCCTACTCCGAGCCGCGTCGCCGCGCCCGCCGTCGGTACTCGCCGTACGGGTCTTCCGGGCCGAACGGGGCGGGCGCGCTGTTCTCGGTCGGGCCGCCGCAGACCGGACAGCGCTCGCCGAGCGCGTACACCGGCCGCTCGTGAGCGGCCGCCCAGTTCGCGCAGACGCGGATGTCTGATTTCACGGATGAAAAGCGTCGGGTCGGACCGAGTTACTCGTCGTCTTCGCGCCGCTCGCGGTGGAACTCGCCCTCGCCGCCGGCGGCCTCGATCGCCTCGCGGGCGCGCTCGGCGGCAGCTTCGAGCTGCGACTCCGCCGTCTTGTAGTCCGGCGCGCGGACCTTGATCCGGTACTCGGGCGAGCCGACGTAGCCGACGTCGAGGTCGACGCCGTCCGGGACCTCGCCGTTCCCTTCGGCGGCGGCGAGCGCGTCGCGCACGTCGTCGACGCCGTCGGGGGCCGCCGATTCGAGGTCGACGTAGCCGGTCACGTCGACGTACGGGACGGAGACGTTATCGCGGGCGGCCGCGACGACCGCGTCGACGGTGTCGGCGTCGACGTCGACGTCGTCGAGCGCCTCGTCGCCGCGGATCGCCGCCGCCTCGAAGGCGTCGTAGAGGCTCTCGTACTCCGCGAGGAGCGCGTTGGCGACCGACGTGTAGCGGTCGTCGTCGACGTCCTCGCCGAGCGCGATCTCCATCCAGTTGTCGGCCTTCTGGGCGTTCTTCCAGTCCTGGATCGTCTCCTTGCGCTGGTGTTCGTTGACGTCTTTGATCGAGAGGTCGATCTGGTTCGACGACTCGTCGACCTCGAGCACCTTCGCCACGACCGTCTGTCCCTCGCGGACGTGGTCGCGGACGTTCTTGATCCAGCCGGACGCGACCTCGCTGATGTGGCAGAGGCCGCGCTTGTCCTCGTACTCGTCGAGGTCGACGAACACGCCGAAGTCGGCGATCTCGTCGACGTCGCCGACCACCAACTCGCCGGGTTCGGGCCAGCCGCTGTACTTCATGACGGAGCGGTGAGGCGGTTACCGCGCCTCAACGGTTTCGACGATTTCGCCGTGAAGCTCCGCCTCCCCGCCGGTGGGGGTCGCGAGGGTCGTGCCGCAGACCGCGCACGACACCGTCGAGGAGGCCTTGCCGAAGACGACCTGTTCGTTCTCGCAGTCGCCGCAGGCGACGCGGTGGAAGTCTCCCGCCATGCTTACTCCTGGAACGTGAGACGGCCGGCGCGCCATCCCTCGCGCATGTGGGCCTTCCCGCAGTCGCCGCAGCGGTACTTCAGGTGGGTCTTCTTCGTCGGCTTGTCGCCACCGGGCACCTTCGAGTACCCGCCGGCGTTGCCGATGGTCGCGAGCGCGCGGCGTCGCTGTCGCGCGTCGCGTTTCATTCCGGTCGCGCGACCCGATCGGACCTTCTCCACCTCGTGCTCCTGGTGGGAGTCACAGTGGGGGCAGTACGTGTTGAAGCGGCGTGGCATTTCCATGGATATCGACCTTGAGACGCGGTTCGTCGCCGACGCTTAAAACGGGTTTGGTCTGGGCCGCCCGCGAGCCGGCCCGCGCGGCGGTCCGCGTCCGTCTAATCCTCCCACTCGGCGACCGCGCGCACCGGCGACCCGTCTGCGCCGCGGAGCCGGAGCGGGAAGGCGGAGAGCCGGAACCGCGCCGGGAGGCCGTCGAGGCCGCAGAGGTTCTCGACGACCGGGAGCGAGGCGCCCAAGAGGACGTCGTGGGCGGGGGTCCCCCCGGGCTCGCCGTCCTCACTCGCTCCCCCGTCTGCCCCTCCGCCCGCCGTCGGCGTCGGGTCCGGTCCGAAGGCGTCGAGCCCGACGCCGACGCCCGCCTCCCGACACCGCTCCGCGGCCGCCGCGGTCAGGTACGGGTGGTCGCGGTATCGGTCGGTCCCCCAGTGCGACTCCCAGCCGGTCCGGAGGACGAGGAGGTCGACCGCGGGGTCGAGGGCGTCGGGGTCGGGCAGCGCGTCGGGCGCTATCGGCTCCCGCGCACCGAGCGGACGGAGGTCCAAGAGGCGCGCGTCGAACGCGAACCGGCCGACGTCTCGCTCGTCTATCGACTCGCCCCCGCGCACCGTATGCCGCGGCGCGTCGACGTGCGTTCCCGCGTGCGTTCCGGTCCGGAGCTCGCTCGTCGCGTAGCCGTCGGCCTCGTGGGTCGCGGCGGGCGCGAGCGTCACGTCGGGGTCGCCGGGGTAGGTCGGCATCCCCGTCTCGATCGGTCGCGAGAGGTCGCGGAACACGACCGGCGGTGCGGTCGCGTCGCGGTTAAGTCGGTCGCCCTCGCGGCCCGCGTCGCCGGCGACCGCGCTCCCTCGGTCGCCGAGGTTCCGCGGCCCGAACGTATTTCCTCCGCCCGCCGCTGGGTGCGTTCATGTCGGAACTGCCGCTGGACGCGTACTACGACCTGACCCAGATCGGCGAGGTCGCCGTCTCCCCGACCGGCGACCGCGTCGCCTTCACCGCGACCGAGTACGACCAGGCCGCGGACGAGGCGGTCTCCTCCCTCTTCGTCGCCCCGATCGACGGCTCCCGCGAGCCGCACCGCCTGACGAGCGCCTCCGGCGCCTCCGCGCCGTCGTGGGGGCCCGACGGCGACCGCCTCGCGTTCGTGGCCGCTCGCGACCGCGACGCCGAGAAGCGGGTGGGCTGGCGCGACCGAGACGACGAGGGGGACGAGGAGGACGCCGAAAGCGGGGACGTGGACGCGGACGCCGAGAGCGAGGGCGACGGCGAGGAACCCCTCGGAAACGGCGACGACGGGCCCAAGCCGCAGGTGTGGGTCTTCGACCTCGCGCTCGGCGGTGACGCGCGGCAGGTCACCGAGCGCGACGAGGGCGTCGCGGACTTCGACTGGTCGCCCTCGGGCGACCGCCTGGTGATCGAGTCGCGCGACCCGACCGACGAGGAGTCCGAGTACCTCGACCAGGTGCGCGAGGAGGGCGGCCCCATCGAGACGACCCGGCTTCAGCACAAGGTCAACGGCGCCGGCTGGACCGACGAGGTGACGCGGTACCTGTTCGTCGTCGACCTCGACGACCCCGAGAGCGACCCCCGCCGGCTCGACGACGCCTACGGCGGCGGCGCCTTCGAGGACATCGCCGGGATGGACCCGACGTGGGGCCCGGACGGGCGGATCGCGTTCACCTCCTGCCGGCTCGACCGCCCGGACGACACCTCCGTCCGCGACCTCTACGCGGTCCCGGCCGACGGCGGCGACGCCGAGCGGCTCACGGGCGGCGATCTGACCCACGGCGCGCCGGCGTCGCCGCCGTCGGCCGGGACCGCGTAGAGGTCGCGGACGGAGGTGTCGTCCGGGCGGTCGAGCCGGCAG
>NZ_SGUA01000046.1:0-611 GCF_005435135.1 Halorubrum sp. ASP1 | reverse complement strand
ACGGTCTCGTGGGCTCGGCTGAAGCGTCTGTTCAGTTGAGTCGGAGTTATACCCCGCCAACGTCGGAGGTCCATCGAACGGCATAGCGGATTGAGCCACTTGCACGGGCGGATATAATCCATGAGTTGCGGCTACAATCCCAAACGCCGGATTACTCATCAGCTGGAATGTCCAAACCGTCCTTATCCGAGGGGGTAGCGGTTTTAGCCCGCAGGCGATTATTCCTCACTTTCAATAGAGGAGTCATATCTATTCCCATCGCTGCCGCTTGGGGCAAGAAGATAACCCAGAGCTGTTGTTCCTGACTTCGGACCGACTCGTAACTCCGCGGTCTGTCGCTCCTGAGCGACGCCAAATTCGGGGAAGTATTCGGTTGTAGTAGTGCGAACGTCGTTTGTACCCAGTGGGTGAACGCTCAGCAAGGGCGGATCATCATCGGCCACTGACCGGTGAGATGCCCGTATTGTCCCAGACTCGTCGATTGTGACGGCAATATCCGGGTGGAAATGGAGACGAGAAATGCATGGCTCGGTCTCAGTGTCAGGCCCGCGGAGTGTATCGCGGACAAGCCACCAGTCGTCTGCCGCTACAATTTTCCTGGTGTGTTGATA
>NZ_SGUA01000045.1:0-633 GCF_005435135.1 Halorubrum sp. ASP1 | reverse complement strand
ACGCCAACGGCTCGTGGCGCTGGATTGAGGCCACAATGCGGAATCGAGTTGACGACGACATCATCGATGGGATTCTGCTTAGCAGTCGAGACATTACTGAGCGAAAAGAGTACGAACGCGAAGCGCGCGAGCTTGCCGAAGAGTACGAAGCCGTTTTGAACAGCGTGGAGGACGCCATCTTTCTGATGAATGTTGAGGAAGATGGGGATGGTGTCCAATTCGAGTTTGAGCGCCTCAGTCCCTCCTATGAGCGCCAGACTGGGATTACTACCGAGGAAGTACAGGGCCAGACACCACAAGCCGTGTTCGGTGAAGAACAGGGCGCTGAGTTAGCCGCGAACTATCACCGCTGTGTCAAGGCTGGCGAACCGATCTCGTATCAGGAGGAACTCCTGGTCAGCGAAGGAGCACGCTTCTGGCAGACAAAACTTGCGCCGGTAGTCTCCGATGGTGAGATAACACGTCTCGTTGGGGTCACTCGGAACGTGACTGAACGCGTCGAACGTGAGCGACAACTACGTCAGCAGAACGAGCGGCTTGGAGAGTTTGCGAGTGTTATCTCCCACGATTTGCGCAGTCCGCTCAACGTCGCACAGGGTCGCGCTGCACTCCTTGCTGAGCAGGGAGAAAGCG
>NZ_SGUA01000044.1:0-660 GCF_005435135.1 Halorubrum sp. ASP1 | reverse complement strand
CGTCCGAACAGATGCTGAAAAGATCTCCGACGCCAAGCGGTGATCTACACGTTCAATTTTTGTATCCCTCACCCTTGATCGGACCGCTAAACACGCCATAGAGGAATTTGAAGTACCACAGTACGAGGAGGAGCGCCGGAAATCCGAGAATCGTCACGAGATTCAGCGCTAACGGTGAGACAACCGCTTCTCGAACCGTCAAGCCGGTTGGCGGATAGATAGTCGGATACAGCAGGAGCGCGACCAGCAGGCTCAATAGCACAGGAAGCCCGAATGCGCTCACCAGCCAAGCACGGTGCTTGCCACTTAGGGCAAGAACACTTCCCCCCCCTCCCGCAATAACCGACAAGACGACAATCGCACCTACAGGAAGCGAAAGAACCGTCTCAGCAGTACCCCCGGCATCAGTTACGACAACAGTCGTCAGCAGAGCGACAACTCCGATCAAGTACGCAAGCGTCGCAATAATTCCGTACGTGCGCAGGTTGGACGCTAGCTGTGGCCTAGTTTTAGCTGTCAGAAAGGCGGCCCCGGTGGCGACCGAGACGGTTACGAGGCCAACACCAGTTAACAATGCCGGCAGCGAGAGTGTCGGCGCGTCAAAGATCCACCGACCAGCGAGAGTACCGAACAGCAGCGGTGCGAGAAAGCTCCCCCCAA
>NZ_SGUA01000043.1:0-677 GCF_005435135.1 Halorubrum sp. ASP1 | reverse complement strand
CGAGTGGCCCGGCGATGACGACGACGGGTGGTGACCGCCGAAGTACGCGCGTCGTCCGGTCCGGACGCACCGCCGCCTTCGGTGCCCGACCGCTCACAGGGGCTCGATCAGCTCGACGACGTGGCCGTCCGGGTCCTTCACGAAGGCGGTCCGGGCCCCCGCTTCCGGCTGGTCGCCCGGCTCCTTCACGACGCCGTGGTGGTCGATCGTCTCGAACGCGGCGTCCACGTCGTCGACGCCGACGGCGACGTGGTCGTAGCGGTCGCCGTCCGCGCTCGGCGCCGCGCCGTCCGTGTCAGACAGCTGGAACTCGACGCCGCCGTCGCCGGCGACGTACACGTTGCGCGTGTCGCCGTCGGCGGTCGTGAACTCCCAAGCGCGTTCGAACCCGAGCTGCTCGACGTACCAGTCCGCGGCGCGGTCGGCGTCCGCCACGTTGAGACACGTGTGGAGGATCTCCATGCGTCGTGCTGTCGCGGCGACGGCATAAATCCCGACGGCAAGCCGGAGGACGCCTCGGACGGACGCAGCAGAAGGACGCCTCGGACGGACGCAGCAGAAGGACGCCTCGGACGGACGCAGCGAGGCAACACGCGACGAGAGCGACCGCGCCCCGCCGAAACTATCATGAACAAAGGTTTTATTCTCTGTTCTCCCCCGGTCGTTATCATGGCAAG
>NZ_SGUA01000042.1:0-746 GCF_005435135.1 Halorubrum sp. ASP1 | reverse complement strand
GACCGCGTACCAGAGGCCGGGTGGAGAACGCAGAGCGTCCACGAACAAGAGGGCTGCCCCGCCGAGGACCACGAACAGGGCACCAAGACGGCCGAAAACCGTCATTTCCATACAATACGTCAAGTTAGCTTAAATATCTGCTCCCAATACAAACCCCCTGTCGTCTCCTGGTACCTCGACCCATCACGACTTCCACCAGGGGCGGCAACCGACAGGTCCCTAGTTCTGTTCTCACAACCGATTAGGTAGCGACCTAGCATAGGAGCAAGTACAACCAGTACGGAAGTTGGATGATTCCCTCTCCGAGATCCTCAATAGGTTGTCTGCCTCGAACCGTATCACCAGCGAGGAGGAATCCAAGTGGCACGTCGTACGCTTCTTTGAATTCTTGAACGGCTTCGAGCGACCCCTCACGCTCACGTGACTGATACGCTAGCCCAATCGGGACAGGAGTGCCATCCACCTCGAAGACAAAGTCGACCTCACCCTCCCGGCCGCGCCAGTACTGGACAGCTGGCGGTTCATCATTACCTTGCACAGCGTTGATCCCGTAGGCAAACCGCATCGTGTGGTCGAACGCCGCGACGCGGGCTAGGTCGGCCTCGCGGTCAAAATCGTTGCGGACGGTCGAGGCGTCGCCGTCGGCGAGCGCGGTCACCAGCCCTGTGTCACGGAGGTAGAGTCGCACCGACCGGGGCCGGCTATTGTCGTACTCGGTAACGCCGGTCAACAGGTACAGCTCTGCC
>NZ_SGUA01000041.1:0-769 GCF_005435135.1 Halorubrum sp. ASP1 | reverse complement strand
TCGTCTTCGGGATCTGTGGCTTTGTGGCGTACGCAATCAATTGGAAAACTGGCATTCTGTACAACCTCCCAGCATACTCACTCTACTCTTCGCTCCCGGTAGCACTCGTTATTCTAGTTGGTCCGAAGGGATGGTTACCCATATTGATCCTTGCCTCTGTCGTGAGCCTTGGTGGTGGGTACGTGCTGGAAAATGAATTTGGAGTTGATATCACACACTGGGGACCAAGATCCGGTCAAGTGAACAGATTTATCGAGACGGCGAAAATGAAATATCAAGACATACATGGTGTTCATGAAGTAGATCTAGCGCTCGGAGAATTCGAGAGATGAATGGGCTACCTTTGCGATCGCACTAGGACATTCCGGGTGTCTACGATTCTGCCATCTGCTCGCGATTGATGTACCATTCACGCCGGTCAAGTACGTTCTGAATAGTCGCAACCGGTATGTCAACTGTGTCCGCTATCTCTCGACGACTCTTCCCAGCGTTGTCGAGCTGAAAGATCTCCATGACGGTGTCGAACTCCTTTCCCGGCACTTGGTAGTGTCCGGCATCGTCGTAGGTCATTCCAAATCGCGGGCGGCCGTGATCATACCCCTCTTTGATCCGGCGGCGGACCGCTCGGCGTGATTTCTCGATTTCATCTTCTTTCGTGTCTCGCTCGATGCGTCGCTTTAGATCGAACGTGAGATCGTCCTCGTTCACGTCGCCGACGTAGACGATCTCAGCGTTACCCTGCTCGGCGGCGTACTGAATCACCGAAAAG
>NZ_SGUA01000040.1:0-863 GCF_005435135.1 Halorubrum sp. ASP1 | reverse complement strand
TCGGAGGGTTGACAGAGTGACACTGAAAGACATCGCGAAGGATCCGCTGACGCAGGTGTCGGCGGGACTTGGCGCGATCGCCGCGGTGCTGAACCCGGAGGTCGTGTGGGCGCTGACGGACGCGCTCATCGCCTCGGGGCCGCAGTTATTCTCGGCTATCTCGGTGGGGGCGCTGACGCTCCCCCAGGTCCTGCCGCCGTCGTCAACGGGAGAGTGGGCGGTCGTCGCGGCCGCTCTCGTCTTCTTGGCGTATCTGGGTCAGCAGATCTGGAGCAACATCGATCGAGAAGTATGAGACACACTCACAGCGGACGAACCGAGTTGAATCGGACACGAACGAACGGAGGTGAACCATGTCGGCGGTGACGCTGGCGCTGGGCGTGCTCGCGGTGGGCGCGCTGGTCTACGTGGTTGGCGTCGAGCGAAGTCGTGACGCGGCTGCACGGGCCGGCTCGGCGGCCTCGTCGGGCGCCGGAGCGGCATCGCGAGCGGTGTCGACGAGCGCGGCGGCCGGCGTCGCGGGGCTGGGTGTCGGCCTGCAGTTCGGCGACGACCTGATCACTGCGGTCCTTTCCGAGCCGGGGTTCGCGTTGGCGGCGGTGACGGGGATCTTCGGCTCGCTCGGGACCGGCGGCTACCTCGGCGACCTGTCGGGGCTGCAGTTCCTGCTGATCGGCCTCGTCGTCTTCGCCGTCGGCTACGCGGCGTTCGGAGGTGAGGAGTAGTGTCGTTCTACTTCCCTGAACTCCCGGAAACGGCTGGTGGATGGGGGTTCGCAGTCGCTGGCGGACTCATAGGGTTAGTCCTCTTCACGTTCCAGCACTGGTATGACGCCCCGTTCGACGGTCTTGCGATGGTCGTCG